>JAUSLQ010000019.1 GCA_030645675.1 Actinomycetota bacterium | reverse complement strand
GGAAGATGAAGTTTCCGGGAGTGATCTCGTTGCGGAAGCTCTTGCCCACCTGGGCGATGCCGAAGGGCGGCTTCTTGCGGCTGGTCTGCTGCACGTTGAGGAAGTTGACGAACATGCCCTGCGCGGTCTCGGGGCGCATGTAGACCTCGGCACCGCTGCCCTCCACGGGGCCGGCGTGGGTCTTGAACATCAGGTTGAACGCGCGGGCAGCGGTGAACGAACCCTTCGCACCGCACCCGGGGCAGACATCGGGCTCGACGAGGTGGTCTTCGCGGAAGCGCTGCTTGCACTTCGTGCAGTCGACCAACGGATCGCTGAAGTTGGCCAGGTGGCCGCTGGCCTCGAACACCTGCGGCGGGGCGAGGATGGCCGCGTCGATCAGCACGACGTCGTCGCGCTGCTGCACCATCGTGCGGATCCAGGCCTCGCGGACGTTGCGCAGCATCAGCGAACCGAGCGGGCCGTAGTCGTAGCTGGACCGGAAACCGCCGTAGATCTCGGCCGAGGGGTACACGAACCCGCGGCGCTTGCAGAGGTTGACGACCTGGTCGAGTTCGGTGGCAGCCATAGGGCTGCAAGGCTACGGGGCGACCGCGAGCGACCGCGAGATCATTTGGGAAAAGTGCAAGGATGAGCGTGACACGTGTTCTCCTCGGCGAGAACGAAGGAGCAGTTCATGACGTGTAGTCGAAGGCGACCGGCGGTCGTGGCAGCGGTGCTCACGGCACTGGTCGGGCTGACCGCAGGGTGCAGCGACAGCCAGAGCATCAGCTCCGGCACGGGCACCGCCGGCGGATCCACCAGCAGCACTGACATCGGGGCCCCCGGTTCCTCCGCCGGTGGCGGCACCACCTCGGCAGCGCCCACCACCGCGCCGTCGCCCACCGCCCCGGGCACCACCGCAGCGACCACGCCCCCAACGCCGGCACCCACCACGCCACCCACCTCCCCCGGCGGCTGCCCCGGCGCAGCCGGCATCCCGGCCGGGGCCGACATCGGCACCACCATCCATGGCGACATCGACGGCGACCTCGCCGACGACACCGTCACCGAGTACAGCCTGGGTGGTGTGCCGCACGTGCATGCCCAGCTGGCCAGCGGCGCCCAGAGCGACACCGAGGTACCCATCGGCTTCGCCGACCACGTGGAGATCAGCTTCAACGACTTCGACCACTCCCTTGGCGCTGCCGTACCCCCGCCCGTGGCGGTGCTGGCCATCGGCACCACCAGCGCCGGCAGCGCCGTGTTCACGTTCCTGACGTTGAACACCGACTACTGCATCAAGCCCTGGCACGTCAGCGGCGGTGCGATGTTCGTCGGCCGCCTATCGGCGCAGGGCCCGTACGAGGGCCTGTGGTGCGACGGTGCCGCCGGCCGCATCTACACCAGCCTCACGACCGCCGAAACCGACGGGGCCGGTGGCTGGACGGTCACCACCCGGTTGCTGCACCACAACTTCACGCTGGTCACCATCGACGCCGCACAGACCTTCCCCGCCACCGGTAGCGACGGCGACATCCAGCAGCAGTACGGCGACATCAACGGATGCGGCCACGCGCCGCTGTTCTCATGAACCGCCGCCCGATCGCCGCCGGCCTGCTGGCCGCCACTCTGCTGCTGGGCGCCGCCTGCAGCAGTTCGCGCCAGGTGGGCGCCCCTGCCGGCACGGACGGCGCCGACGGCGCGACCTCCACCAGCGGCGATGCCACCACCACGTCGGTGGCGGCAGATGCATCCTCCACCTCATCGTCCGCTGTCAGCACGTCGACGAGCAGCACCACCACGGTGCCGGCAGTACCGCCCCTGGAGCTGCACGGCAACGGCATCGGGCCGCACCGTTTGGGCGACGAGCTGGCCGGCGTGTACGACGCACTGGTCGCCGGGCTGGGCGCTCCCGCCAGCGACGTCAGCGTCGACTACCCCAACGCCGACGGCATCGGGCAGTACACCACGGCCGAGGGCGACACCGGTTTCGTCGCTCCTCACGGCCGCAGCGTCTGCTGGGCGATCGGGTTCTGCGCCGAGTTCGGTGGCGCCACCGCCGCGGCCATGCAGCTGACGGGCTGGGTGTACGGCGGCGATGCGACCGGCTCGCTGCGCTCCACGTCAGGCGCCACCATCGGCACCCGTTGGAGCAACCTGCCGGCGATGCACGTCGAGCCCGGAGGCTGCTACTCCGTGGGCGGCGGCGATGTCGACGGCATCCGGCTCGTGCTGGAATCCTCGGGCGTCCCGTTCGGCACCTTCAACGAGGCCGGCGACTACGTCAGCAACCTCCCGGCAGCGGCCGACGTCACCATCTTGTCGATGGAGACCGGCGAGGTGCCCGTCTTCCTCTACGGCGACTGCTGACCGCGCCACCGCCTGCGCCACCGCCTGCGCCACCGCCCGCGGGACGACCGCGGGTCAGTGGGTCAGTGGGTCTCGAACATGGCGACGGTGCGCAGGCGGCGTTCGATGTGGTGCTCCAGCGCTTTCGTCGCGTGCGTGGCCACCTCGTGCGTGGTGGGTGAGCGGGGCAGCGCCAGCGCGTCGTTCAGGCGACCACCCAGGATCATGCGCATCACGTCGAGCGCGTCGTCGCTGAGCGGGGCACCAGTGCGGCAGGTACGGCACAGCGCGCCGCCTTGGTCCATGTCGAAGGCGACCAACGGGCCCGGCTCGCCGCACCGCACGCATGCGTGCAGCTCCGGCTGCACGCCCTCGGCCGCCAGCAGCTTCCAGAAGAACGCCGGCACCACCAACGGGCCACCGTCGGCGGCGATCGTGCGCAGCGCCCCCACCACCATTCGGTACAGCCCGCGGTTCGGTTCGCGGTCCAGCGCCATCTGGTCGGCGGCCTCCAGCACGGCGATGCCCGATGTGAGGTGGTCGAGATCGGCCATCAGTGGGGCGAGCGACTCGACGGCCTCGGCCTGGCTGACGATGTCGAGCTCGCGCCCTTGGGCCAGCAGCACCTTGACGTGGCTCATCGGCTCCAGCCGGGCGCCGAAGCGCGACATCGTCTTGCGCACGCCCTTCGCCACGGCGCGCACCTTGCCGTGCTCCTCGGTCAGCAGCACCACGATGCGGTCGGCTTCGCCCAGCTTGTAGGTGCGCAGCACCACAGCGGTGTCGTTGTAGAGATGGCTGGCCACGTTCCCCGCCTAGTCGATGCCGCCGAAGCGGCGGTGGCGGTGGGCGAAGGACGCGATCGCGTCCTCCAGCTGGCGCGGCCCGAAGTGCTGCCACGGCAGGTCGACGAACACCAGCTCGCTGTAGGCCAGCTCCCACGCCAACGACTGCGGCAGGCGGTGCTTGGCTCCCACCACCACGACCAGGTCGGGATCGGCTGCCGCCGGGGCGTTGAGCAGCGAGGCGATCGACGCCTCGTCGATCGGCTCGCCTGCCGCGTGCAAGGCGGCGACCGCCATGGTCAGCCGCTGGCGACCGTCGGGTTGCGACTGCGCGGTCACCTGGCACCCGCCGATGGTGACCGTGCGATCAGGGGCTGACGCGGGCGGCGCGGGCGGCGTCGCTGCCACCTCGGCAACCCCGGAACCCCCTGCTAGCCCTGGCCCGAACGGGCGCACCACCAGCCACTGGGCGCCGACGTGGTCGGCCACCTTGCCCATCTCCCCCAGCCGCGCCGCCCACTGCTCGTCACCGGTTGCGGCCCACTCCGCTGGAGTGCCACCGACGACGATGACGTGGTGCAACGACACCGCATCGGAGGTCTTGGCGCTCATCGTCCCATTGTCCCACGTGGACCGCCGCCGTGCAGGCACGCATGCGATCTGGCACCGAGAACTGCCGTCCCGGGCAGCGACCGGCCACTAGGGTGGATGTCCGTGCCCACCGCCCGCCCGCCCGCTGCCAACCCGGCAGAAACGGCTGCCCCAGCAAGGGCGACCGTTCCGCAGGCAGGAAGCGGCGTCACGGCACGCCCCGTGCACGTCGCGTGCATCATGGACGGAAACGGCCGCTGGGCCAAGCGCAAGCACCTGCCTCGCACCGAGGGCCACACCGAGGGCGAGGAGAACCTCGCCCGGTTGGTGCGCGTGGCGGTCACCCGCAACGTCGGCTGGCTCACCGTGTTCGGCTTCTCGACGGAGAACTGGGTGCGGCCGCGCACCGAGGTGCGCCACATCCTGGGCCTGCACAAGAAGCTGTTCGGGCGCGTGGCCGAGCTGAACGAGCTCAACGTGCGCATCCAGTGGATGGGGCGCCCGTTCGACAGTCCCGAGGCACGCACCCCGAAGTACGTGCAGCGGGCCATCCGCAAGGCCATCGCCGACACGGCGACGAACACGGGCATGGTGCTGACGGTGGCGTTCGACTACGGCAGTCACGCGGAGATGGTGCACGCCGCGCGGGCGGCGGCTGCCGAGGGCACCATCGACCAGGCATCGATCGCCCGGAACCTCTACCTGCCGGCATTGCCGCCGGTGGATGTGATGGTGCGCACCTCCGGCGAGCTGCGGGTCTCGAACTTCATGTTGTGGCAGAGCGTCGGCACAGAGGTGTACTTCACCGACCGACCGTGGCCGGAGTTCGACGGCCACGAACTGGACAACGCACTCGCCCTGCTGGCGTAAACGCCGGCGGCCAGGGCCGCTGCCGTCACGGGGGCGCGGCCGTCACAGGGACCGCGGCCGTCCCTGCCGCTGCGGCCTCAGCCGGGGGCGGCAGCGCCACGACCGCGACGGCGAGCGGTCAGCACCAGGCCCGCAACCACCAGCCCGCCGGCCAGCGCCACCAGCCGGGAGCTGTCCTGGCCGGTCGCCGGCAGCGGGCGATTGCGCGGCACGGTCGTGGTGGGCGCCACGACCACCACCTCGGTGAAGTTCACCGTGGCGTCGTCGCTGAAGCTGGCCGTGCCCGCATCGTTGTCGGTCACCGCCACCGTGACGGTGTTGACGTGCGGAACACCGCTGGCGTACGAGCCCGACACGTTGCTGGTGAACGCACACAGGTACGTGCCACCCAACCCCAGCGTGGTGCCCACTGCGTCGCCGCAGACCGCGCCGAGGGTGAGGTCGGAGTCGGACAGCGACGAGATCGTCACCGGCTCGACCGACTGGTTGGTGACCACGAGGGTGAACGTCACGAGGCCGCCGGTCTCCGGAACCGAGGTCGGGTTCGCGGTCACCTCGACGGAGGCGACGGGCGCCAGGTCGGTGACGCTGACGGTCTCGTTGTCCGATGCCGAGTCGGTCTCGTCGAACGCGTTCGAGACGCCGACGCTCGCCGTCGTCTGGTAGCTACCGGCCTCGGTGTGGACGGCCGACGAGGTGCAGGTGGCCTCGTCGGCGCCACCGGGCGCCGAGTCGTCGGCGGTGAGCGAGGTGCCCACCAGCGCCGTGCAGGCCGCGGAGAGGGTGTCGTCGTCGGTGAGCGAGTCGATCGTGACGGCGACCGCCGACTGGTTGTGGATCAACAGGTTGAACGTGAACACCCCGCCCGGCTCGGGCAGCGACGATGCGACCGCAGTCTTCGTGATCGTCACCGCCGGGACCAGCACTCGGTCGGTGACCGTGCCGTTCACGTCGGCCACGGCGATGCCGCCGTACAGCGGGTCGCCGCTGGCTGCCGCGTGCGTGATGGTGCACGAGTGCGTGCCTTCCGCCAGCAGATCGTCGACGGCCGAGACCGTGACGGTCTGTGCATCCATCCAGTTCGCTGTCGTGAACGTCAGCAGCGGCACGTCGGCCGAGCAGTCGGCGTCACCGCTGACGGAGACCTCGACATCGGCGGTCGGCGCCGTCGCCAGCACCAGCGAGTACGTGTCGGTGGCGCCACCTTCGGTGACAGCGACCGTGGTGGGCGCCACCACGACCGCGGGGGCGGCAGCGAACACGACGTCGAGCACCACGGTGCCCGCCGTCGCGGTGGGGGTGGTGCTCCAGCGCGAGACGTAGACGGTGTAGGTCGTGCCACCGGCGACGGCCAGGTCGAGGATCTCCGAACGCAGCGACGAGCCGACGCTCTCCTCGTCGTCATTGCAGGCCACCTCGGTGAAGGCACCGGAGGTACCGGTGTACACCGTCATGATCGTGTCGGTGAACGACCCGCTGCTGGACAGCGTGTCGAGGTCGACCGTGCCGTCCACCGCCGGCGTGTACGTCCACCACAGGGTGTGCGTACCGATGCGCGGGGCGATGCCGGTGCCCGCACCGTTGAACGCGCACGAGTGAGCGAGGTCGGTGGCCGAGGTCGTGGCGTTCTGGGCACTGGTGACGGTGTTGGTGTAGGTGCCGGAGCTCACTACACGCGCGTCCTGCACCAGGTCGTTGTCTGGGACGACGATGGGCGCCGACCAGGTGAACGCGGTCACCAGGTTGCCCACCGTGGCGATCGGAAGCTCGACCCACTGCGACACGAACACGTGGTAGGTGGTTCCCGCCGCCAGGTTCGAGCTGACGGTGGAGCGGAAGTTGGAACCGCTGATGTCGTCGTTGCAGGCGACCTCGGTGAGGCTGCCGGCGGCACCGGTGAAGATGGCCACCAGCGTGTCGGGCACGCCCGCGCTGGGGGCGAAGATCGTGGTGCCGGCGGTCGACACGGTGACGCGGGTGGGCGCCGCCGGCGTGATGTCGTACCACACGCCCTGGAAGCCAGGGCCCGAGCCGCCGAAGTGGCACGAGTAGGGCGGGTCGGTGGCCTCTTCGGTGGCGTACGAGTCGTTCGGTTCGGTGTCGGTGGACGGCACGTCGGCGGTCACAGTCTCGGCGTTGGCGAAGTCGTCGTTGGCCGGGGCGCACACGGCCCGCTGCGCGACGTTGGAGGGCGCCGAGCGGTCGCCGTTGCGCACCGCGATCGCGCGGTACTGGTAGACGCCGCAGGCCACGGCGTCGTCGGTGTACGTCAGGCTGGTGCCCGCCGCGAGGGCCTGGTAGTCGGCGAATGCAGCCCCGTTCACGCTGCGCTGCAGCACGTTCGACGTCTCGTCGGGGTTGCTGTCCGTCCAGTTCAGGTCGTGAGTGTCGGCATCGACCACGCTGACGGACAGCGTGCCCGGGGTGAGCGGGCAGGGGCGGGCGGTGTCGGTGTCGGTGTTGGAGGCGATCGACTCGAAGCTGCCGTTGAACGCCTTGACGTGATAGGTGAGGGTGCCGCACATCGCGCTGTTGTCGGTGAACGTCGTGTTCGGCGCGACGACGGTGCCGGCGAGGTACTCCGGAGCACCGTCGGCAGCGGCGTAGACGTGGTACTCGGTGGCACCGGACGACCCTGTCCACGAAGTGGCCACCGAGGTTGCGGTGGTGCCGGTGATCTGGAAGTTGCTCGGCGCCTCGATCGCGAGCGCACCGATCATCGCCGGCGGGCTGACACGGGGAAACGTGGGCGAGCCGACCGGCAGGCGGTAGTCGCTGACCGGCACACCCGTGGTCTCCATGTGCGCCTCGATCTGCGCAGGAGTCATCGAGAGCACGTTGTCGGCCAGGTACTCGACCAGCAGAGCAGCGGCACCGACGGCGTACGGGGTGGCCATCGAGGTGCCACAGCTCTCCGCATCGGTGGCGCCGTCGAGACCGGTGGAGACGATGAGGCAGCCGGGTGCCAGCAGGTCGGTCAGCTCACCGGGCCCCTGCACGGCGGTGGTGTTGCTGTAGCACGACACCTTGTCGGGAGCTGCCTCGTCGGTGCACGAACTGAAGGCGATGGTGAACGTGTTGTCGCCGGTGGAGCCCACGCCCACGGCGCCGGTGATGCAGCCAGGGCTACCGATCTGGTTGATCTGGGCGTCGTTGCCGGTGGCCACGAAGATCGTGACGCCCTGGGCGTTCAGGGTGGTGAATGCAGCCAGGTAGGCGGCGCCATTCGCATCGCAGGTGGCCTGATCGGCGAAGTTGTCGCCACCCAGGCTCATGTTGATCAGGTCGATCGTGCCGGGGGTGGTGGTGTTCAGGCTGATGACGTGGTCGAGCGCGTTGAGGATGTTGGTGTCGCTGGTATCGCTCGTCGTGAACACCTTCAGTGCGTAGAACCGGGCGTCGGGTGCAACGCCCTGCGGCCCGGTGATCATGCCGGCCACGTGGGTGCCGTGGCCGTCCTGGTCTTCGGCGCTGGTGGGGCCGCCGATGCAGTCGTTCTCGGTGCGGAAGCACGCCTGCCCGGCGAGGTCGTCGGCCAGGGCGGGGTGCACCACACCGGTGTTGCTGTCCACGCCCGTGTCGATGATCGCCACCGTGGCGCCCTCGCCCGTGATGCCACCCGAGTGCACCGATGCGACGCCGGTGAGCGTGTTGGCCTCGTTCATGTAGGTGGTGACGACCTGGTCGATGTTGATGGAGTGCACCAGCGGGTTGTGGCTGAGTGCGTCGAGCGACGCCTGGGTGACCTTCAGCGACACCGACGGGATGCGCTGGAACGTGGACACCACTTCGTACGAGCCGGCCGGCAGCGAGGCGAGGACGGACGCCCGTGCGGTACTGACATCGGTGACGCTGAGCGTGCCCGAACGTCCGGTGCGGGTGTCGAAGGAGACGACAACCCGAACGTCGGCGGCAGCGCCCTTCTCGGCACCCTGCAGCGCGCGCAGCACCGAGGGGCTGACGAACGCACCCGCGGCCTTGGCGGGCGCCGCTGCCGGGACCGGGGTGGTCTGCGCCGCGGCCGGCGTCATGACCCCGACACCGACCAGACCAGTGACTGCCAGCAACATGCCGAACCGCTTGCCGTTCATGACCCTCCCGTAGACCTGGTGCGTGCGGGAAGGCAAGGACGGCCGGCCGTTGTCGACCGAAGCTGACCGCCCACGATTCGACTCATGGGCAACAACTCGCAGTGGCGCCCGTCCGCCGCCCGCAAACGCTGGCGAACGTAGCACGGGTGGGGCGAGGCCCGTGAACACCGACGCAGCCGGCTCGCACCGCTTCCTGTGGACGGCCGGCGGCCCTCCGTTGCCGGGCACACCCCTGTGCCGGCAGGCCGTTGCCCGTACACTCGCCGGATGGACCTGCCCGGCTTCGGCCCCTGCACCTCGCAGCCCGCATCCGCTCAGTCCTCCACCGAATGAACCCCGATGTCGCCGCTGCGCTGGCTGCGGTCACCGGGGCGTTGCCAGTGGCCGAGGACCGGCCGGGCCAGCAGCAGATGGCCCAGGCCGTGGCCAGTGCGGTGCAGACCGGTCGCCACCTGGTGGTGCAGGCCGGCACCGGCACCGGCAAGACCCTTGGCTACCTCGTGCCGGCGATCGTCGGCGGCAAGCGGGTCGTCGTCGCCACTGCCACCAAGGCGTTGCAGGACCAGTTGGCCGCGAAAGACCTGCCGTTCCTGCAGGCCCACCTCGACGTGCCGTTCGACTGGGCGGTCCTCAAGGGCCGCAGCAACTACGTGTGCATGCAGCGCGTGCGCGAGATCCGCGACGCCGACAAGGGCCAGCTCGAGCTGGAGGAGTTCGCCGCCACCACCAAGGTCGAGATCAACCGCCTCACCAAGTGGGCGGGCAGCACCGACACGGGCGACCAAGCCTCGCTGGACTGGGCTCCCAGCGACAGGGCCTGGCAGGCCGTCAGCGTGGGCAGCGACGAGTGCCCGGGCGCCACCCGCTGCCCGATGGGTTCGGTGTGCTTCGCCGAGGCCGCGCGCCAGCGGGCCTCGGTCGCCGACGTGATCGTGGTGAACATGCATCTCTACGGGCTGCATGTGGGCAGTGGCGGAATGCTGCTGCCCGAGCACGACGTGGTGGTCATGGACGAGGCCCACCAGCTGGAAGACATCATGAGCGACACGGTGGGAGTGCAGGTGGCCGGCGGGCGCTTCACCACGCTCACCGCCGCACTGAAGCGCATCCTCGACGACCCACAGGTCGTGGGCCCTTTGGCCGAGGCGTCGGTGGCGGTGCGCGACGCGCTCAGCCCGTTCCTCGGCCAGCGCCTCTCCAGCCCCTTCCCAGACGCGGTGCAGCAGATGCTGGTCGACGTGCGCGGCCGCATCGACAAGGCCCAGACCGCGCTGCGCGCCATCGACACCGACGTGGAAGACGCCAAGGCGCGCAAGCTCCGCGGTCAGCAGCTGGCCACGCGGCTGCAGGAGAGCATCGACCTCGCGCTCAGCAGTCGCGAGGGCTACGTCGCGTTCGTCAGCGGCGGGCCCGACTACCCGCGGCTGGAGATCGCCCCGCTGGAAGTCGGCGGGGTGCTCGCCAACGGAATCTGGTCGCAACGCACGGCCGTGCTGTGCAGTGCCACCATCCCGTCGTCGTTGGGCGCCCGCGTGGGCCTGCCTGCCGGTGGGTTCGACGAGCTCGACGTGGGCAGCCCGTTCGACTACGAGCAACACTCGCTGCTCTACTGCGCGCTGCACATGCCCGACCCGCGCTCGCCCGGCTTCGCCGCCGCTGTGCACGACGAACTGACCGCGCTGATCACCGCCGCCGGGGGGCGCACGCTGGCCCTGTTCACCAGCTGGAAGGCGATGGACGCGGCCGCCGAAGCGGTACGAGCACGCGTCGAAGTGCCCGTGCTGACCCAGCGCGACCTGCCGAAGACCGCGCTCGTCAAGGCGTTCAGCGACGACGAGCACGCGTGCTTGTTCGCCACTGCCGGCTTCTTCCAGGGCGTCGACATCCCCGGCCGCACGTTGAGCCTGGTCGTCATCGATCGCATCCCGTTCCCCCGCCCCGACGACCCGCTGCTGTCGGCGCGCCGCGAGCAACTGGGCGCGGCGGCCTTCGGTCAGATCGACCTGCCGCGGGCGGCGATGCTGCTGGCCCAGGCCACCGGTCGGCTGATCCGCACCGCCCACGACCGCGGCGTGGTGGCAGTGATGGACCCGCGGCTGGGTAAGGCCAACTACCGCTGGGACATCGTGAAGGCCCTGCCGCCGATGAAACGCACCCGCCACCGAGCGGAGGCGGAGGCGTTCCTGCGCGAGATCACAACGGGCTGAGCGGGTCGGGCTGCGGCTGCAGGCTGTCGCCCAACAGCCAGCGCAGCAAGTCGGCGGCATCGGCGCGCGTGGACGGCAAGGTGTAGCGCCCGATGGACGCGCCGAACAGCATCGTCCGCTCCACCCGATCGAGCCTGGCCACCTGCCGCAGGCCGAGGTCGTCGGCGAACGACTCGTCGAGCAGCGCGACGTCGGGCCGGCGCCCGGAGGCGACGAGGTCGCACGCCTCGAGTGGGCAGGGGGTTTCGATGACTTCGAACTCCGCCGCCCGCAGTTCCTCGACCAGCAGCCGGCGAGAGCCGTCGTCGCCGATCACCACCAACGCGCGGTGGGGCTCGGCCAGCGGGAACTCCACCGTGAACGTGGTGCCCTGCCGCGGCGAGGTCTCGACCTCGACCCACCCGTGGCAACGCTGCACCACTTGCTGCACCACCACCATCCCGAGCCCACGTTGGGGACCGCCCTTGGTGCTGAACCCCGGGTCGAAGATGCGGCGAACCACTTCGGGCGGCATGCCGGTGCCGGAGTCGATGACCCTCAGCCGCGCGGTGGGCTGCTCGCCGGGGAGACCCTGCACCTGCCGCGTTCCACGCGTGCACTCGACGCGAACGGTGCCGCAGCCACCCATGGCTTCGCCGGCGTTGACCACCAGGTTCATCAGGACGTGCAGCACTCCACTGCGGTCGACCCGGGCGAACACCGGCGACGCGTCGGAGGTGACCTCCACTTGCACTGTCGGATTCACCAACCGGCGCAGCAGTGGTTCCAACTGGTTCGTGAGGTGGCACAGGTTGAGCGGGCTCAGCGACTCCGGGTCGCCACGCCCCACCACGGCAAGGTCGTCGGTGATGCTGAGGCCGCGCTCGGTGGCATTGAGGATCTCGGTGACCAGCGTCCCGGCGCGGCGGCCCCGCATTTCCTCGGCGAGATCGGCGGCACTCGCCTTCACCACTGTGAACACGTTGCGCAAGTCGTGGGCAATACCCAGGTTTGCGCGGTTCACCTCCTCCACGCTGACGATGCGGTCGCGCAGCATGTGCAGCTCCTGCTGAGCGGCTTCGAAGCGGACCCGCAGCGAGCGTTCCACGACACGGCCGACCAAACCGAGCACCACCAACATCGACAGCATCGAGGCGTCTTCGATCGGGTCGATCAACTGGTGCGGCCCATCCATGCACACCCACAGCACCAAGACGGCCGCCGCCGGAGCCAGCGGTAGCCGAGCCGGCAGCTCGTCGGTCGGCCAGATCACCAGGCCGACGGCAAGCCAGGCGGCCACGGCGGCGAGGCCGACGATGGTCCAGCCGGTACCCAGCGCCCACGACGCGATGATGCCGCACCCTACGTCGACCCATCTCTTCAGCCGGTCGAACTGGATGCCAATCTGCTCGCCAAAGGCGAGCGTTTCCGCTGTGTTCTGGTGCCCACTCATTGTCCTGCTTCCCGTTGCAGTCCGATGTGAGGGCGACGCTACTAGAAGTGAACGTCGATGAAAAGGAGGAATATGACGCAAGACCCTTGACGCCCGATTACGCTTCGGTGGTGGCCGACGGGGAGCACAATTCGACGCATGGCGTGGTGCTGCTGATCGACGATGACGTCGATATCCGCCGAGTGGTCCGTGACCGTCTGCGCGCCGCCGGCTTCACCGTTGCCGAGGCGGAGTCCGGCGAGCGTGGCCTGGAGGTGCTCGCCAGCCAGCCGGTCGACATCGTCGTGCTCGACGTCGGCCTGCCCGGCATCGACGGGTTCTCCGTACTGCGCGCGATCCGCGCCTCCAGCCAGGTCGCAGTGGTCCTCCTCACTGCCGCAGGCGATGAAGCCGATCGTGTGCTGGGCCTGGAGATCGGCGCCGACGACTACGTGGTGAAGCCGTTCTCGCCGCGCGAACTGGTGGCCCGCGTGCGAGCAGTGGCGCGGCGAGCACAGCCCAACCTGCTGCGTTCGGTGCTGCAGTTCGGCGACATGGTCGTCGATACGCGGGCCCGCGAGGTGCGCCGCAACGGCGAGCTCGTGTCGCTCACCGCTCGCGAGTTCGATCTGTTGGCGTTCCTGGGTTCCGCTCCTCGCCAGACGTTCACACGCGAGCAGCTGCTGCACCACGTCTGGAACAGCGAGCCGGGTTGGCAAGACGTCGCCACCGTCACCGAACACATCCACCGCCTGCGACGACGGATCGAGGCCGACCACTCGGCACCACGCCACCTCATCACGGTGCGTGGCTCCGGGTACCGATTCGATCCGTGATGCGCGCCGTGCGGATGTGGCTGGTCGGCGCGCGTTCCGTGCGTCGCCCGCGCACACGCCGGCGCTCCAGAGCACTGGCGATCACGGTGCGAGTGCTGCTGAGCGCAATCGCGATCGTCGCGATGCAGCCGGCCCGCGTCGCCAGGGCGCATGCCACGATCCTCCAGATCTCCCCCGCCGACGGCACCCTGCTGGCTGCCGCGCCCAACGAGTTGCGGGTGACGTTCAGCGAGCCGATCAGCGATGAGTTCATCAAGGTGACGTTCCTCACCGCCGGCAGCAGCGCCGAGCCGCTGGTGGGGCATCTGCAGGAGGGCGACGACCGCCAGCTCGTCGTGGCACTCCCGCCGCTGGGCGACGGGCTGCACCGCGTCGCGTTCTCCGTTCGCGATCGGGAAGACCTGCACGAGGTGCGCGGCCGCACGAGCTTCTCGTTGGGCGACCATGCCGTCGCCTCACCCAGCCCGCCACCAAACCCTGGGCCGCAGCCGTTCGAGACGGCGTCGCGATGGCTGTTCGCCGCCGGCCTGGCGACACTGGCCGGCTGTGTCGCGACGCGCAGCCGGGCCGGAACACTGCTGTTCACCGCCACCGTCGAGCGGCGCCTGGTGCTGCTGGCCGGCGCGTCGCTGGTGGCGATCCTGTTGGGCCGCGTGGGTGTGCTGCTGGCGCGCGCGCTCGATCTGCACGTCGGCCTCGGCGCCGGCCTGGAGGCCGTGGCGCGCACCAACGACATGGTGCGGCTGCCGATCACCGTCGGTGCCCTCGCCTGCGCAGTACCGCTGGTGGCCACCCGCCGGCTCGCCTGGCTCGACGCGCCGGTGGTCACCGGCCGGCAGCTCAGCATCAGGGCAGCCCTCGCCTGGGTGGGCGTCGGGTGGCTCGGCCTGCTCACGGGGTGGGGCGACCACGCCGCGCTGAACGGAGCGGTCGAGCCCACCGTCGCGCTGGCGAAGGCTGTCCACTTCGTGGCGCTGGCCACCTGGCTGGGCCTGCTGGTGGTGACGCTGCTGGCGCATCGCGGCAGCGGGCGCACGATGGCAGCGCTGGCCGGTGCGTCGCGAACTGCGGTCACGGCAGCACTGCTCACCGTCGCGTCAGGCCTGATGCTCGCCGAGCGCATGGTCGTGTCGCTGACCGGACTGTTCGCCACCACGTTCGGTCAGCTGCTGCTGGCGAAGTTGGCGGTGGCCGCTTTCGCCGTTGCCGTCGTGGTGCTACCGGGCACCCGCCGCCGGATTGCCCAGGCGTCCGTGGAAGCCTTCCTGCTGCTCGTCGTGGTCGTGGGCCTCGGCGCAGCGATGGCAACCGCCGGGCCGGCGACCGCCGACGCGTATCTGGCCGCCCCCCTGCGTGTCGCCCCGCAGTCGGTCACCGCTGACGCCGACGATGTGATCGTGAGGATGCGGGCGGTGCCGGCACAGCCCGGCACCAACGCGCTGGAACTCGCCGTCGTGCAGACTCGACGGCCGGCCCCGGCCCCGATCACATCGGTGTCGATCGAGGCCGACACCATCTCCGGCAGCCAACGATGGGAGGCGCAGGTCGACGAGTCGGGCTCGGTCGTCATCGAGGACGTGGATCTGGCCGAGGGGCCGACCACGTTCACCGTGTCGGTTGGCCGAGCATCGCTGCCCACCGCGTCGGCGACGCTCACGTTGGGCACACAGGCGGCGGTGTACCACCACCCGCCAGTCCTCAGCTCTCGCCGGATCTCGGTCGTTCTCACCGTGCTCGCCGCTGTCACGGCGCTCTGCGTCGTGCCGGTGCAGCGCGGCAGGCGTCGCACGCCTGGGCGACCTCGCTCAGACGCCCACGTAGGTCGTGCGGGTGCTCACGAAGTCGTCGAAGAGCTCACTGCCTGACGACGAGTTGCCGAGGCCCTGCGGGCCCAACCTGGCCTCGTCGATCCGTTGCGACCCGTTCGTCAGCCTGGTGGTCGAACCCCTGTCGACTCCGTCGATCCAGAACTTCAACGAGCCATCCCCTCGACTCGGCGTGGATGCCGCCGCCCAAGCGATCTCCACCGTGTGCGGAGCATCGGAGATCGCTGTCCAGGTCGTGTACTTCCAGAAGCCGTTGGGGAGCAAGGTGCCACCGCGCAGTTGGTAGCTGGCGTTCGAGCGGCGCAGTTGCACCACGGTCACCGTCGTGCCCGACGCCGTCAACGTGCGGAACAGGTCGTGGGACGCCGAACCCGACAGCGCGATGCCATTGGGGTCGAACAGGAACCGTCCGTGGTAGCTGCGCTCCCCCACCGGGCTGGTGTCGGCCACGTAGATCGGAGTGGTGGCGCCGAGGCGCGCGCTGAGCCCGAATGCGCCGTCGAGCGCAGCCCCGGAGGTCACCGCCAGGCGGCCGGCGTCGTTGACGGTCGACGACCACTCACCGGTGGTGCCCGACTCGAAGCCGCTGGCGAAGAGCACGGGTGGTGGCGGGACCGTCGTCGTGGGAGCCGTCGTCGTCGTGGGAGCCGTCGTCGTCGTGCTGGTGGTCGACGTCGTCGAGGGCATGGTTGTCGTAGTCGTGGTGGTTGTCGTGGTCGTGGTGGTTGGGCTGGTCGTGGTCGTGGTCGTGGTCGTGGTCGTGGTCGTGGTGGTGGTGGTGGTCGTGGTGGTGGTGGTGGTCGTCGTCGGCGGCGGGCCGCTGTTCATCAGCTGGGCTGCGGCCGCGACGTCGATGCGCCCGCGGCCGAACGTGTTGTCGGGCCCGGCGGCGCCCAGGTCGACCGTCGTGGCCAGCAACGCTGCTTCGGGAGTGACCGACGAGCCGGCGCGATAGGCCTCCAGCAGCGCCAGCGCCCCGGCCGCGGCCGGCGCGCTCAACGAGGTGCCCGACCAGTACGCGTACAGCCCGTTGCGGTCCGACGTCCAGATGTTCACACCCGGAGCGACGACGTCGGGGTACGTGCCCGACGGCTCGCCGCAGGCCGACGGCCCACGGCTGCCGGCCGAGTAGGTGGTGCCGGTGTTCGTCACCGCACCGACAGACAGCGCCTCCGGGTAGTTCGCCGGGCTGACGCTGCTGCCCGCGGTAGGCCCGTAGTTGCCGGCGGCGAACACCGGCACGATCGACGCCGCCCGCAGGGCTTGCAGGTCGCCCTGGAACTCCAGGTTGCACCCCGGCGACCCGAACGCCCACGAGTTGTTGACGATCGAGGGGGCGTCGGCGGTGGCCGGGTTGCCGTCGGGGTCGAGCACCCACTGCAGCGCGAGGTGGATCGCCGATGCCGTCGCCGTGCCCGCATTGTTGAACACGCGCGCCGAGATCCACGTCGCACCAGGTGCCACCCCGATCGTGGTGCCGCCCGCACCGCCACCGACCATCGCACCCATGGTGGCGGTGCCATGTCCGGTCAGGTCGGTGGGCACCGTCGGGTGCTGGCCGTACGGGTCGAACCACGAGTTGCTTCCGCCTCGCCAGCGGGCAGCAAGGGCGGGGTGGGTGGCATCGACGCCCGAGTCGAGCGAGGCCACCAGCACGCCCTGACCGTCGTTGCCACTGCTCCACAGCTGGTCGGCTCCGATCACCCCGACGTTCGGCTCGGCCGGTGCCGTTGGCGTGCCGGTCGGCACGATGTCGATCACGTCGGAGGTGATGCGCTCGACATCCGTACGCAGGGCGACCTCGCGGATCACCTCGGGAGCGGCCGTCACGACCAGTGCATTGACGATCCACATCGGGACGACCTCACCGACCTGCCCCTGCGCCCGGCGCGTCTGCAGCAGTGCCCGCAGCCTGCCCTGCGAGGCCGCGGCCGTCGCCTGCAGGCCGGCCACCACAGCGGTAAGGCGCTGCTGCCGCGTGCCCACGACTGCAGGAAGCACCGCTCGCTGCCGCAGGCGCACGATCACTGTCACGGGCTCGTGCGGCCCTGCCGCTGCCAAACGTGCCGTGACATCGGTGTCCACCGCCGCAACGGAGGCGGTCGCCGGGGTGGGCACGGTGGCGACACTCGCACGGGCGGCCATTGCCGGTGCGCACACCGGAGCAGCCACCGACAGCACCAACGGAAGGATGAGCCGACGGCGCCCGCTCAGCCTTCCACGGTTCACTGCTGCACCGTGAGGTGGGGCACCCGCACCCCGTTCACCACGAAGGAGACCTGCGATCCCTTCGCGACGGAGTTGGCGACGTTGGTGTACAGGAAGAAGTAGGAGGCGCCGTCGAGCAGCGTCAGCTTGTGCCCGCCCTTCGACGACTGCAGCACGCGGCTCGAGCCCTCCACCGCCAGCTTCGGCATGGACTCCACGGGCCCGAACAACGCGCTGGCCTTGTCGGCGTCGATCACCTGGAACTTCAGCTCCACCAGGCCACCGGCGGCGATCAGGCCGACGATGCCGAGGCGGATGCCGTAGTCCTGCGCCAACTGCTCTGCCGTGATCGGCGTGCTGCCGTTGATGGCGGCATTGGTCGGCGCTCCGTCGCGCATCACGAACACCAGGGCGGCAGCGAGGACGGCGACAGCCACACCGGCAGCGACGAAGGTCCGCCGACGGGCGTGCCGCACGAGCGACCACCAGTGCATCGGATGCGGCACCCGCAGCCGGCGCTGCGGGTGCTCGTCCGTCACGTCACCCGGCACGTCGCCCGGCACGTCACCCGTCACGTCAGGGGACATCGATCTCGTCCATGTCCAGATTGGCCGTGCTGAGGCCCTTCGCGGTCGCGTCGTACCACATCATCCAGGTCCCTCCGTTGAAGTACACGATGTCCTCGTCCTGGAACGCTCCCGGGCCGGTGATCGTGGTGTTGTCGGCGAAGGTCACCAGCACGTGGGTGGCATCGATGTAGGCGACTCCGTCGACGTTGGCGCCACCTGGCACCCCGTTGGCGGTCGCGTCCCACACCCGGGCGAAGACCGAGCCGTTCCACGAGTAGATGTCGCTGTCGTCGGATGTACCTACCACCCCTGGCGGGTTCGAGTTGCCCGTTGTCGAGAAGTAGATCGTCGACCCGACGATGTCGAAGGCGTCGATGTCACGAGCTGCTGTGTTCAGGCCCGGTGCCGTGCCGTCGAAGTACACGCTCCAGACACCGGCGTTGTACCGGACGATGTCTTCGTCCTGCACCGTGCCGAAGCCCGTGATCGTCGTGTTGTCGGCGAACGAGACGTAGAAGTCGGTGTTGCTGACCCGCTTGAGGCCGTCGACGTTGGCCGACGTCGGGACACCCAGCGTGCTGAGATCCACCTGGCGGCTGAACGTCGCACCATTGGCCTGGTAGATGTCGGAGTCGTCGGCAGTGCCGGCCACGCCGGGCGGGTTCGAGCTACCGGCAGTCGAGAAGTACAGGGTCCGGTTGACGGTGAACGCCGCCGACGAGATCGTGCTCCAGTTGCCGGCGTTGTCACGTGCCCGCACGTACACCGTGTGCGATCCCTCGGCGAGGGCGAAGGTCGAGGCGACCACCGACCAGTTCGGCGCCACACCGGCCACCAGCGCCACGCCGAAACCACGGCCCGGATCGGTGTCGATGTAGTACTCCACCCGGGCGACCCCGAGGGCGTCGGTGGCAGTCGTGGCGACCGTGACGGCGTTGACGCCTGGTGTCACCGTTGCTGCACCCACCGCCGGGTTGGTGCGGTCGATGTTGAGGACCACCGTCGCCATCCCGCCCCAGTTGCCGGCGGCGTCCTTGCCGTGCACCGAGATCGTGTGCGGGCCGTTGGCCAGCAGGGTGATCGTGGTGAGCGGGATGTCGAGCCGCACGTTCTCCGACAACGAGTTCCAGTTGCCGTCGACCGGCACGAACAGGGCGCCGGTGCCGTTCGCACCCACCGGACCGATGAACGCTTCCGCAGCGACCACGTTCGAGCCGAGGTCGGCCACCGTGGCGGTCACCCGCACGGCAGGGATCGACGGGCTGAACGGCAGGGTCCCGTTGTTCGGGTTCGGGTTGGCCACCTGTGCCGAGGTCGCCGGGCCGGTCTTGTCCACCTTCATGGTGAACGTCGCCGTGCTGCCCCAGTTGCTCGCTGCATCCTGGCTGCGCACCGACAACGTGTGATTGCCGTCTGCAAGAGCGTTCACCGTGGCGGCGCTGATCGTCGCATCGATGCTCACCGTTGCTGCCGGAACCGTGATCGCGATCGCAACAGGTGCGCCGCCGTCGATCCAATACTCGGCCGCGATCACGTTGCTGTTGCCCGCCCCGGCGTCGGAGGCGGTGCCCTGCACCGCCACGCTGACGGTGCCGTTCGAGGCGGCCGGCTTGGCCACCAGTGCGGCAGTCGTCGGGCCGGTGCGGTCGAACGAGATGGTCGCAGCCGTGACGGCCCCCCAGTTGCCGGCCGCATCCTGGCCACGCACGTACACCGAGTGGGCGCCGGTACCCAGCCCTGCCAGCAC
>JAUSLQ010000011.1 GCA_030645675.1 Actinomycetota bacterium | reverse complement strand
GTGCTGTGCTGTGGGGTGCTGTGCTGTGGGGTGCTGTGCTGTGCCTACACCGTTCTGGCGTCGCGGGGAAGATGCTCGACGTCGCTGAGGCGGCGCAGCGCAAAGGTGTGGCCATCGCGCAGCGCCATGCTCTCCAGCCGGGTGATGGAGGCATGGTGGGTGACGAAGCGGTCCCACTCCCACGGCACCGGGTCGAGCCCCAGCAGCTGGCACAGCAGAACCCCGTTGGTGCCGGCGTGGGCGAACACGGCCACCCTGTGGTGCACGGCATCCAGGTGCCACACCGGCAGGATCTGGCGGCTGCGGTACATGCCCCGACTGTTCCAGTACACGGTGGCACCGGAGCGCACCCTCTCGACGAAGTCGCGCGGGGGCTCGCCACCGCCGGTGAGGCCGGTCCAGCGCTCTTCCGCAGCGCGCGTGCGCTCTTCCTCGTAGGCCGTGCGCGACAGCTCGGCCGGGGTGCCGTGCCAGTTCGGCTCACGGATCTCCTCCAGGAACGGCTCGACGGCTTCGGAGCGCGCCTGGCGCGCCAACAGGGGCGCGGCGGTCTGCCGGGCGCGCAGCAGCGGCGAGACGATGATCTCGTCGAAGTGCTCGCCGGCCAGCACCTCGGCCACCTGGCGGGCCTGCATCTGGCCGCGTTCGGTGAGCGGCGGGTCGACGACGTTGAGCCCGTCACGAACCCACTCGGGCTCGCCGTGGCGGATCAGGACGATTTCCATAGTGCTGCAGAGGCTAGATCGAGAGCCCCACGAGCAGGTGCCATGCCTCAGAGCACCCTGTCGGGGACGCCCTGCCGGGAACGGTCGGGAGCGCCGAGCCGGGAACGGTCGGGAGCGGTCGGGAGCGGCCGGAATCGGCCGGAAGCGACGGGGAGCGGCCGATAGCGTCAACCACGTGGAGTCGATGCAGTCACCGCCCGGTTGGCACCCCGACCCCACGCATCGCTTCGAGCTGCGCTACTTCAACGGCCAGCGGTGGACCAACGACGTCGCCGTCAACGGGCAGCGCTTCGTCGACCCCGGCGCGATGCCCACGCCGCCGGGGCCCGGCGTGGTGCCGGCGCCGGCGGGCTGGGGCGGCGTACCCGCGCACCCAGGCTGGGGCGGGCCGATGGCACCGATGCCGCGGCCTCCTGGGCGCGGCATGGCCATCACCTCGTTCGTGCTCTCCGTCGGCGCCGTGCTGCTGGCCTGGCTGCCGTTCGTGTTCGTGCTCGCCGGACTGGCCGCGATCGCGGCGTTCGTGCTGGGCGTGATCGTCATCAATCGCTCGCGGCGCGACGCCGCCGGCGGGCGCGGCTTCGCCGTCGCCGGCACGACGCTCTCGATCGCCGCGTTGGGCCTGTGCGTGGTGGGGTTCCTGTTCACGCGTGTTGTGCTGCACGAGCTCGACGAGTTCACCAAGCCCGGCCCCCACGAGGCGGTCGTCGACCGCTGCGTGACGGAGAACGGCATCGCCACGCTGGAAGGCCACATCACCAACCTCGACGACACGTACCACGACTACACGATCTCCGTGGAGTTCCGGCTGGACGGCAACCTGATCGGCTCCAGGTCGGTCCCGGTTCGGCGTGTGCCACCCGGCGAGTCGAGCGAGTTCGAGGCGGTGGCGTCAGGCCTGGTCACCGGTGCGGGCGATGGGGTCTCACGTCGTCTGCAGTGCACCATCCGCTCGGTGAACGGCCCGACGCCGTTCGGCACCTAGCCCCGCGCTCAGCTGGCCGAGGTGGATGTGACCCACGCGTCGTACATGCGCGCATAGGTACCGCCGGCCTGCACCAGCTCCAGGTGCGTGCCGTCTTCCACCAGACGCCCATGGTCGAGCACCAGCACACGGTCGGCGCGGGCGGCGGTCGAGAGGCGGTGGGCGATGGCGATCGTGGTGCGGCCGGTTGCCAGCCACTCCAGCGCGCGGGCCAGGCGGACCTCGGTGAGCGCATCGACCGACGACGTGGCCTCGTCGAGCACCAGCACCGCCGGATCGACCAGCGAGGCACGGATGAGTGCCACCAGCTGCCGCTCGCCTGCCGACAGCTGACTGCCGCGCTGGCCGACCTCCGTATCGATCCCGTCGGGCAGGGTGTCGAGCCAGTCGCGCAGGTCGAGCGAGTCGATGGCGTCGTGCAGCTGGGCCAGGCTCATGCCGGGTACCGCGAACGACAGGTTGGCGGCGATGCTGCCCTCGAACAGGAACGGCTCCTGCGGCACGACCGTGAGCCGGCTGCGCAGATCGGCGTTGGACACGCGGGTCAGCGGCACTCCGCCCAGCAGCAGAGTTCCCGCGGTGGGATCGGCCAGGCGGGCGATGAGGCGGCCCAGTGTGGTCTTGCCCGAGCCGGTCTCGCCGACGATGGCCACCTGCTGGCCGGCGGGGATGTGCGCCGACACACCCATCAGCACGGGTGGCTCGTCGGAGTCGCCGCGGGTTCGGTAGCTGAAGTCGATGCGGTCGAGCGTGACCGCCAGCGGGCCGGCGGGCAGTGGCAGCGGGTGCTCGGGCTCGGGTGGCCCGATCGGTATCTCCAGCACGCCCAACACTCGGCGCATGCCGGCCACGGCGGTCTGCGTCTGGTCGAGCACCTCGGTGAACTCGGCGATCGGCTCCAGGAAGCGGTAGGTGAGGAACAGAAAGCCCACCATCGCGCCGGCGGTGAGGCCGGAGCTGGGGCCGCGCAGCACGCCGACGCTGACCACCGCCGACACCGTGAACACGCTGAACACCTCGCCCGAGGGGAACAGGAAGGCGCCGATGGTGCCGGCTCGGATGAACGAGTTCGAACGCTCGTGGCTGGCGGCCTCCACCTGCCGGGCGTAGTGCGGGCCGGCGTCGTAGGCGCGCAGCGTCTCGGCGCCGGCCACCAGCTCGCTGATCTGGGTCATCACCTCGGCGTTGCGGCCGCGGGCAGCGTCGTACGCCCGCGACAGGTGGCTCTGCACCCGGCGCAGCACGAACGCCAGCGGGGCGGCGACCACGAAGGCGACGATGGCCAGCACCCAGTCGTAGGCCAGCATCACGCCGGCCACCAGCAGCATCAGCGTGCCGTCGAGCAGCCAGGCCAGCCCACCCCACTGGAAGAACTGGGCCAGCGTCTCCACATCGCTGGTGACGCGGGCCACCAGGGCGCCCTTCCGTTCCTCGCTGTGGTCGGCGATGCTGAGCCGGTGGATGTGCTCGAAGAGGCGCACACGCAAGGCGTACAGGGCCTCCTCGCTGCGCCGGCCCAGCCGGGCAACAGCGGTGCGCTGGGCGAAGGTGGCGATGACGATGACCACCAGCGCGATCGCGGCGAGCACGGCCACCACGCCCACTTTCACGCCCGCCGGGCCGAACCCGCGGTCGATGGCCTGCTGGACGACGATGGGGATGACCACCCGGCCGCCGGCACCCACCAATGCGAACGCCAGCGTGAGACCGAACCCGGTGCGCAGCGCCGGCGCGGCGCGCACGCCGCGACCGATCGTCTCGACGGCGCTCCAGCGGCTGATCGGTTCGCTCATGGCAACCTCGCGGCGGCATCGGCGTCGAGCGCCGCCCGATCGTGCTCGAAGGCCTCGATCAGCCGGCGGTAGGCGGGCACGGCCTGCATCAGCTCGTCGTGACGGCCGTGGGCCACCACCCGTCCGTCGGCCAGGTACAGCACGTCGTCGGCCAACGCGATCGTGGACGGCCGGCTGGCCACGGCCACCACGGTGGTGTTGGCCAGTGCAGCGCGCAGGTTGGCCAACACCTTCGCCTCGGTGGTGGGGTCCAGCGCCGAGGTGGTGTCGTCGAGCAGCAGGACGGCCGGCTGCCGCACCAGGGCACGGGCCAGAGCGATGCGCTGCCGCTGGCCACCCGACAGGCCGACACCGCGCTCGCCGACCTCGGTGTCGAGCCCCGCCGGCAGGGCGTGCACGAACTGGGCCTCGGCGACCGCCAGGGCCGCCTCGATGGCGTCGGTGGCGGCGCGGCTGCCGAGTGCGATGTTGTCGCGCACCGAACCGGCCATCAGGAACGGCTCTTGCAGCACCAGCCGCACGCCACCTACAGGCACCGTCACCGTGCCCGACGTGGGCCGCACGAGACCGGCGATCAGGTGCAGCAGCGTGGTCTTGCCACTACCAGTGGCGCCCACCACGGCGACCGTGCGGCCGCCCTCGATGCACGCGTCCACCCCGCTGAGCACGTCGCGCTCGCCGTCGTGGCTGAAGTGCAGGTCGCGCAGAACCACGCTGCCGTCGGTGCCCGGCACCAGCGTCAGGGCGGGGTCGGGCACCACCGGCTGATCGAGCAGCTCGCGGATGCGGTTCCAACCGGCCAGCGAGTGGGGCACCTCCGACAACGTGAAGCCGATCAGCCGCAGCGGGAACACGAGCAGGGTGAACAGGTAGATGAAGCTGGTCAACTCGCCCACGCTCATCTCGCCGGCGCGCACACGGTAGGCGCCACCCACCAGCAGCAGGATGTTGACGACGGTGGGCACGCCGTCGAGCAGGGCCTCGAACGTGCTGCGCAGCCGCACCGCACCCAACCGGGCTTCGCGCAGCCGCCCGGCGATGACGGCCAGCCGCTCGGTCTCGCGGCCCTCGGCGCCGAACGACTTCACCACGGCCACGCCGTCGAAGCTCTCGTGCACGGCGGCACTGAGCGCGCCCAGTTCCTCCTGTGCGGTGTTGTAGAAGCGGTCGACGCGCCGCTGGTACCCGATGTTCAGCGCGATCAACCCGGGGAACACGGCTACTGCGGCCAGGCCGAGCGGGATGTCGGTGATCAGCAGCCACGCGCTGGAGAGCACGACCAGCACCACCACGCCCGAGGCGAACGGCAATGGTTGCAGCACGGCGGTGGCGGCCTCGGCATCGACACCGGCGCGGGTGATGAGGTCGCCCGTGCTCTGGTGGCGGTGCCACGGCACCGGCTGCAGCGTGACCCGGTCGATGACCTCGCTGGTGATGGACTCGGTGACGCGCCACCCCGTGCGGCCCGCCCAGGTGCGCCGCACCACCACACCTGCTGCGCGGACGAAGCCGACGACGACGAGCGCGCCCAGCACCACCACGACCTTTCGGGCCGACACCGTGCCCTGGTTGAACCGTGGGCCGATGACGTCGTCGGTGATCAGCCGCACGATGACGGCCGACAGCACCGTGCAGGCCGCGAAGACCGACGCGCCGCCGACGGCGATGAAGAAGGTGCGCTTGTGGTGGCGCAGCAGGGCGCGCACCAGCCGGAACGCCTGGCGCAGGCGCCCGCGCGACTCTGGAATGGTTGTTCCCTCCCCCACGGGTGTCGTTCTACCAGCGCGGCGAGTCGTTCGGTGCCGGATTATGCCGCGCCGTGTGTCACGCCGTTAGCGTGTCCGCCGTGCAGCAGCTCAACTTCGCCCTGTTCGTCCTTCGCGTCGTGTTCGGCGTGTTCCTGGCCGCTCACGGCTTCAACAAGGTTTTCGGCGGCGGCAAGCTGGCCGGCACCGCCGGCTGGTTCGGCTCGATGGGCATGAAGTGGCCGAAGTGGCAGGCTCGCATCGCCGC
Organism: Actinomycetota bacterium; assembly: GCA_030645675.1. Classification (GTDB taxonomy): domain Bacteria; phylum Actinomycetota; class Acidimicrobiia; order Acidimicrobiales; family Ilumatobacteraceae; genus UBA668. Next base: position 1,894 of record JAUSLQ010000011.1, on the reverse strand, counting down.
CGCCACCGAGATCGGTGCCGGCCTGATGTTCGCCGCCGGCCTGCTCACGGCGCTGGCTGCGGCCGGCATGATCGCCCTCATGGTCGTGGCCATCGTCACCGTCCACTGGAAGGTGGGCTTCTTCGTCTTCAAGCCCAACCAGGGCTGGGAGTACTGCGCATCCATCGCGTTCGCGGCCTTCGCCGTCGCCACGGTGGGCGCCGGCGAGTGGTCGCTCGATCACGCTTTCGAGATCGACTGGTTCTCCGAGTGGAAGGGCGCCATCGTGGCCGGCGTCGTGGGCGTTGGCGGCGCGCTCGCCCAGCTGGGCGTGTCGTACCGGCCCCCGAAGGCATCCAAATGACGACGGCGACGCCCCTACTGGAGCCCTCCTCACCCGCTCAGGTGCCTGCGCCCCGCGGCCGGGCGTGGGTGAAGGTGCTGCTGACGCTCGGGTGCCTCACCATGGCCGCGATGTGGGGCTACTACTTCTTCATCGCCAGCGACCGCGGCGTGTACCAGCTCCAGGACACCACCTGGCGAGCGAAGGCGGGCCCCATCTGCGTGGCTGCGTCGACCCAACGCGAGGCACTGGCGGACACCAGCGGCGGCTACATCACCAACCCCACGCAGGAGCAGATGCTGCAGCGTGCCGACATCGTCGACCAGGCCACCGACATCCTCGAGCAGATGCTCACCGAGATCGTCGCCATCCCGGTCGACAACGACGACGACCGCTCGCGGCTGCAGGTGTTCGAGGAGAACTACCGCATCGTCATCGCCGACCGGCGCCGCTACACCGCCGGCCTGCGCGAGTTCAAGCTGCAGCCGTACACCGAGACTGTGGTCGCCGGTGGCCCCGTGTCGAACGTAGTGCTCGACTTCACCGCCGGAGTGAAGGGCAACGACGTGCCCGAGTGCTCGCCTCCCGGTGAACTGGGCGGCGACGTACAGGCGTAGCCCGCCGTCACGTGCCGGGCCCGCGGCCGGCGTCAGCCCGGCCGCACCCAGCCGTGGCCCGGCACGTGACGGCGGATCACCTTCGCCGGCGCGCCGACAGCCACGCTGAAGTCGGGGATCTCGCCGGTGACCACCGAGTTGGCGCCGATGGTGACGTGCTTGCCGATGCGGGCGCCGGGCAGCACCACCGTGCCGTAGCCCAGCCACGAGCCGTCGCCGATGCTGACGGCCTGCTCGGGCTGGGTCTGCTGCGAGATGGGCCGGGTGATGTCGTCGTAGCCGTGGTTCTGATCGGTGATGTACACGTGGTGGCCGGTCCAGACGTCGTCGCCGATGTCGATCGACAGGTGTCCGACGATGCCGCTGCCCTTCCCGATCAGGCACCGGTCGCCGATGCGCACCACCGGATCGGTGAGGCACTGCTGCCCCGGCATCATGCCTGCGGAGAGCGTGATCTGCGGGCCGAGCATGGTGCCGGCGCCGATGTGGATGAACTGCTCGTTGAAGATGGTGTTGTGCGGAAAGCAGATGATGCTGCCTTCGCCGAACTTTCCGAAGCGGCGCCCGGTGGCGTCGTGCGGCCCGATCGCAGCCACCCGGCACACGAACTGCCAGGTGCGACGCACCCGTTCGCCCGCGATTCGATAGGCGGCCGCCCGCACTCGATGACGCATGGGAGCGACGCTACCGCCGACAGCGGTGCCCGATCGTGGTTAGCATGTGCGCTGACGGGCGCAGTGTCAGACGCTTTCGAGAAAACGAGCCACACAGGGCATGACCGCACAGTCCACGAAGCAGGCCAACACTCCCCTCCGGCACCCGGTGGCAAAGGGTTGGTTGCTCCACTCCTTCACCGCGCTCGGCGCGGTGTGCGGGATGTTCGGCCTGATCGCCGTTGCCGACGGGCAACCTCGTGAGGCCATCGTGTGGCTGGCCGTGGCGATGATCCTCGACG
>JAUSLQ010000005.1 GCA_030645675.1 Actinomycetota bacterium | reverse complement strand
GCGGCGAACGCGCCGGTGAACAAGCGCCGCGACTCGATGAAGGGCCTGGTGCAGCGCGACATGATGCGCCGGCTGGACCGCGACGACGTGTGGGAGAAGGCGCCTGCACTGCGCGCGGCCATAACCAAGGCGTGGCCCACCCGCCTGCCGATCAAGCTGGTCGACCAGCTGCTACCCGGCCCCGGCGGCAAGAAGCGGCGCTGGACGGTGGCCGACCAGTTCCTGATCGACGAGGCCAACTCGCTGCTCAACGGCACCCCGTTCACGTACGGCCACGTCGTGGTCGACGAGGCGCAGGACCACAGCGCGGTCGCGCTGCGCTGCATCGGCCGCCGCAGCCCCGCCGGCTCGATGACCATCCTCGGCGACCTCGCCCAGAGCACCACCCCGGCCGGCCAGCAGGACTGGCAGGAGGCGCTGGGGCACATGCGCGTGGGCGCATCGGAAGTGGCTCACCTCACGATCGGCTACCGCGTGCCTGCGCCCATCCTGGATGTCGCCAATCGGCTGTTGGCGCACACCGACGTGGCCACCCAGGCCAGTCGCAGCGTGCGCGCCGACGGCGTTGCGCCGGCCGTTCGCATCGTCGGCACTGGCGAGCTGGCAGCGGCGGTTGCCGACGAGGTGCGGCTGGTGCGCCACCGCCACCACAACACCGGCCTGGTGGCGCCGGAGGCACTGTTCCCGCAGCTGGCCACGGCGCTGGAGGCCGTCGGCCTGCACGCCACCGACCGGGTGCACGACCTAGCCCGCGACGACGTGCCGCTGTTCCACGCGGAAGCGGTGAAGGGCCTGGAGTTCGACGGAGTGGTCGTGGTGAACCCGCACCAGATCTTCGACGGCAGCGCACTGGGCGCCCGCCTCCTGTACGTCGCGATGACCCGCGCCGTGCAGGTGCTGCACCTGGTCACCGACGCACCATTGCCCACCGCCATCAGCGGCTGATGCCCCCGCCGCCAACCCCGCGGCACCCCCGGTACGCACGAGGTGACTGGTGCGCGGGGGCGCGGTTAACGTGCCGCGAGGCAACGACACCTCGATGCGCGACTGACCTGGGGGTACAGCAGTGAAGACGAAGGCAGCAATTCTCTGGGAACGGAACACGCCGTGGAGCGTGGAGGAGATCGAGCTCGACCCGCCCAAGGCCGGCGAAGTGCTGGTCAAGATGGTCGCCAGTGGCATGTGCCACAGCGACGAGCACGTCGTCACCGGCGACCTGGCCGGGGTCACCCCCGAGCCGCCCGTCATCGGCGGCCACGAAGGCGCCGGCATCGTGATGGAGGTGGGCCCGGGCGTCTTCTCGCTGGCCCCCGGCGACCACGTGGTGTTCGCCTTCGTGCCCGCCTGCGGCCGCTGCCCGATGTGCTCCAGCGGGCACAGCAACCTGTGCGACCTCAACGGCATCAGCGGGTACCAGCTCTCCGACGGCACTTCCCGCCACCACGCTCGCGGGCAAGACCTGCGCCTGGCCGTGGGTGGACTGGGCACGTTCTCGCACCACACGGTGGTCAACGAGGCCAGCTGCGTGAAGATCAACCCGGAGTGGCCGCTGGACAAGGCGTGCCTGCTGGGTTGCGGCGTGGTCACCGGCTGGGGTTCGGCGGTCTACGCCGCCCAGGTGCAGCCCGGCGACATGGTCGCCGTGGTCGGCATCGGTGGCATCGGCGCCAGCGCCGTGCAGGGCGCCAAGCTGGCCGGCGCTCGCGTCATCACCGCCATCGACCCGGTCGAGTTCAAGCGCGAGAAGGCGATGGACTTCGGTGCCACGCACACCGCCTCGTCCATCGAGGAGGCGCTGGGTTCCCTGGAGTCGGTGACCTGGAACCGGGGCTACGACAAGGTGATCATGACGATGGGCGTGGGTAGCAGCGAGGCCCTCGGCCAGGCGTTCTGGCTGGGCGCCAAGCGCAGCAAGATCGTCGTCACCAACATCCACCCCACCTCCGAACAGAGCATCGCCATCCCGGCCTCGCTGCTCACGCTGCTGGAGAAGTCGCTGGTCGGCAGCATCTTCGGTAGCGGCAACCCGCGTCACGACATCCCCAAGCTGATGGAGCTGTACACGCAGGGCCAGCTCGACCTCGACGGCATGGTCACCACCACCTATCCGCTCGAGGGCGTCAACCAGGGCTACGCCGACATGTACGCGGGCAAGAACATCCGCGGCGTGCTGGTCTACGAGCACTGAGCATGAACGCCACGGTGTGCGCACCGTGACCGGCCACGACGGCGATCCCGACCACGACGTCGTCGACCACGCCGGCCTGCTGCAGCGCGTGTTGGGCCGCGTGGTCGGGCGCGCCCGCGAGATCGAACTGGTCGTGGCTGCGCTGGCCGCCGACCGGCACGTGCTGCTGGAGGGCCCGCCGGGCACGGGTAAGAGCACCCTGTTGCGGGCCGTCGCGCAAGAGCTGGGCTTGGGCTTCGAGTTCGTGGAGGGCAACGCCGAGCTGACCCCGGCGCGGCTGGTGGGCCACTTCGACCCCGCCCGGGTGCTGACCGACGGCTACGACCCGGAGGTGTTCGTCGACGGGCCGCTGGTGGCCGCGATGCGCGACGGTTCGCTGCTGTACGTGGAGGAGATCAACCGCATCCCGGAAGAAACCCTGAACGTGCTGATCACGGTGATGAGTGAGCGCGAACTGCACGTGCCGCGCCTGGGGCGTGTGGCCGCCGCGGCAGGCTTCCGGCTGGTGGCCGCGATGAACCCGTTCGACGCGATCGGCACGGCGCGCATCTCGTCGGCAGTGTACGACCGGGTCTGCCGCCTGTCGGTCGACTACCAGGACGCCGGCGACGAGGTGGCGATCGTGCAGCAGGCGCTGCCGGCGGTGGCCATCAACACTCAGTGGTTGCAGCGAGTGGTAGAGGTCGTGCGCCGGACGCGCGCCCACCCCGACGTGCGCATCGGCTCGTCGGTACGTGGCGCCATCGACACCGCCGCCGTCGCCGACTCGCTGGGCCGCTTGCGTGGCCTGCCGCTGCATCACTCGGCGGTGGGTCCGGATGCCGCGCTGGTGGCGCTGAGCGGCCGTCTGCGCCTGCGCGAGGGCTGCTCGCGGCGGGCCGAAGACATCGTCACGGAACTGTGGCGGCAGGTGTTCGAGGCGCCCGACGAGGGCGATGGCGGCGCTGCCGAGGACGGCGCGGCGGGCGACGGCGGCGAGGGTGCTGCCGCGGGAAAAGCGGCCGCCCCGGCGGGGGCGACCACGGGCCGCTGAGCCAGCCCGACATCAAGGAAGGCCCGGCCGCCGAGGCGGAGGTGGCGCAGGCCCGCCGGCGCACAACCTCGCGTCGCGACCTGGCCCGCAGCCCGTTGTTCGAACAGGTGTCGCCGGAGGTGGGAGTGCTCGACGAGGCCGCGGTCGACGACGCGCTGCGCGACGACCCCGACGAGATGCTGGCCCTGCTGGCCGACCTGGCGGGTGCCACCGACGTGCGCCTTCGCGACCTGGCTCGGCGGCTCGCCGGCCGGCTGTTCATCGACTTCGCCCGCCGCGGCCCTGCGAGCCCGCGAGGCGTGGGCGCGCTACGCGACCTGCCCTACCGGCCCGATGGTGGCGACCTCGACCTGGATGCCAGCCTGGAGGCGATCGTCGAGGGGCAGGCCAGCGCGGCCGGTATCGACGCCGAGCGACTGCGCGTGCGCGGCTGGGTGCAGCCGTCGACCGCGCTGTGCCTGCTGGTGGATCGCAGCGGTTCCATGGGTGGCAGCCCGCTGGCCACCGCCGCGCTGGCCGCTGCCGCCGTCGCGTGCCGGGCGCCGGCCGACTACAGCGTGCTGGCGTTCAGCCGCGACGTGGTGGTGGCGAAGAGCCAGCTGACGCCGAAGGCTGGCGAGCAGGTGCTGCACGACGTGCTGTCGTTGCGCGGCTTCGGCACCACCGACCTGGCCGGGGCGCTACTGGCGGCCGGCGGGCAGCTGGCCCGTAGCCGTGCCGGCCGCAAGGTGGCGGTGCTGCTCAGCGACTGCCGCTCGACGGTGGCGGGCGACCCTGTGGCGGCGGCAGCGTGCCTGGGCGAGTTGGTGATCGTTGCCCCGCACTCGGACAGCGATGAAGCCGAGGCGTTCGCGCGCCTCGCCGGCGCCCGCTGCGTGACGGTGACCGGCCCCAGCGACGTCGCCGACGCGCTCACCCGTGCATTGGCCCGCCACGCCTGACCCCGCAACCCGCCGCCCCTGCCGAACTCAGTCCGCGGTGCGAACTCAACCTCCACAACCGAACTTAAGTTCTACAACCGAACTTAAGTTCTACGGTCGAACTTAAGTTCGGGAGGGGCTGCTGCACGGAGGGGCTGCTGCACGGTGCGGCGTGGGGGCCCTGGGTGGGTTACGAGCAGATGATGCTGTCGTCGGGGAGGATGTCGCCCTTCGCGTTCTCCGTCGGCTGCAGCACCGTGGTGGTGGTGGCAGGCATCGTGGTGGCCACGTTGTTGGCGGGCACGGTGTCGCTGCCGCCCGTGCCGGGGGTGCTGTCGCCGGGCGCAGACACTGTGGTGGTGGTGGCGAACTCCTGCTCGGGGGCGCCGGCCAGGGGGGCGACGCCCTGGAAGATGGCGAGGATGGCCACCATGTTGTCGCCCTTGATCTTGGGCTCCAGCACGTCGTTGCCGCTGACGATCAGGCGGCTGGCCTCCACCTGGTAGGTGCGGATGCCCTTCGGGTCGATGTCGCGCAGCACTCCGGCGAACTCGAGCATGTCGTTGACGGTAAAGCCCTGCTCGGTGACGATGTCGGTCTGCAGCGACTCGATGAGGGCACGGGCGACTGCCGGGTCGAAGAGGCCCTTGTCCAGCGCGGCCTGCAGCACACGGCGCAGGAAGTCTTGCTGGCGGGAGATGCGACCCAGGTCGCTGGCCACGTCCTCGTGGGGCACACCGTTCTCGTCGACCCACTTCAGGTGGCGCGATCGCACGTAGGCCAGTGCCTCGTCGCCGCCGAACGTGTGGCAACCCGCGGGCACGTCGAGGCCGACGTTGGCGTCGACGATGGGCGTGGCGAACGGGATGGTGACCCCGCCGACGGCCTTCACGATGCGCTTGAACGCACAGAAGTCGACCTGGATGTAGTGGTCGACGGGCACGCCGAAGTTGTCCCAGAGCGTCTGCGCGAGCAGCGAGTAGTCGTCCTTCACATAGGCCGCGTTGATGCGGTTCTTGCCCCGGCCGGGGATCTTCACCCACAGGTCGCGGGGGAACGACAACACTGCGGCCTGCCGTGTGACCGGGTCGACGCGCATCACCATGATCGAGTCGCTGCGGCTGCCGATGTTCTCGCGAGCCGGGTCGGCCGCGTTGGCCCAGGGCGAGCCGGGGTCGACGCAGGCGTTCGCATCGGAGCCGGTGATGAGGAAGTTCTGCGCCTGCGGATCGGCCGGAGGGAACGTTTCGGGCGGGCCCGACGAGGAGGTGGGCGCCAACGTGTCGCCGGGGGCCGTCGAGGCGACCACCGGTCGGGTGGTGGACGGTGTGGTGTCGACCTCGGCGGCGGCGGTCTGCAAGCGGCCATCCAGCTGCTGCTTGCCGTACACCAGGCCCACCGCGCCGGCCAAGCAGGCGATGACGACGACGATGTTGACCGCCAGCACGGCGCGCTGGGCGCCCGTGTGCCGCGGCTTGAACGGCGGGTGCGGCTCGGCGCTGGGCGTGTCCATCGGGGGAGCAGGTTATCGGTCGACCACACCGAGTGGGGGGCAGGCGGCGCCCGGGGCTGACGGCCGGCAGGCAGGGGGGCAGGCGGGCAGGCGGGCGGGCAGGCGGCGGGCGGGCAGGAGGGCGGGCAGGCGGCGGGCGATGCACCCGGCAGTGCGCGGGGATGAGGGCCGGATAGGGTCGGTCCGTGCTCGCGGAACAGCCGCAATGGATTCAGAACCTCGACGGCATGCATCTGCTCACCCCGCTGCGGGTGCTGCTGGTGATCGTTGCGGCGGCGCTCGTCACGGTGGTCGTGAGGGTCCTGATCAAACGCGTGCTGCGCCGCACGCTGGGCCTGCCCGGGGCCGACCGCGGCCGGGCAGAGGCGCGTCAGCGGGCGCTGGCCACCTCTCTGCGCGGCGCCATCGTCGGCGTGGTGTGGGGCACCACCGCAATCATCGTCATCAGTGAGGCCGGCATCAACATCGGTGCCTTCGTGGCCACCGCCACGGTCGTCGGCGGCGCCGTGGCATTCGGCGCCCAAACCTTGATCCGCGACGTCATCTCCGGCTTCTTCGTGCTGGCCGAGGATCAGTACGGCGTGGGCGACGAGATCGATCTGGGGCATGCGTCGGGCACCGTCGAGCGCATCACGCTGCGCTCCGTCCGCCTGCGCGACGGCACCGGCGGGGTGTGGCACGTGCCCCATGGGGGCGTCGTTCGGGTGGGCAACATGTCGAAGTCGTCCGTGGCCCTGCTGGATCTGGAAGTGGCCCGGGCCAGCCCCCTGCCGGCGCTGGACTCCACCGCCGCCCAGCTGTGTGCTGCGCTGGCGCAGCACCCCGAGGCCGCCGGCCGCCTGGCGGGCGAGCCGGCTGCGGTCGGCATCTCCGACGTACGCGACGACCGGCTGGTCTACCGCCTGTCGGTGCCCACCGGGCCCGGCCATCACGACGTGGTGCAGCGCCTGTGGCGGCTGCTCGCGCTGCAGGCCTTCGAGCGTGGTGAGCTGCTGCCCCCGGCCGTGCCGTTCACGCTGGTGAAGGTGCACCCCGACGACGCGGCGGCCGAGCGGGCCCAGCACGCCGAGCCGACGGCGTGAGCCGTTTCACCAGATGACCACCACCGTGGTGCCGATGCCCGCCCAGGCCCACATGAACTGGGCGTCGGCGGTGCTCTGGCGCACGCAGCCGCTGGACAGCGCCTGCCCCAGCTGAGCGTCGCTCTGGATGGGCACGCCGTTCTTGCGCGGGATCTCGTGGAAGCCGATGTTGTCGCCGCTGGGCCCTTTGGCGAACCGCACCATCCAGCGCATGCACACGTCGGAGTGGTTGATGTTGCACGTGTAGGTGGAGCGTGAGTACACGGAGTACGTGCCGAGGTTGGGCTGGTTGAACCGGCCGGACACCAGGTAGGTGCGGGCCACGCTGCCGTCGGCGTTGATCACCCACAGACGCATGCGGCTCTTCGAGTACACGACCCGCCGGCCGGAGCCGGAGTTGGCCGGCACGGCGAACGGGTTCGGTGGCGGCGGCGGGGCCAGCGTCGGGGGCGGAGCCGTGGGCGGCGGCGGCAGGGTGGTGACCAGCTGGATGGTGCTGCCGCGGGTGGCCGGCAGCATCGTCGGGTCGGGCGTCGTGGTGATGGTCGTGGTCGTGGTGGTGGTGGTCGTGGTGGCCGACTCGTCGGTGCCCGGAGGTTCGCTGGATGCGGTGGGGTCGGTCGGCGGGGTGGTGGCGCCGACGCCGGCCGTGGGCGCGATGCTGCACACACCTGCCAGGAGGGTCGCGAGGACCAAGCCGACGACGGGCCGCTTCATCGGCGAAAGGTTACCCACGCCCGTCGGAATCTGTCGAGGGCCTCAAATTGGCGTTCACACCACACTGGGTGTGGGCTCACCGCCAACTTGTGTGGCGCGATCTGAGCTCACGCCGGGGCGTCGGCCGGAGTGGACGTCTCGGGCGGGGCGAGGATGACCTCGCACCACAGCGAATCGCTGTCGGCGAACTTCAGTTGGGAGATGGTGCCGGCGTCGCACAAGTCGACCTGCGCGGCGGAGATGGCCGGCTGGAGGTCGATGGGGGCGTGCACCACCAGTGCGGAGACGGCTGCCTTCTGGCTGGCCTTGGCCTCGGTCTTGGCCCGGCGCACGGCGGCCAGCACCTCGCTGACCGGGTCGAGCATCGCCGCGTCGCCGGCAGCAGCAGCGGCGCCGCCTGCGCTGTCGCCTGCCGCCGCACTGTCGGGCGCGGGCCATGGCTGGCTGTGCACCGAGCCGTGCTGCCACCAGCCCCACACCTCTTCGGTGACGAACGGGATGATCGGGGCGAACAGGCGCAGGACCGTGTGCAGCGCGGCGCGCAGCGCTGCCTGGGCCGAGGCGGCGCCCTCGGGGCCGTGCACCGCGTAGGCGCGGCCCTTCACCAGCTCGACGTAGTCGTCGCAGAACCACCAGAAGAACTGCTCGGTGGCTTCGAGGGCGCGGGCGTAGTCGAAGCTCTCGAAGGCGGCGGTGGCCTCGCCGACGACGCCCTGCAGGCGGGCCAGCATCGCCCGGTCGATGGGTTCGGTGGGCGCGGCGCCGGCCGGCGGCTCGCCGAAGCCGAGCACGAACTTGGAGGCGTTGAGCAGCTTGGTGGCCAGCTTGCGGCCGATCTTCATCTGCCCCTCGTCGAATGCGGTGTCGACGCCCGGCCGGCCGCTGGCCGCCCAGTAGCGCACCGCGTCCGTGCCGTACTGCTCGAGCAGGCCCATCGGGGTGACGACGTTGCCCTTGCTCTTGGACATCTTCTTGCGGTCGGGGTCGAGGATCCAGCCGCTGAGCGCGGCGTGGCGCCACGGCGGGCAGCCGTGCTCGTGGTGGCTGCGCACCATCGTGCTGAACAGCCAGGTGCGGATGATGTCGTGGCCCTGCGGGCGCATGTCGTACGGGAACACGTGGGCGAACAGGTCCGTCGCGCCTTCCCACTCGCCGGCGATCTGGGGGGTGAGCGACGACGTCGCCCAGGTGTCCATCACGTCGGGGTCGCCGATGAATCCGCCGGGCACGCCGCGCTGGTCGGCGGTGAAGCCGTCGGGGCAGTCGGTGCTGGGGTCGATGGGCAGGCGGGCCTCGCCGGGCACCAGCACGTCGTCGTACAGCGGTTTGCCGTCGGCGTCGAGGCGGTACCACACCGGGATCGGCACGCCGAAGAAGCGCTGGCGGCTGACGAGCCAGTCGCCGTTGAGGCCGCCCACCCAGTTGTCGTAGCGGTGCTGCATGTACTGCGGGTGCCAGGTAAGCTC
>JAUSLQ010000004.1 GCA_030645675.1 Actinomycetota bacterium | reverse complement strand
ACCAGCGTCAGCGAGATCTTCGGCGGCGAGAACCAGTCGTAGGCCGCCTGTCACAAGGTTCGGCAAGCCGCCACAGGGGTAACCTGCGCACGTGGCCACCACGCACAACAGCCCGTCGTCCCCGCTCGTGCTCGTCGTCCTCGACGGTCTGGGGGTGGCACCGCCAGTGGAAGACAACGCTGTCTGGCTGGCCAACGCGCCCCTGCTGCACCAACTGCTCGACGGCCCCGCTGCCGCCGGCGAACCGGCCGCGCCGCCCATTGCCGGCGCGCCGGCCATCGAGCCCGCGATCCGCCTGCAGCTGAAGGCCCACGGCCCGGCCGTCGGCCTGGCGTCGGAGGCCGACATGGGCAACTCCGAGGTCGGGCACAACATCATGGGCGCCGGCCGCATCTTCGACCAGGGTTCGAAGCAGGTGGAGGACGCCATCCACAGCGGCGCGATCTGGGGCGACGCCTGGAACCAGGTGGTGGGCCGCGGCCGCGCCGGCCGGCGGGTGCACTTCGTCGGCCTGCTGTCCGATGGCAACGTGCACTCGCACATCCGCCACCTGCTGGCGATGCTGGAGCGCGCTGCGGGCGAGGGTGCCCACGACCTGGTCGTGCACCCGCTGTTCGACGGCCGCGACGTCAGCGACTACACCGCCGAGCTGTACCTCGCCCAGCTGCAGGAGTTCCTCACCGGGCTGCAGTTGCGCTACGGGTGCAGCGCCCGCGTGGGTTCCGGCGGCGGCCGCATGGGTACCACCATGGACCGCTACGAGGCCGACTGGAGCATCGTGCATCGCGGCTGGAGCGCGCACGCGCTGGGCACGGCGCGAGGGTTCGGCAGCGCTACTGAGGCGCTGGCCACGCTGCGCGCCGAGAACCCGGGCGTCAGCGACCAGTTCCTGCCCGAGTTCACCGTTGTCGACGCGCTGCAGCAGCCGGTGGGCGCGATGCACACCGGCGACGCTGTCGTGCTGTTCAACTTCCGCGGCGACCGGATGATCGAGTTCTACCGCTGCCTGGCCGACGCCGAGTTCCCGTACTTCGACCGTGGCATTCGCCCCACCGACCTGCTGGTGGCCGGGATGACGCTGTACGACGGCGACCTCGGCATTCCGGCGCTGTTCCTGGTGCCACCGATCGCCATTGCCGACACGATCTCGGAGGTGCTGGCCGCCGCCGGCCTGCGCCAGGCGGCAATGGCCGAGACGCAGAAGTTCGGCCACATCACGTACTTCTGGAACGGCAACCGCTCGGGCAAGTTCGACGAGCAGCTGGAGGAGTACTTCGAGATCCCCAGCGACCAGGTGCCGTTCGAGCAGCGACCGTGGATGAAGTCGGCCGAGACCGCCGACAAGCTCATCGAGTGCATCCAGTCCGGCTCGTTCGACTTCATCCGGGCCAACTTCGCGGCCGGCGACATGGTGGGCCACACGGGCGACCTGCAGGCCGCGATCATCGCGGTGGAGAGCCTCGACCTGTCGTTGAAACGTGTGCTGCAGGCCGTGCAGCGCTGCGGTGGAACCCTGATCATCACCGCCGACCACGGCAACTGCGAGATCATGCTGGAGCGCGACAAGCACGGCCAGTTCCTGCTGCGGCCCGACGGCACCCGCTCGCCGAAGAAATCGCACACCCTGTCGCCGGTGCCGTTCATCGTGCTCGACTTCCTGGGCCGCCCGCTGCAGCTCACCGGGGTCGCGGCGCCGGGCCTGGCCAACGTCGGCGCCACCCTGGCCTGCCTGCTGGGCGTGCCCGCCCCCGCCGACTACGAACCCTCGCTGCTCACCGCCGCGTCGTAACACGCAGCTTCCGCCCGGCGGGTGGCCGTTCGCGCTGCGACCGAGGTAGCCTTTCCAGCCGTTCTGTAACGCTCTGATCGAGGCTCCGTCATGTCCAACACCAAGCTCGTCGCCCAGCCCCGCACCACCACGGGTTCCTCCGCCGCCCGCCGGCTGCGCACCGAGGGGCACATCCCGGGCGTCATCTACGGCCAGGGCATGGCCCCGGTCAGCGTCACCATCGAGCGCCGTGATCTGCGCCTGGCCCTCAGCGGCCCGGCCGGCTCCAACACGGTGCTCACGCTGGAGGTCGGTGGCAAGAGCTACCCGGCCGTGGTGAAGGAGATGCAGCGTCACCCCATCCGCCGCACCGTCGCCCACATCGACTTCCTCCAGGTGAACATGAACGAGGAGATCAACGTCTCCGTCGCCGTGCACATCGTGGGCGAGTCGAAGGCCGTGGCCGACGCCGGTGGCCTGGTCGACGCCGCAGTCGACACCATCGAGGTCAGCTGCACCCCGAACAACATGCCCAACGCGTTCGAGATCGATGTCACCGAGATGCAGCCGGGCGATGTCATCCGGCTGGCCGACCTGCCGATGCCGAAGGGCGTCACCCCGCTGGGCGACCCCGAGATGCCGATCGTCACCATCCTCGTCACGTCGGCAGCCGAAGCCGCTGCCGACGAAGCCGAGGCCGCCGAGGCCGCCGTCGACGGCGACGCGGCCACCGACGCCGCCGAGTGATCTGACCCCGGCGTGGTCGACGCGATCATCGTCGGGCTCGGGAACCCGGGCAAGGAGTACGCGCACACTCGCCACAACGTGGGCGAGGAAGCGGTCGCGCTGCTGGCCACCCGCGCCGGGGTGCAGCTGAAGGCCGGGCGCGACAAAGCGCTCGTTGCCGAGAGCCGCCTGTGCGGCAAGCGCGTGGTGTTGGCCTTCCCCATCACGTACATGAACGAGAGCGGCCAGGCGGTGGGCGCGTTGATGCGCCGCCATCGCGTGGTCGAGCCCGGGCAGCTGATCATCGTGCACGACGAGCTCGACCTGCCCGTGGGTGCGATGAAGGTGAAGGTGGGCGGCGGGCTGGCCGGCCACAACGGGCTGCGCAGCATCACCCAGCACCTGCACACGCAGGACTACATCCGCGTGCGCATCGGCGTCGGCAAGCCGCGCAGCAAGGAGCACGGCGCCGACCACGTGCTGTCGCGCGTGCCGAAGGCCGACCGCGAGACGCTGGACGTGATGGTGCAGCGCGCCGCCGACGCAGTGGAGGCGATCCTCGCCGACGGCGTCGACGCAGCGATGGCCAAGTTCAACGGCCTCTGAGCCGCCTCCGGCCGACCGCCTGCCCGAGCGCTGCCGATACCCTGCCTTGCCCCATGTCGCTCGCGTCACTCCCCCGCCTGCTCCGCAGCGAGCCCGCGCTCACCCAGGCGTTGGGCGACCCCAGCGGCTTCGTGGCGGTGCCCGAGTCCGCCCGGGCGGTCTCGCTGGCCGCGCTGGCCCAGCTGGGCGACCGCCGCCCGCTGGTGGTGGCATGCCCGACCGGCACCGACGCCGGCCAGCTGTACGACGACCTCGTCGCCTACATGCCCGAGGGCGAGGTGGTGCTGTTCCCGGCGTGGGAGACGCTGCCGTTCGAGCGGGTCAGCCCCAGCGTGGAGACGATGGGCCGGCGGTTGCAGGTGCTGTGGCGCCTGCGCCACCCCGATCGCTGCCCGGCCATCGTCGTGGCGGGCGTGCGAGCGCTGTTGCAGCACCTCGGCCCCGCCGCCGACGAGCTGGAACCCATCCACGTCGCCCGCGGGGCGGTGCTGGACCCCGACGAGCTGATGGCCCGGCTGATCCAGTTCGGCTACCGGCGCGAAGGACTGGTGGAGCACCGCGGCGAAGTGTCCCAGCGCGGCGCCATCATCGACATCTTCCCCTCCACCGCTGACGCGCCCATCCGCATCGACCTGTGGGGCGACGAGGTCGATCGCCTCACCGAGTTCGCGGTCAACGACCAGCGCAGCACCGACGACCTCGCCGAGGCCTTCGTGTTCCCCGCCCGCGAGCTGATCCCAACCGACGATGTGCGCGCCCGCGCCGCCTCGCTGGTCGCCACCGAGCCATGGGGCCGCGAGCAGTGGGAGCGGCTGGCCGAGGGAACCCTTTTCGACGGCATGGAGAGCTGGCTGCCCTGGCTGATCACCGACCCCAAGCTGATCACCGACGTACTGCCCGCCGGCGCCAAGGTTGCCGTTGTCGAGCCGCGCCGCATGCGCGACCGGGCCAACGACCTGCTGGCCGAGGAAGACGACCTCGCCCGCGCGCTGGCCGGCACCTGGGCCCGCAACCCCGACCTCGCGTTCCCCCGCCTGCACGCCGACAGCGACCGCCTGCTGGGCAGCGGCCAGGCGATGTGGACGATCAGCAACGTGCCCGAGACGCCCGATTCGCCGATGGTGAACGCCAGCGGCTGGGGCCCGGTGGTGGGCGACGGCGAGGGCCTGGCCAACCGGCTGCGCGAGCTGCTGGCGCAGGGCTTCCGTGTGATCGTTGCGGCCGATGGCGAGGGCTCGGCGCAGCGCATGAGCAGCCTGCTCTTGGACCGCGGGCTGTCGTTCGCCCCGGTGGGCCCCGGTGCCGACCTCACCAAGCCCGGCGGCTACGTGGCCATCGCCCCGTTGCACCGCGGGTGCACGGTGCCCGCCGCCAAGCTGGCGGTGGTGGCCGAAGCGGATCTCACCGGTCGGCGCCGCGCCCACCGCCAGGCCCGCCCGCGCAAGCGCCAGGGCACCGGCCTGTTCGAAGACCTCAAACCCGGCAACTACGTGGTGCACTTCCAGCACGGCGTGGGCCAGTACCAGGGCATGGTGAAGCGCACCATCGGCGGCACCGAGCGCGACTACCTGCTGCTGCAGTACAAGGGCGGCGACAAGCTGTACGTGCCCAGCGACCAGATCGACGCGCTGCGCCAGTACGTAGGCGGTGAGGCGCCCGTGCTGCACCGCCTGGGCGGCAGCGACTTCGCGAAGGCGAAGAGCAAGGTGCGCAGTGCGGTGCGCGAGATCGCGCAAGAGCTGGTGGTGCTGTACCAGAAGCGTGTCAACGCGGTGGGTCACGCGTTCGGGCAGGACACCCCGTGGCAGCACGAGATGGAGCAGGCGTTCCCCTACGTGGAGACACCCGACCAGCGCACGGCGATCGACGACATCAAGGTCGACATGGAGCGCGCCTACCCGATGGACCGCCTCGTGTGCGGCGATGTCGGCTTCGGCAAGACCGAGGTGGCCATCCGTGCCGCGTTCAAGGCCATCCAGGACGGCAAGCAGGTGGCTGTACTCGCGCCCACCACGCTGCTGGCCACGCAGCACGGCAACACGTTCGCCGA
>JAUSLQ010000296.1 GCA_030645675.1 Actinomycetota bacterium | reverse complement strand
CCGGCGATGCGCTCGATGCGGGTGGCCGAGCCGGGGTACGAGCTGTACGGCGTCTGCGCCACACCGACGCGAGCGTGGGCGCTCTGCTCCAGCAGGTACAGCAATCGCACGCAGTACTCGGGCAGCAGCACGCTGTCCGCGTCCAGCGTCAGCACGTAGTCGGGGTCGGGCACGGTGAGGTCGGCATGGCGCGGCGAACAGGCCACCAACGCGCGACCCAGCGGGGTCGCGATCTCCTGGTAGCTACCACCCATCAACGAGATGTAGCTGTTGAGGTTCATCGCCTTGTTCGGCTCGTGCGACGACGACACGTACTGCTTGCGTTCGAAGCTGGACAGCTCCGCACGGAAGGTGAACACCAGGCGGCGGTACAGGTCGTGCAGGCGGTCGGTGGTCAGCGTCACGCCGGCGTCGGCACCGCTGCGCAGCGCGGCGGCGATCGCCTCGAGATCGATTGCCAGCGCGCCGAGCACGTTCTCGACGAAGAACGTGTCGGAGTGGTCGATGATCTCCTGGCGCGCCCCCAGGCCCCGCAGCCACTCGGACGAGTACTCGTAGTGCGATGCGACATCGCGCATGTCGTCCGCGGTCGGCCGGCGGTCGCCGATCTGGATGTCTTCGAAGTGCTCCAGCGCGGCGACCACGTGCGCCAACGGTTCCGCCAGTTCGGCCTGGATGCGCCCGGGCAGCGCGCGGGCGGTGTCCAGCAGTTGCCGTGCGTGCGTGGTGGTGGGGTTCGGTGGGTCGTCGACCAGCAGGACCACGCGGATGAAGGGGTGCTCCTGCAACGCCGCGGACAGCAGCGTCGTGCGGATCACCCGCTCGTCCTCCTGGTACGACGGCACCAGCACCGTCACGGTGGGCACAGACTCGGTGAAGAAGTGGTCGATGGCAGCTCGCGGGGCACGGCGGTGCGACCTGCTGCGGTAGAAGAAGCCGATGCGCGTGATGAGGTAGGCCATCGCCGACGCCGTCAACGCAGTGACGATCAGAAGGTAGACGATCGCCTCGATCACCAGGCGGGCGCTGCTCGCGTCGCCCTCGACGAACTGCTGCACGATCGTCAGGAACACCCACATGAACCATGCCGACACCGTGACCACGATGGCCAACCGGCCGATCATGATCCGCCGGTCCGACACGGGCGGAGCGACGGTCGCCATCGATTGCCGGCGGCGGTCGCTGCCCCACTGCCGGCGGATGCGCCTCGACGTCGCGTCGTTCTGTGTCCTGTGCATCTGAAAGTCGTCCTGTCTGCAAGAAGGCCTTCACACCACGCAGGGTGCACGCCTCGACGCTGCTGCATCGGCAGGACCTCTCCGGGCTTTGAGGACTTCTTCAACAACATCTCACGTTGAGTGTTCGGTACACCGATGACACACGCAGCGGAACGAAGAGATTGCGACCTCCCCGATGATGATCACGACCCCCGACGCGAGCCTGGCTGCCCAGGACGACAGGCCCATCGATCCCACCCCCGACTCCACCACCGAGCGCCTCTCCTGGTCACGCCTCGGCCTGCTGCTCGGCCTGGTTGCGGTCGTCGCCGGCAGCATCTACCTGGGAGTCAGGTTCACGAGGGCCGATCCGGTGCCCTCCGGCCGTTCGTGGAGCGTGCCCTACGTCGACGTCACCCTCACCCCGAGCTACGAGTTCCAAGACCCGCAGTCCAACCCCGCCCGCAACGTCGCCCTGGCCTTCGTGGTCGCCGACCCGAACGATGGGTGTGCGCCCTCGTGGGGTGGTGCCTACTCGCTGGACGCAGCCGCACAGGAACTGGAGCTGGACCGGCGCATCGCCCAGTTGCGCGCCGCGGGTGGCGACGTGATGGTCTCCTTCGGCGGGCAGGCGAACGAGGAGCTCGCCTATGCGTGCACGGACGAGGCCCGACTGACCGACGCCTATCGCGCGGTCATCGACCGCTACGACCTCGACTCGATCGACCTCGACATCGAGAACGCCGACCTCGCCGATGCGGCATCGATCGAGCGCCGGGCAGCGGCGATCGCCACGATCCAGGCAGAACGCAAGAGCGGCGGCAAGGAGCTGCACGTGTGGCTCACCCTCCCGGCTGCCACCGGCGGCCTGACGGCAGACGGCACCAGCCTGGTCGCGAAGACGCTCGACGGCGGCGTCACCCTCACCGGCGTGAACGCGATGACGATGAACTTCGGCACACCCGACCAGCCCACCGTCGACATGCTCGGCGCGACCCAGCGGGCGCTGGAGGCCACCGCCCGGCAGCTGGAGCAGGTCTACTCCGACCGGGGCACCACCCTCACTGCAGACGATGTCTGGGCGAAGGTGGGCGCGACGCCGATGATCGGCCAGAACGACGTGGTCGGCGAGGTGTTCACGCTCGAAGATGCCCGCGGCCTCGCCGAGTTCGCGTTGGCTCGGGGGCTGGGTCGGGTGTCCACCTGGTCGCTGAATCGCGACGCTCCGTGCAGCCCGTCGTTTGCCGACGTGATGGTGCTCTCCAACACGTGCAGCAGCGTCACGCAAGACCCGCTCGAGTTCGCCAACGTGTTCGCCACCCTTCCCGGCCGGTCGCCCGCCGATGCCGGCGGAGACGTGGTCACGGTCACCGACCCGCCGACCGTCGAGGATGATGCGGCCACCAGCCCCTACCCGATCTGGCGGCCCGACGCCCAGTACCCGGACGGCTACAAGGTGGTGCGCGGTGGCATGGTGTACGAGGCGAAGTGGTACACCCAGGGCGACGACCCGTCGCGGGTGACGGCCAATCCGTGGGACACGCCCTGGGGGCTGATCGGCCCGGTCAGCCCGGACGACGAGCCGTACACGCCCACCACGCTGGCCGCCGGCACGCACCCGGCCTGGGACCCGAAGAAGCTGTACACCACGGGCGACACCGTGCTGTTCGACGGCTTGCCGTACGAGGCACGCTGGCCCAGCCAGGGCGAGGCGCCCTCCACCCTGTTCCCGGTCGGCCCCGACTCCGCCTGGGAGCCACTGTTCACCCTGCCGGGCGAACCCACCACCCCCTGACGGGTTTCTCCGGCTCCTAGACTGCGAGGATGCAGCCCGGTCGCATCCGCACGGTCGCCAGGGCACGACGCCACACCGGCGCGATCTGGCTCGTGTGCGCGGGCGCGCTGCTGGCGGTGCTGGCCCCTCCCCCTGTGGGGGCACGGGCCACTCGGGCGACCGAGAGGCCGGCAGTCGTCGTGCCGAAAGAGGCGCTGCTGATCGGCGACTCGGTGATGGCCGCGATGAACTACTCGTATGCGGCACCGGCCAACGCATTGCTGGCAGCGCGTCACTCGTACGTTCTCGACGCCGCCGGCTGCCGCAAGCTGATCAGCACCAGCTGCCGCATCCTGCCCAACCCGGCTCCCACCAACGCGATCACCGTGCTGAAAGCCCGCGCCGGCCAGTTCAACCGGGCGCTGGTGGTGGCCGTCGGCTACAACGACAGCACCACCGGCGCTGCCGGCCTGGGGGCGGCCGTCGACACGTTGGTGGCCGAGGCCCGCCGCCAGGGCATCACCCACGTGATCTGGTTGACCTATCGCGTCGCCGGCAGCTCCGGCAACCGGGCCCGCTTCCAGGCGCACAACGCCACACTGCGAGCGAAGACCGCCGTGCACCCCGAACTGCGGCTGGCCGATTGGGCGAGCGTCAGCGCCGGCCTGCCCAGCAGCTGGTTCTCCGCCGATGGCATCCACCTCGGAGGCTCGGCCGCGACGGCGATGGCCGACCTGATCGCCGACACGCTGGATGCCCTGCCGCCGGTGGTGCCGCCACCGCCACCCGACCGTTGTTCCCCCGCCAACTGGATCGGCGAGCAGCCGCTCGCCACACCGCCCGTGCCGGTCAACGGCGCGAACGGCGGCCTGCACCTGTTGCCCGCTCCAGTGCGCTTCGCCGACACCCGCGGGCGCACCGGCAAGCTGGGCGCCAACCGGGTGCTGCCGATCCTGGTGGGAGGCGTGGCCGGCGTGCCCACCGACGCGGTGGCGGCAGTGGTCACCCTGACCGCCGTGCGCCCGTGCGCACAGCTTGCGCTGACCGCCTTCCCCTGCCATGGCGGAGTACCCACCGCCTCGATGCTGAACGCGCCGGCCGCCACCACCGTGGCGAACGCCGCGGTGGTGCGCCTCGGCGCCGGCGCCCTGTGCATCTGGGCCGCGCAGCCCACCGACGTGATCGTCGACGTCGCCGGCTGGGTGGGCCCGGGCGGCGGCCTCAGCCAGCCGCTGACGGCGCCCCGCCTGCTCGACACCCGATCGGGCACCACCCAGGCGCTCGCCACCCCTCAGCTGCGCCTAGTGGCCGGGCAGCACCTGACCCTCGATCTCGCGACGGCCACCGTGGGTGGAGGCGACCCGCTGGTGGCCGCCGATGCTGCCGCCGTCTCGCTGAACCTGACTGCCTACTCCCCCGCTGGTGCGGGCTTCCTCAGCGTGCAACCCGGTGCCTGCACCGTGGCTGTCCCCGCCACCTCCAACCTCAACACCGTGGCCGGCCGCGACGCGACCGGCTCGGCCACAGTGGGCGTGCCTGGTGGCCAGTTCTGCGTGTACACCAGCGTCGCCACCGACCTGGCCGTCGACGTGCAGGCCGTGCACGGCGCCGCCGGCACGGCCATCACACCTGCCGAGCCGGTGCGCCTGGCCGACACCCGCAGTGCCACCGCCGTCGCACCTGGCGCGCCGCTGCAGATCGATCTGGCAGCACCGCCGTCCGGTGCCGCGCTCGCCATGCCCGACGGCACCTCCGGGGCGGTGCTGGATCTGGTGGCCATCGCCCCTGCGGCAGGCGTGGCGGTATCGGTCGCGGGCTGCGCCGCCGGGGCGCCGCCCGTCGCGCAACTGGTGGCCGCTGCCGGGGTGACCACCGCCAACCGGGTGATCGTGGCCGTCGACGCGGGCCCGCTGTGCGTGTACGCCGACGCCGCCGTCCACGTGGTGGTCGACGCCGAAGCCTGGCTGGCGGTGCTCCCGCCGGTCTGAGACGGCTATTCGACCGGGCCTACGGCTATTCGACCGGGCCTACGGCCTCGCGCACCATGGTGTGGAACACGCTGAGCGGGTACTCCCACTTCGGGCTCAGCACGCCCACGTCGTAGTTGCCGGCGTCGAGGTTGCGCTGCACGTGCTCGCACATGCGGGCGTCCTCGTCGGCCACCTCTTCGCTGAACTTCACGATCTCCTCGATCCCCTCCGCGTCGTCGGCGAAGAAGTACTCGAAGATCAGATCGCTGTGCGTGTGGCCACGCGGCAGCCAACGCTCGACCGCGAACCCACCCGGGAACACGTCGAACGCGTAGGTGGGCCAGAAGTAGCCGAACATGCCGAAGGTGCTGCCGTCGCGCGGCGGCATGGTGTGGATGTTCCACCGCAGGTCGCCTTTGTAGGTGACCTTGTAGTTCAGCGCATCCGCGTCGCGGCTCATCGCCGGATGCGTGGTGGGCAAGTGGTAGCCCTCCAGGAAGTTGTCGCCGTACGTCTTCCAGTTGCAGGCGACGTGACGCACGCTCTTGCTGTGGAAGCGATACGACTCGATGGGCACGTGCGCCAGCTCGGCCGGGAACTGGCCCAGCCACTCGTGCAGCGGCGGCACCGTCGGGTTCAGGCAGACGAACACCATGCCCCGCCACGAACCGACCTGGATTCCCGTGAGGTCCATGTCGGCCGGGGCCTCGGCGCCGAAGTCGCGGGCGCTGAGCAACTTGCCGTCGGCGTTGAACGCCCAGCCGTGGTACTTGCACACCAGGTTCTTCGAGCAGCCCTCGCCCTCGAACACCAGCGGGCCGGCGCGGTGCGGGCACAGGTTGTAGAACGCCGTCAGCGAACCGTCGTCCTTCCGCCGGATGAAGATGGGCCAGCCAGCGAGGTTCTCGGTGACGTAGTCGCCGGTGTTGCGCAGCTGATGGTCGTAGGCGACGTGCACCCAGTTGCTGCCGAAGATCGGCCAGCGCTCGCGCTGCCAGATGCCCGGATCGTTGTACCAACGCGCAGGAAGAGTTGCTCCGAGTTCCACTTCCGAGGATGTTAACGCCTGAGCCTGCGTCGCGGGCCGTGCGCCGGCAGCGACCGGCCGCGGATGCAGGCTCGTCATTGCCTCGGCTGGCCCTGGACGACGTTCAGCTGCTGCAGGGCCATCAGGTCTTGCATCTGCTTCTGCATGCCCTCGGGCGAACCATCGAGGAACAGCACGTTGCCCTTGCCGTTCTCGGCCATGTGACGGATGCTCTCCGTCCACATCGAGAACAGGATGAGCGACGAATCCACGCTGTTGGCGTCCATCTCGCGGGCGGCCTGGGCCAGGCCACGGGCCACTTCCTCGCGGAACAGGGCGACGCCCTGGCCGCGCAGTTGAGCAGCGGTGCGTTCGGCCTCGGCCTCGATGCGCACGGCCGTGCCGAGCGCCTCGGCCTCCTTCGTCTTGCGGATCAGCAGCGCGTCGCCTTCGTTGGTGGCAGCCGCCTTCAGGTTGTTGCTGGCCACGACCTGCGCCATCGACGTGGTGATCGCCTGATCGAAGGTGATGTCGTTGAGCTGCAGGTCGATGAGGTGGAAGCCCCACGTCTCGATCACGTGGTCGAGGTTGTCCTTCACCTCGGCGACGATCTCGCCACGCAGGGCCAGGATCTCGGCCTGCTTCTTGGTGGCCACGAAACCACGGGTGCTGCCTTCGACGCTGCGCACGAGGGCGGTGAGGAAGTCCTTCTCGCTGACGAACTTGAACGCGATGTTCTTGACCGTGTCTTCGCTCTCGCTGATCGCGCCGTAGACCATCATGGCCGTGAAGTACACGTTGGCCTGGTCGAACGTGATGGCCTGGAACTGCAGTTCGACGGCACGGTTCTGCACGCTGATGCGGCGGAAGATCTTCTCGATGAACGGCACGACCACGTTGAGGCCGGGGCGCAGGGTGCGCCGGTACTTGCCGAAGATGGTGGTGACGGCCACTGTTCCCTGGTTCACGGTGCGCAGACCGGTGAGAACGGTGAGCAGGATGATGACGGCGACGATGACGCCCGCGACAGCTCCGGTGCTCATGATGATTGAACCTCCCGTGTTCAGTTGCCGCGGAGTCTAGGCATGTCGGCGCACCTGCACTCGCGTACGCCGGTCAGCCCCGGCAGGGTCGGAGCTGCTCATCACTTGGCGCGCTGCCCTTGGCGCGCAGCGTCGTACGTGGCAGCATCTCTGGATGAACACACGGCGGACGGGACGGCGTAGCGCTACGCCCAGAATGATGACGGCGATGGGCCTGGCGGTGGCCACGTTGGCATTCGGGGTGGCGGCGCCATCGGCGGCGGGCGCTCCGCCCGCCATTCCGGCGCCCGACGCTCCGGCCCCGGCCGCACCCGCCGGCGACCAGACCACCGCGGGCACCCGCCCCGTGGCCGAGCTGACCGAGTCGCCCACCGGCCGCTACCTGGTCACGTTCGCGTCGGACGCACGCACCGAGGCCCTCACCCGCGGAATGAACGCACTGGTGCCGCCGGCTCGCGTGCAGCGCCGCTTCCGCCACGTCGCCACCGGTGTGGTGGCCAGCCTCAGCTTCGCCGAGGCGCAGGCGCTGGCCACCGACCCGCAGGTGGCGTCGGTGGTGGCCGACCAGCTGGTGCAGGTCGACGACACCCAGACGCTTCCGCCGCCGGCTCCGGTGGGCTCGACACCGCCTCTCTGGGGTCTGGACCGCATCGACCAGGAGTCGTCGGCGCTCGACAACCGCTACACCTACCCCAACTCCGGCGCCGGCGTCACGGTCTACGTGGTCGATACCGGCGTGTTCCCGCACAGCGACTTCGGCGGCCGCGTCACCACCGGGTACAGCGCGATCGATGTGTTCGCGGGCAACACCGACTGCCACAGCCACGGCACCCACGTGGCCGGCACCATCGGCTCGGCCACCTACGGCGTCGCGAAGAGCGTCACCATCGTCCCCATCCGCGCGCTGGACTGCACCGGCAACGGCAGTGCACTCGACCTCATCGACGGGGTGGAGTGGGCCATCGCCCACCACGTGTCAGGCCCGGCCGTACTGAACGCCAGCGTCGGCGGCGGCTACTTCTCGCCGTGGGACACCGCTGTCAACGCGGCAGTGGCCGACGGCATCACCGTCGTGGTGGCGGCCGGCAACGAGACCGACGATGCCTGCTTCTACAGTCCGGCGTCGGCGGCGGCGGCGATCACGGTGGGCAGCATCGACAGCGACGACAACATCTCCGGCTTCTCCAACTTCGGCAGCTGCGTCGACCTGTTCGCACCGGGTGGTGCGATCACGTCCACCAGCTTCACGGGCAGTGGCACCCTCGTGAAGAGCGGCACCTCGATGGCCTCGCCGCACGTGGCCGGCGTGGCTGCGCTGCTCCTTGCCCAGTTCCCGACGCTGAGCCCCAGCGCCGTCGGCACCGCCATCACCCGTTCGGCGTTGGAGAACTACGTCGGCGGGTCGCTGAACGGCGCGCCGAACCTGCTGCTGTCCGTCGCCCTCGCCGATGCGATGCGTTCGGCATGGCCGATCAGCCCGTGGGGCGCGTCACGTTCCGCCAGCAACCTGTTTGCCACCAAGGAGCCCGGAGAGCCCGCACACGCCAGCACCGGCGGCGGCTCGACGTGGTTCCGCTTCAAGACGCCCATCGCCGGCTCGCTGGTGCTCAGCACGGAAGGCTCCACGTTCGACACCCTGTTGGGTGTGTACACGGGCTCCAGCGTCAGCGCACTCACGCCGGTGGCGTCGAACGACGACGCGTTCGGCAGCTTCAGCTGGAGCCGGGTGGAGTTCGCGGTCGCCCCGAACACCACCTATTGGGTGGCCATCGACGGCTGGAACAACCAGCGCGGCAGCGCCGTGCTGGCACCCACGTTCACTCCCGCCGGCCCACCCAACGACGCATTCGCGTCCGCCAGCGCGATCGCGGCAACCCGCGCGGCCATCATCGACGCGCACAGCCGGGGTGCCACCCACCAAGTCGGCGAGCCCACACACGCCGGCCAGGCCGGTAGCGGGTCGGTGTGGTGGAAGCTCACCGCTCCCGCCAACGGCCGGCTGGTGGTCAGCACGCAGGGCTCGACCTTCGACACCACGCTGGGCGTGTACACCGGCTCCGCGGTGGGCGCACTGACCACGATCGGCAACGACGACGACACGGCCGGCCTGCGCAGCCAGGTGGCAGTGAACGCGGTATCGGGCACCGAGTACCAGGTGGCGGTCGACGGCTACCACACCGACCCGATCGCCGGCACCGGAGGCGTGCAACTGAACACCGCCTTCGTCAACGCCAGCAACGGCTGGTACAGCCCGCTGCCCACCGGCGTCCGGCTGATGGACACCCGCCCGGGGCTGCTGGGCGTCCTGGAGGGAGCCGACGTCGGCACGGCCTTTGCCGCCAACGAGACCCGCCGCTACTCCGTGAGCGCAGTGGCCGGCCTCGGCGGCGCGGTGGTGGCTGCGCTGAACATCACCACCTTGCAGCAGAGCGGCTCGGGCAACCTGAAGGTGTACCCGTGCGCACTGGCCACCGACCCGGCACCCAGCACCTCGGCGATCAACTTCCAGGCAGCCACGGTCATCGCCAACAACGCGTTGGTCGGCCTCAACGCCGGCGCGTTCTGCGTGCGCGCATCGGCAGCGACGCACGTGATCATCGATGCCGGCGGCTCGTTCAACAACGCCAGCAACTACACCACGCTGGCCTCACCCGCCCGGCTGGTGGACAGCCGCCCCGGCCAGTTGGGCCTGGTGGAAGTGGTCGACGAAACCACGCCGTACGGCGCCGGCGAGATCCGCCGCTACGTGGTGCCCGCTGCCGGCGGCATCCCGGCCACCGGCTCGCTCAGCGCGGTAGCGGTGAACCTCACCGCCATCGCGCCCACCGCCAACGGCAACCTCAAGGCGTGGCCGTGCGACAGCCTGGCCACGCCGGCGCCCGACGCCAGCACGCTGAACTACCGAACGGGAGCAACCATCGCCAACGCTGCGGTTCTGGGCGTGGCCACCAACGGCGGCATCTGCGTGCAGTCGTCGGCCGGCGCCCACGTGATCGTCGACGTCACCGGCTGGGTGAAGCTGTACGGCAGCACGGTGGTCAACGCCCAGCCGCAGCGCATGCTCGACACACGCCAGGGCGAACTGGGCACGATGGAATTCACCGCGGGCCGCGACAACGAATCGGCGCTCATCGGTGGCACGACGTACATCGTCTTCCCGCAGATGGAGGCGGGCGTGCCCGGCGACGGCCTGGCCAACTCGGTCGTGCTGAACATCACCGCCGCCGGCCCGCCGGCCAACGGCAACATCGCCGTCTGGCCGTGCAACACGCCGGCCTCGGCCCCGCCGGCGATCTCGGCACTGAACTACCGGCCCGGTGGCGCGACGGCCAACGGGGCGATCGTCGGGCTGCTCGACGGCTCGTTCTGCATCCGATCCACCCAGACCACGCACGTGATCATCGACGTCACCGGTTGGCAGGCCGCCGCCTTCTGATCACGGCTCGGGGGCACCGACGAGAGTGACCCTCAGCTCGGCAGGACTTGCGGCTCTTGCCCCACCGCGCCCCGGCGGCGGACACTGCAGCCATGGCAGCAACCGAATCGGTCGCGTCGCTGCATCCTGGGCACCGGGCCGACGTCAACCCGGCGGTGGTGCTGCAGGGCGTGTCGCGCCGCTACGACGTGGGCAGCGGCGTGGTCTATGCCCTGCGCGACGTGGACCTCGAGATCGACGAAGGCGAGTTCGTGGTGGTGCTGGGCCCCAGTGGCAGCGGCAAGACCACCCTGCTCAACCTGATCGGAGCGCTCGACGTGGCCAGCGAAGGCCGCGTGCAGGTGGGCGGCCACGAGGTCACAGGCGCCCGCCGCCGCGACCTGTTCCGCTTCCGCCGCGACACGGTGTCGTTCGTGTTCCAGACGTTCAACCTGTTCCCCACGCTGACCGCCGTGGAGAACGTGCAGTGCGCGGTGGAGATCGGTGGCGTCGCCCGTGGCGCAGCGGCCAAGGCGGCGCAGGCGCTGAGCGACGTGGGCCTGGCCGACCGGCTGCACCACTACCCCTCCGAGCTGTCGGGCGGCGAGCAGCAACGGGTGGCCATCGCCCGCGCGCTGGCCACCGGCAACCCGGTGCTGGTGGCCGACGAACCCACCGGCGACCTCGATTTCCGCACCGGCGTGCAAGTGCTGGACGTGCTGCGCCGCCAGGCGGAGGCGGGGCACACGGTCGTCGTCGTCACCCACAACCGCGAGATCTCGCGCATCGCCGACCGCGTCGTCGAGCTCAGCGGCGGCCGCATCGTCAGCGACGGGCCTCCCGCGGCCGGGCACGCCGACGTCGCAGATCTGCACTGGTAGGCAGCCGTGCGCCCGCTGTTCGTGCTGCGCTGGGCGGCCAGAGACCTGCGCAAGCGTTGGCTGCAGGTAGCCGCCATCGCGCTGGTCATCGCCATCGGCACAGGCGTCTACGCAGCACTGGGCAGCACTGCCACCTGGCGGCGACAGTCGAACGACGAGAGCTTCCGCCTCACGGGCATGTACGACCTGCGTGTGCGCGCCCTGGAGGGCGCCGACGCGCCGCA
The DNA here is from genome assembly GCA_030645675.1 of Actinomycetota bacterium. Classification (GTDB taxonomy): domain Bacteria; phylum Actinomycetota; class Acidimicrobiia; order Acidimicrobiales; family Ilumatobacteraceae; genus UBA668. The sequence goes on along the minus strand of JAUSLQ010000296.1, from coordinate 6,635 downwards.
GGGGGCGATGCTGGCCGTGCTGCAGGCGCTACCCGACCCGTCGGTGGCCGTCGTTGCCGAGGAGCGCCTGGTGGTGGCGACACAGGTGGATGCCTCCACCGGCGACACGTCGATCCTGGTGCCCGGCAAGCTGGTGGGGCTGGACGTGAGCGACGGTGGCCCGCAGCTGACGCAGGCGTTCGTGGCCGAAGACAGAGGCCGCACGCTGCGCGCTGCCGACGACGGCGCGGCGGTCGCGGTCCTGGAACGCAACTTCGCCCAGTTCTACGACCTGCCTGCGACCGGCACGGTTGCCATCAGCGGCGACCAGCAGGTGCAGTACGTCGGCCAGGGGCTGGCGCCCGAGTACTTCTTCATCACCACCGACGACGGCGGCTTCTTCGCGCAGGCGAACCTGGCAGTGCTGTTCGTGCCCCTGACCACGGCCCAGGAGCTGGCCGGTGACCCGGGGCGGGTGAACGATCTCGTGCTGCAACTGCGGCCCGACGTCGCCGGCAGCCCGGAGGTGGTGCGACAGGTGGCGCAGCAGCTGGCCGACGCATTCGACGCGTCGGGCCTGCAGCTGGGTGTGACGGTGATGACCCGCGCCGACGAGCCCGCCTACCAGCTGCTGTACGACGACATCGAGGGCGACCAGAAGGTGTGGAACGTGTTCGCCGCGCTGATCCTCGCCGGTGCCGCGTTCGGGGCGTTCAACCTGTCGAACCGGATGGTGGAGGCGCAGCGCCGGGAGATCGGGATCGCGATGGCGCTGGGCGCTTCTCGCCGACAGCTGGCCGTTCGGCCGATGCTGGTGGGCGCGCAGATCGCGGTGCTCGGCGTGCTGCTGGGCATGGGCGTGGGGGCGTTGGCCATCGCGGCCCTGCGCCCGGTGTACACCGAGGTGCTGCCGATGCCCGTGTGGCACACCGACCTGCAGATGAGCACGTTCGTCGGCGGCGCTGTACTCGGCTTCGTGCTGCCCCTGCTGGCAACGGCGTGGCCCGTGCTGCGGGCGGTTCGGATGGCCCCCGTCGATGCGATCACCACCACCCACCGCTCGGCCCGCGGCGGGTTGTCGGTGCTGCTGCGCCACCTGCCGTGGCCGCGCAGCGCGTTTCGCCGGATGCCGCTGGGCAACGTGCTGCGCACTCCCCGCCGCACGTTGCTGACCGCGCTGGGCATCGGTGCAGCGGTCAGCACGCTGGTCGCGATCATGGGCATGCTCGACTCGTTCCTGGGCACCATCGACACCAACGAGCGCGAGGTCCTGGCCGACCACCCGGATCGTGTGGCCGTTGCGCTGGACGGGTTCGTGCTGGTCGGCGGTGGGGAACTGATCGCGATCCAGTCGTCGCCGGCGGTCGGCGCGGTAGAGCCGGTGCTGCGGGTGGGCGGCAGCCTGATCGCCGACAACGGCACCGAGTTCGACGTGCTGATCGAAGCCATCGACATGAACAGCGAGGTCTGGTCACCCACGCTCGTTCGTGGTGACCCGGCGGTTGCGGCCGGCGACGGCATCGTCATCTCGCAGAGCGCAGCCGACGACCTCGGCCTGCAGGTGGGCGACACCGTCACGATGCAGCACCCGGCGCGCGACGGGCTGGGCTTCACCACCGTGCGCACGACCGTGCAGGTTGCCGGTGTGCATCCCAGCCCGTTCCGCTTCAACGTCTACCTCGACCGCTCACAGCTGGCCACGTTCGGCGCCGAGGGCATCGCCAACCAGCTGTACGTGCTGCCCGCTGCGGGCCACACACCCGCCGACGTGCAACGAGCACTGTTCGGGCAGCCCGGCGTGGCGTCGGTGCAGCCGGTGGCCACGGCCGGCAAGGTGCTGCGCGACACCATGGCCAGCTACACGTCGGTGTTCCGGGTGCTGCAGGGCTTCATCGTCTTCCTCGCTCTGCTGATCGCCTACAACGCCACCAGCATCAACGCCGACGAGCGGGCGCGCGAGCGGGCGACGCTGTTCGCCTTCGGCCTGCCTGTGCGCCGGGTGCTGGCCCTGGAAGTGGTGGAGGGCCTGCTGTACGGAGTGTTGGGCACCGCCATCGGGGTGGGCGTGGGCACGTTGCTGGTGCGCTGGGTGACCACCAGCGTGATCGCCTCCACCATGCCCGACATGACGCTGGAGACGATCGTGTCGCCCACCACGTTGCTGACGTCGGTGGTGTTGGGTGTGCTGGCGGTCGCAGTCGCTCCGCTGCTGACATTGCGCCGGTTGCGCCGCATGGACGTACCTGGCACGCTTCGAGTGGTCGAGTGAAGGGCCGTGATGCGCACACCTGACGTCCATCGTGAGATCGAACGCAAGCTGGAGGTGCCGGACGGGTTTCGCGTGCCGCGCCCGACAGCGCTGGCCGGCATGGCGGGTGCGGCCCGTGCGGAGGTGCGGCCCACGCTGCAGTTGGAGGCCACCTACTTCGACACGGCCGACTTGCGGCTGGCACGGCAGCGAGTGACGCTGCGCCGGCGCACCGGCGGCGACGACGACGGCTGGCACCTGAAGCTGCCACCCGACGACGTCGAACCGCAGGATGGTGCGGGCGCGGCAGCAGACGGGACCGACGATCCGGTGAGCGACCACGCTCGCGACGAACTGCACCTGCCGCTGGCCACGCCGGGCGCCACGCCGCAGAGCCCTCCCGACGCGCTGGCGACGATCGTGCTGGGCATCACCCGCGGCGCGCCGCTGGCACCGGTGGCCACGCTGCACACCACGCGCCGCCGGGTGGCGCTGACCGGCGCCGACGGGCAGCCGCTGGCGGAGCTGACCGACGACCGCGTGCGGGTGGTGGCCCGCGGGCGCACCACTTCCCGCTTCCGCGAGCTGGAGGTGGAGGCTGCCGGCGGCCGCACCGCCGACGACCTCGACGCGGTGGTGGCCGGCCTCATCGCGGCGGGAGCGACGGAGAGCAACTTCATGTCGAAGGCGGTGCGCGCACTGGGGCCGGCGGCGCAAGGCCCACCCGACATCGTGGCCGCCGACGAGGTGACGCCACAGCAGCCCGCTGGTGCGGCCGTGCGCGCCCACCTGGCGCGCCACGCCGCCGCCTTCCAGGCCGAAGACCTTCGCCTGCGCCGCGACCTGCCCGACGCCGTGCACCAGATGCGCGTGGCTGCCCGCCGGTTGCGCAGCGGGCTGCAAGTGTTCGGACCACTCGTCGACAGGGAGTGGGGGCAGCAACTCGGCCACGAGCTGGCGTGGTTCGCCGATCGGTTGGGTACCAGCAGGGATCGAGAGGTGCTGCAGCAACGGCTGCTGGCCGGCCTGGAGGCGCTGCACCACCCCGACGCGTCGCTGGCCGAGCGGCTGGTGCGGCGCAGGCTGCAGGCGGAGGCCGCAGCCGCACGGCGCCAGGTGACCGGCGACATGACCACCCAGCGCTACCTGGCGCTGCTCGACGCGCTGGTGCTGGCGGCCAACGACCCGCCGCTGACCGCGGCCGCAGAGGGCACCTGTGCCGACGTGCTGCCGCCGTTGGTGACGAAGGCGTGGCGCCGGCTGGCGCGCGAGGTCGCCGGTCTCCGCCGCACCAGCTCCGACGAGGAGTGGCACCGCGCCCGCATCCGTGCCAAACGTGCCCGCTACGCGGTGGGAGCCGTCGCCCCCGTGTTCGGCAAGCCGGCACGGCAGTTCGAGCGCCAACTGGAGTTCGTCACCGGGGAGCTCGGTCGCCACCAGGACGCGGCGATCGCCGCCCAGGTGGCCCAGCAGCTGGCCGGCGGCCGGGGTGTCAGCGGCCGGGCAGGGTTCGTGCTGGGCCTGCTGTACGCGGCCCAACGGGCTGAGGCCGCCGAGGTCCGCCGAACGTTCCTGCGCCGCTGGCCAGACGTGGCCCGCCCGCGCCGGCGCCGCTGGCTGTGAGCACCCCGGATACGGTGGGGCCGTGAGCTGGGTACCCGTCATCGACATCAGTTCGCGCACCGCGCCCGCCGCCATCGCCGAGGCGTGCGAGCGTGTGGGCTTCCTCACCGTCGTCGGCCACGGTGTGCCCCAGCAGGTGGTGACCGACGCCTGGAGCACGTCGCGGGCGTTCTTCGACCTGCCACTGGCCCAGCGCATGCAGGTGGCGATGCCGCGGCCCGGGTACCCGTACGGCTACTCCCCCGTCGCCGGCGAGTCATTGGCCGCCTCACTGGGCCGAGACGGTCACCCCGACCTGAAGGAGAGCTTCGCCATCGGCCCCGTGGACGCGCCGACGCACACGATCACCGACCCCGACGAGGCGTTCGCGTGGTCGGCCAATCTGTGGCCGGCTGCGCTGCCGGCACTGCGCCCGGCGTGGGAGGCCTACTTCCGTGCTCTCGCCGACCTGTCGGCGCGGTTGTTGCGACTGATGGCGCTGGCACTGGCGCTGCCAGAGCACCACTTCGACCCGATGATCACGCGCCACACCAGCGCCATGCGGGCCTTGAACTACCCGGCCGCCGACGGTGCGCTGCCGGGCCAGATGGGCGCCGGTGCCCACACCGACTACGGCACGCTGACCGTGTTGCTGGCCGACCCTGTGCAGGGTGGCCTGCAGGTGCAGTCGGCCGGCGGAGCGTGGCACGACGCCCATCCCGAGCCCGGCTCGTTCGTGGTCAACCTCGGCGACGCGATGGCCCGCTGGACCAACGACCGCTGGCGATCCACGATGCATCGCGTGCAGGTGCCCTCCGGCAGGCGCCAGTCGATCGCGTTCTTCCACAACGCCAACTGGGATGCCGTCATCGAGTGCATCCCGTCGTGCCTGGCGCCCGGCGAGGTGCCGAAGTACGCACCCATCGAGGCCGGCCCACACCTGATGCAGAAGTTCCAGAGCACCGTCAACACGTACTGATCGCCCGCTGCCCCCGAGAGGAGCGCCCAATGGACCGACCGGAGATGCCGCAGGGACTGGCCCTCACCCGCACCACCCCCGAGTTCACCGCCGCGACGGTGCCCGCCGCACTGCTGGGCGCGCACAAGGTGGCCGATGGCGTGTGGGGGCGACTGTGCGTGCACTTCGGCTCCGTGCGGTTCGTGTTCGAAGACGCTCCGGACGACGCCGTCGAGGTCGGCGCGGGCGAGCACCTCGACATCCCGCCGATGCGCGCCCACCACGTGGAGCCCGACGACGCCGCCGTGTTCGTGGTCGAGTTCTTCCACTGAAGTCGATTTCACGCGTCGCGCCACCCACACGCACCTGGACGCTGAACCCGGCCACCACCTGCGCCGCCCGCTGAGCCACGTCCCCCGTCTCTTCCCCAGCAGACGGGTCCCCCCGAGTCACGTCATCCCGCACCGGCTCAGAACGGCCGGAGACCATGACCTGAACGCTGTTCGGCTCCTCGCTTGCACGAGCCCGAAGCAGATCGGCCGGAGACAGCGGCCCCCGGCGGCGCTGGCGACGACTGGCCGGTGACCATCGGCCCTGTGCCCTGGCTCGGCGTGCTCGTAGGTTGGGGGCGATCGCCAGGGAGGCAGCCATGGACTTCAACGTGTCCGAAGAGATGACCACGATGCTCGCGATGATCCGCGAGTTCATGGACCGCGAGGTCATCCCGCTGGAGGGCGAGCTGCTCCACGGCGACCCCGAGGTGCTGGACGAACGTGTGAGATCCGCGCAGGCGAAGGTGAAGCAGATGGGCCTGTGGGCGCCGAACCACCCGGTGGAGTTCGGCGGCCTCGGGCTGTCGATGGTGGACCACGGATTGTTCGCCGAGGCGGTGGGCCGCAGCCCGTTGGGCATGGCCGTGTTCGGCACGCAGGCGCCCGACGCGGGCAACATCGAGATCCTGCACAAGTACGCCAACGACGAGCAGCGCGAGCGTTGGCTGCGCCCGCTGGTGGCCGGCGAGATCCGCAGCTGCTTCTCGATGACCGAGCCCGAGACCGCCGGCTCGAACCCGGTGCTGCTGGCCACCACGGCCGTCACCGACGGAGACGACTACGTGATCAACGGCCAGAAGTGGTTCACCACCGCGGCCGACGGTGCCGCGCTGGCGATCGTGATGGCAGTCACCAACCCCGATGCTCCGCCGCACCAGCGAGCCAGCATGATCCTGGTTCCCACCGACAGCCCCGGCTTCCACCTCGTGCGCAACGTCAGCGTGATGGGCCACTCCGGCTCGGGGCTGGGCAGCCACGCCGAGGTCAGCTACCAGTCGTGCCGCGTGCCGCGCAACAACCTGCTGGGCCCCGAGGGCGCCGGCTTCCTGATCGCGCAGGACCGGCTGGGCCCGGGCCGCATCCACCACTGCATGCGCTGGCTGGGCATCGCCGGCCGTGCGTTCGAGATGATGTGCACCCGTGCCAACGAGCGGGTGGTCGACGCCGACGGTTCCACCCTGGCCGACAAGCAGGTCATCCAGCACTGGGCCGCCGAGCTGGACGCGGAGATCCGCGGCGTTCGCCTGCAGACGCTGCACGCGGCGTGGTTGATCGACTGCCACGGCGCGGCCAACGCCCGTGACGAGATCGCCGCGATCAAGTTCGCGGTGGCCAACACGATGCTGAAGGCCGTCGACCTGGCCATCCAGGTGCACGGGGCGCTGGGCGTCACCGACGACACCGTGCTGGCCTACTGGTACCGGCACGAACGTGCGGCCCGCATCTACGACGGGGCCGACGAGGTGCACAAGACCAGCCTCGGTCGCCGCATCATGCGCCGCCATGCGCCCGCGCG
>JAUSLQ010000293.1 GCA_030645675.1 Actinomycetota bacterium | reverse complement strand
AGCTCATCTACCACCGCCTGCTGTTGCCCGCCGTCGACCGCAACTCCGATCGCCCCTGCGCCACCAACACCTCGTCGGGTGTTGTCACCACGTACGCGCAGCACTTCGACCGCGTCACCCGGCTGATCGGTGGGCTGCGGTCGCTGGGCATCGACCGTGGCGATCGTTTTGCGGTGATGACGCTGAACTCGCCGGAGTACCTGGAGATGTACCACGCTGCGTTCCTCGGCGGCGGCGTCATCAACCCGCTGAACCTGCGCTTCGCCCCCAAGGAGCTGGCCTACGTGTTGCGCAACTCGGGCACCAAGACGGTGTTCGTCGACTTCCTGTTCGCCGGGTTGATCGACAAGGTGAAGGAGGAGGCCGGCATCGAACACGTCGTGCTGGTCGGCCAGGGCGACGTGCCTCACACCGTGACCTACGACGACCTGCTCGCTTCGGCCCCGATGGTGCCCGACGAGGGCGAGGAGACCGATCCGGTGGTGCTGATGTACACGGGCGGCACCACCGGTCTGCCCAAGGGCGTGCTGCTCGACCAACGCGCCGAGATCCTCAACGCGTACCACGTGATGATGACGCTGCACATGAGCCGCGACACGGTGAACCTGATGCAGACCCCGATGTTCCACGCGGCGTCGATGTTCGGTGTGCTCGGCGGCCCGGCACTCGGCGCCCACTCGGTGATCGTTCCGATGTTCGAGCCGAAGGCCGTGATGGCCGCGGTCGAGCAGTACCAGCCCACCACCACGGTGATGGTGCCGACGATGATCGGCCTGGTGATGGCCCACCCCGAGTTCCGTCCCTCCGGCCTGGCCAGCTTCCTCGACCTGGTGTACGGGGCCTCGCCGATGCCCCAGGCCCTGCTGGAGAAGGTGCTGGCGCTGTACCCCGACGTCAACGTGTGGCAGGGCTACGGCATGACCGAGAGCTCCAGCGTGCTCACCCTGCTGGGGCCCGCCGAGCACCGCGCCGGCGGCAAGTACCTGCGCTCGGCCGGCATGCCGATGCCCGGCGTGGTGCTGTCGATCCAGGACGACGACGGCAACCTGCTGCCCCCCGGCGACCCCGGCGAGGTGTGTGCCCGCTCTGGCAACTACATGACCGAGTACTGGCACAAGCCGGAGGCGACGGCCGACGCGTTCCGCGGTGGCTGGTACCACACCGGCGATGCCGGCTACCTGGACAGCGACGGGTACCTGTACCTGGTCGACCGGGTGAAGGACATGATCGTCACCGGTGGCGAGAACGTGTACTCCACCGAAGTGGAGAACGCGCTGGCCAGCCATCCGGCCGTGCTGCAGGTGGCTGTCATCGGCATTCCCAGCGAGCACTGGGGCGAGGCCGTGCACGCGATCGTGGTGCTGCGCGACGGTGCCGGGGCCACCGCCGACGAGTTGATCGCGCACTCGCGTGAGTGGATCGCCGGCTACAAGGTGCCCAAGAGCATCGAGTTCCGGGCCGAACCGCTGCCGCTGTCCGGCGCCATGAAGGTGCTGAAGAAAGACCTGCGCGCCCCCTACTGGGAAGGCCACGACCGCAAGGTCAACTGACCCACCCACCCACCCACCCACCCACCGCCTGGCTCGCCGCCCGGCCCACCCGCCGGCCGCGCACCGCTGGGCGCGATTCCCCGCCAGTCCTGTCGCCTGGGCGCGGAACCCCGACAGATGTGCGGGTATTCGACCCCGATGGTGGCGGGGGAGGGTGGCGGGGGCGGTGCCGGTACAGTCCGGCAGGTGAGGGAATGGCTGGTCGCCGCCGACGATCGCACAGGCGCGTTCGAGGTCGCCGGCCTGCTCGCTGCGGTGCAGGGGCCGGTGCCGGTGACGGTGGGCTGGGCGCCGGCCGGTAACGCCGTGGTCGACCTCGGGTCGCGGCGGCTGACGGCGGGCGGGGCCGCTGCCCGCGCCGCCGCCGTTGCAGGCATCCAGGCAGCGGCTTGGAGGGCGCACAAGATCGACTCCACCCTGCGCGGCAACTGGGTGCACGAGTTGCGGGCTCGGAGCGCGGCCGGAGAGCGGATCGTGCTGCTGCCCGCGTGGCCCGAGATGGGGCGCACGTGCCGAGACGGCGTGGTGCACGTGCACGGTGCGCCGCTGGCCTCGGTGATCGAGCAACTGCCCGAGGCGCTGCTGCTCCGTGGGCCCGATGCGCTGCGCGAGTGGCTGGCCGGCGCAGACCCCGTGGGCGTGTGCGACGTGCCCGACACGGAAACGATGGTGGCGCTCGCCCAGGTGTTGGCCGGCGCCGATGTCGTGGTGGTCGGCCCGGCCGGGCCGATCGGCGCGGCGTTCACCGCCCGGTTCGCGGCCGACGCCGCCGTGGCGGCCAGAGCCTCGTACGGTGGGCAAGTGGTGCCCACGTTGCTCGGCCCAGTGATGGTGCTGTGCGGCAGCGCCCACGCGATGGCTGCCGAGCAGATCGTGCAGTTGCGGGCGGCGCGCCTGGGAGTGACGGTGGTGACCGCACCTGCGCCCTCAGGAGCGTTGCATCACTGCGCCGCCGGCGTGCTGGCGTGCGAGGCGCGAGCGATCGCTCGCGGCCTGCAGCCCAACACCATCGTGATCATCGGCGGCGACACCGCGGCGGAGTTCCTCGGCGACGGGCCCCGGCTGGTGGGCGGGTTCATCGCACCCGGCATGCCCTGGAGTCGCGACCAACGCGGCCGCGGGCCGCTCGTCGTCACCCGCGCGGGCGGCTTTGGCCGGCCGGACTCGCTGGTGCAACTGCTCACTGCGCGGTGATCGCTCTCTGCGAGGCGCCCGCGCCACGCGCCGGGCGGTACCGTACGGCCGATGGCCACTTCCCACCGCCCGCCGACGCGGGTTCACCGGTGAGCGCACCTCTGGCGGTGACGATGGGCGATGCTTCGGGTGTCGGCCCGGAGATCGTGCTGCGGCTGTGTTGCGCGGGCGGGCTGGGCGACGACGTGGTCGTGTACGGCGATGTGGCCGTCCTGCGCCACGGTGCCGCACTGCTGGGCCTCGACGTGCCCTGGGGTCGGCTCCCCATCGTCGATCTCGGCTTGCTCTCGGCGGCAGACCACCGGCCGGGCCTGCTCGACGCCGCGTCGGGTGCGGCCGCCCGCGCCTACGTCGAGCGGGCCACCCGCGACGCGCTGTCAGGGGCGGTTGCGGGCCTGGTGACCATGCCGATGAACAAGGAGGCGACGCAGCTGACCGACCCGGCGTTCGTGGGCCACACGGAGATGATCGCAGCGATCTGCGGGGTGCAGAAGGTGACGATGATGCTGACTGCCGCGCTGCCGCACGGTTCGCTGGCGGTCACGCATGTGAGCACCCATTGCTCGCTCGCCGAAGCCATTCGCCGGGTGCGGCCCGAGAGGGTGCTCGACGTCATCCGCCTCACCGACGAGGTGCTGCGCCGATTCATCGCTCGGCCGCGCATCGCCGTGTGCGGCCTGAACCCCCACGCCGGCGAGCACGGCCTGTTCGGCACCGACGACATCGAGCACATCACGCCCGCCATCGCGGCAGCGGTCGACGAGGGCATCGACGCCACCGGGCCGCACCCGGCCGACACCGTGTTCCATCAGGCGGTGCACCGCGGCCGCTACGACGCGATCGTGTGCATGTACCACGACCAGGGCCATGGGCCGATGAAGCTGATCGCGTTCGACACCGGGGTGAACGTCACGCTCGGCCTGCCGATCGTGCGCACGTCGGTGGACCATGGCACCGCGTTCGACATCGCGTGGAAGGGTGAGGCGTTCACCGATTCGTTGCAGCACGCGCTGAGGTTCGCCCGCATGCTGGTGGGCTCTGCGCCTCACAGCGCGAGTGGCGCGCCCTCGTAGATCTCCATCTTCGGCGGCTCGGCGGCCACAGCGGCGAGCGCGTTCACGAACTCGTGCGACCGGGGCACCGCGAAGTGCGCCAGCAGCGCGTGGCGATCGGCCCAGTGCTCCAGGAACACCAGGTGGTTCGGGTCTTCCACGTCGTGGTGCACGGAGTGCAGCAGGCAGCCTGGCTCGGTGCGCGAACGGTGGACGTGCTGCAGGCTGAGGCGCAGCGCCTCGTCGAGCGATTCGGGCCGAACGTGCACGCTGCCGGTGACGATGATCATGACTGCTGTCTACTCCTTGCGGCGTGCAGTGGGGGCGCGCTACGACGTCATGCCACCCAGGCCCACCAGACCGCGCGCCAGCTCGATCTCGCCCATGTGGCGCAGGCCGTGCTGGTAGATCCAGCACTCGGTGGCGTCGAGCAGTGTGATGCCCTGCGGCCCCGCCACCCGTGCGCTGTAGGTGGACGCGATCTGTGGAGGGAACGGCCGCTGGATGACGACGCGCGTGAGCTCGGCGGGGTCGAGCTGGGCCAGCCACTCCTCGGTGCGAGTGAACACTGCGCGCATGTACTCCTGGAAGGCCTCGTAGTCGCCGATCCGCTGGTGGACCATCTCGTCGACCGTGCGGTGCTTGCCGTGGTCGTCGATCGCCATGCCCACCCGCTGCTGCCACTCCTCGTTCCAGATCGGCGGCGCGCCGGTCATCAACATGAACGAGGCGTCGATCATGTTGGTGATGTGGAACAGGCAGAACGCAATGGGCACCACACCCTCGCGTTCGAAGTGGTTCACGTGCTCGAGGTTCATCGAGTCGACGGCCTGGTGGTACAGCGAGTGCATCGCCTTCATCCGCCGTTGCAGCGAATCCAGCACCAGATCAGTGGTTGTGTCAGCCATGGGTCACTCCCGTGCAAGTTCGGCGGCGGCGGTGGCGGCGATGTCGGCCGCGTCGCGTCGCGTGTGGATGTCGAAGCGGGCGCGGTGGATGGTGCCCGTGAACGCGAACGGCGCCGCGTAGTCGTCGACCGACGGGGCCACGCCGTCGCGCCCGATGTCGAGGCCGGTGGAGCCCAGCATGCGGACGATGCGCGGCACCTCGGCGGATGCCAGGTCGGTGCCGTCGGCGCCGATGTGCAGCACCCCGCCCTTGCCGCTGCGTTCGAATCGGGCGGTCAGCGTGTGCTCGCCGGCTACGAGCGTGAGGGGCGCAGTGGCCCGGTAGCGCTCGCCGAGCGCGTTGTAGTCGAAGTGCAGCAGCCCGTCCTTCAGGAAGAACGAGTGGCCCACGCTGTGATTGCCGCGGGCGTAGAGCACACCCTGCGCGGGCTGGGCGCCCACCGTCGTCTCCAGCGTCAGCGTCCAGTTGCGGCCACCCAGCGGCGGGCAGACGTCGGAGGGGATGTGCGAGATGGGCGCGAGGTAGTCGTACGACGTGCGGGCGTGCGGCGTGCCCGGGCGCGGGGTGCCGCCGAACAGCTCGATCGTGCGGTCGTCGAGCGGCAGCACACCCATCTCGCCGGCCTGGCTCCACCACAGGTCGATCATCTCGCGCAGCTTCTCCGGCTGGGCGGCAGCGAGGTCGTGGCACTCGGAGAAGTCGTCGTCGAGGCGGAACAGCTCCCACTCGTCGTCGTCGTAGGCATGGCCCGGCACGTGGTAGGTGGTGGCCTTCCACGCCGCACCGTCGGCGTCGAGGGCCCAGATGCCGCGGTGCCCCATCTGCTCGAAGTACTGCACGCGGCGTGGCGGGGGAGCGGCCGCGTCGTCGAACGTGGAAGTGATGGAGCGCCCGTGCATCGGGATCTGCTCGTGGCCGGCCACGTGCTGCGGCGCCGGCGCGCCGGTGATGTCGAGGACGGTGGCGGCGATGTCGACTGCGTGGCAGAACTGGTGCCGTACCTCGCCGCGCGCGCTGATGCCCGCCGGCCAGTGCACCACCAACGGGTCGCGCACACCGCCGCCGTAGGTGTTCTGCTTGTACCAGCGCAGCGGGCTGTTGCCGGCCTGCGCCCAGCCCCAGGGGTAGTTGCTGTGCGAGTGCGCGGTGCCGATGTCGTCGAGGCGGTGCTCGACGATGCGGTCGATGTCCTCGAAGTTGCCGTTGAAGAAGCTGAACTCGTTCATCACGCCGAACGGGCCGCCCTCGCGGCTGGCGCCGTTGTCGGACAGCACCATGATGACGGTGTCGTCGAGCAGGTCGTGCTGCTGCAGGAAGGTGGTGAGGCGGCCGATCTGGTCGTCGGTGTGCTCCAGCATCGCGGCGAACGCCTCTTGCAGCCGGCAGGAGAACGCCTGCTGGTTCGGGGTGAGGTCGTTCCACGGGGGGACACCCGGGTTGCGTGGCGCCTGGGTGGTGCCCGCCGGTACGACGCCCAGCTCGACCTGACGCTGGTACCAGCGGTCGCGCAGCACGTCGTACCCCTCGTCGAACCGGCCCTTCCAGCGGGCCAGGTAGTCGGCAGGCGCCTGGTGGGGCGCGTGCATCGCACCGAACGCGAGGTACAGGAAGAACGGCCGGTCGGGGCGCACCGACACGAGGTCGCGCACCCAGCCCATGCTCTGGTCGACGATGTCCTCGCTGAAGTGGTACGGCCGCCCATCGGGCAGGGTGGCGGGCGGCTCGAGGTGGTGGTTGTCGCGCGTCAGCTCCGGGCTGAACTGGTCGCTCTCGCCCTGCAGGAAGCCGTAGAACTTGTCGAAGCCCTTCTGCAGCGGCCAGTTGTGGTGCGGGCCTGCCGCCGACGTCTCTTCCATCGGGGCCAAGTGCCACTTGCCCGCCGCGTATGTCGCGTAGCCGTGGTTGCGCAGCAGCTCGGCGATGGTGGCCGCGCGTGGTGTGATGCCGCCGCGCATGTGCGGGAAACCGGTGTTCCAGTTGCTGACGCCGCGCATGCCCACCGCATGGTGGTTGCGGCCCGACAGCAGGCAGGCGCGGGTGGGGCTGCACAGCGCGGTGGTGTGGAAGCCGGTGTACCGCAGGCCGCCGGCCGCCAGCTGGTCGATGTTCGGTGTCTGCAGCGTGCTGCCGTAGCAGTTGAAGTGTGCGAAGCCGGTGTCGTCGAGCACGATCATCACCACGTTGGGACCGCCCAGACCGCCGGGGAGGGTGGGCCACCACGGCTCGCTCTCCTGGTAGGTGCGGCCGATGCGGCCCTGGAACCCCGGTTCGCTCAGCATGCCGGCACGATATGACTTGTCAGAGTGACTGTCAACTGTTACGGTTCGCCCATGACCGGTCCTGGGGCTCCCGGCAACCTGCAGTCGGGACACGTGCAGTCGGCCGAGGTGCAGTCCGTCGACTTCCACTTCGACGTGATGTGCCCGTTCGCCTACCAGACCTCGCTGTGGATGCGCTCCGTGCGCGACCATCTGGGCCTCACCGTCAACTGGCGCTTCTTCAGCCTGGAAGAGGTGAACCGCGTGGAGGGCAAGAAGCACCCGTGGGAGCGCGACTGGAGCTACGGCTGGAGCATGATGCGCATCGGAGCCCTGCTGCGCCGCACCGACATGGCCTGGCTCGATGCCTGGTATGCCCGTGCCGGCAAGGCGCTGCACGAGGACGGCCACAAGCCCCACGACCCCGCGGTGGCCCGCCACCTGCTGCAGGAGATCGGCCTCGACCCGGCCCTGGTGGATGCCGCCATCGCCGACCCCACCACGCACGACGAGGTTCGGGCCGAGCACCAGCGGGTGCTCGACTGCGGCGGCTACGGCGTGCCAACGCTGGTCTTCCCCGACGGCCAGGCATTGTTCGGGCCGGTGCTGCTGCACCCGCCCACCGGCGAGGCAGCGGTGCGTCTGTGGCAGGCGGTCACCGCCTGGCTGGAGTTCCCGTACCTGTTCGAACTGCAGCGCCCGAAGACGACCCGGCACCTGCAGGCCATCGCCACGTCGTTCCGCCCCTACCTGGAGGCGCGCGACTGGGTCAGCATCAACCGTGGCGAGGTCGTGCAGTTCGCCCGGCCGGTAGCGAAGGGCTGAGCCATGCAGTTCGAGGTCGACCGCCACGATCTGCAACGTGTGCGTGTGGTGCAGCCGCCCGCCGCCGCGCTGCAACCCGGGCAGGCGCGGCTGCTGGTGCGCTCGTTCGCGCTCACCTCCAACAACATCACGTATGCCGTGTTCGGCGACGCGCTGCAGTACTGGCAGTTCTTCCCGGCGGCGGGCGATGACGGTGAGGCCGGCGGCGGTGGGGCCGGCCGCGGTGAGGCCGGCGGCGGTGAGGCCGATACGGCCGGGGCGGCCGGTGCCGGTGCTGGGCAGGAGGAGCCCGTGCAGTGGGGGCGGGTGCCGGTGTGGGGTTTCGCCGATGTGGTCGAGACCACGGTCGGTTCGCTGGCCGAGGGGGCTCGCGTATACGGCTACCTGCCGATGGCCACCGAGCTGATCGTGCAGCCCGGCCGGCTCGACGACCGCGGCTTCTCCGACACCGCCGCCCACCGTGCGGCGATGGCAGCGGCCTACAACCGCTACGTCTACGCCGCCGCCGACCCCGTGTACGACACCGAGCGCGAGCCGCACCAGATGGTGCTGTGGCCGCTGTTCTTCACCTCGTTCGTCATCGACGACATGCTGGCCGACAGCGGGTTCCTGGGCGGCTGCGTCGTCGTGTCCAGCGCTTCCAGCAAGACCGCCATCGGTGTCGCCCACCTGCTGAGCCGCCGCGCCGGCGTGCGGGTGGTGGGCCTGACGTCGGCCGCCAACGCCGAGTTCGTCGGCGAGCTGGGCTGCTACCACGACGTGGTCACGTACGACGCGTTGGCCGCCGGAGGGACGGGTTCGGGCCTGCCCGTCGGCACCGCTGCCTACGTCGACATCGCCGGCGATGCCACCGTCACCCGCGCCGTCCACCAGCACTTCGGCGATCGGCTGGTGCACAGCATGATCGTCGGCGGCACGCACTGGAACGCGGCGCCACCCACGGCCGGCGGCGAGGGCGAGGGCGCGCTGTCGGCCATGCGCGGGCCTTCCCCGCAGTTCTTCTTCGCTCCCACGCAGATCGCCAAGCGCACGCACGAGTGGGGCCGCGACGGCCTGGAGGCGCGCACCACCGAGGCGTGGACGGCCTACCGCGACTGGGCCGACGAGTGGCTGCACTTCCACCGTGCGTTCGGCCCCGCCGAGGTGGAGCACACCTATCGCGAGCTGCTGGCCGGCCGCGTCGACCCGCGAGTGGGCCACGTCTGCACGATGGAGCCGCGATGAGTACGAACGTGAAGCCCACGGCCGCTGGCAGCAGTGCACGCCGGCCGGCCGTCGCCCCAGCCCTGCCGGCCGAGCCGGAAGACGGGCGGCACGCGCGTCGCGAGCGGAACCGCCTGGCCGTGGTGGATGCGATGTTGGAGCTCTACGCGGAGGGCAACCTCGAGCCGTCCAGCGACGAGATCGCCGAGCGGGCAGGGCTGTCGCCGCGCTCGCTGTTCCGCTACTTCGACGACCTCGACGACCTCGTGCGTGTAGCCATCGCCCGCCAGCACCGACGCCTGCACCCACTGACGGCGCTGCCCGTCCCGGCCGATGCGCCCTTGCCGGACCGGGTCGGGGGGCTGGTGCAGCAACGGGTTCGCCTGTTCCAGGCGATCGCGTCGGTAGGTGTGGTGTCACGCGTGCGGGCGCCGTTCCAGCCGCTCATCGCGGCCGAGTTGTCGCTGTCGCGTTCCTTCCTGCGGTGCCAGATCGAGCAGCTGTTCGCCGGCGAGCTGCGGGCACTGGGCAAGCCGGGCGCGGCGCAGGCAGCAGCGGCCATCGACGTGCTCACCTCGTTCGAGGCCTTCCAGCTGTTCCGGCACGACCAGCAGCAATCGGTGGCCGACGTGGAAGCCACGCTCGTGCAGTCCATCCACCGCCTGCTGGAGGCCTGAACCATGCGCATCACCCTGCTCGGCACCGGCAACCCGCTGCCCGATCCCCGCCGCGCCGGCCCCTCCACGCTGGTCACCGCCGAGGGGCTGAGCGTGCTGGTCGACTGCGGCCGCGGCGTGCTGATGCGCCTGGCTGCCGCCGGGGTGCTGCCACCGATGCTGGATGCGTTGCTGATC
>JAUSLQ010000217.1 GCA_030645675.1 Actinomycetota bacterium | reverse complement strand
ACCGCCGCCGTCGAGTGGGCGGCCAGTGGCGTGCGCGTCAATGCCGTGGCCCCCGGCTGGATCGACACCTCCTCGCAAACGCTGCACGAAACCGCCGCCGGGCAGCTGACGCCGATGGGCCGCAGCGGCACGCCCGAAGAGGTCGCCGCCGCGATCCGCTTCCTGGCCGACCCAGCGGCCTCCTACATCACCGGCCAGCTGCTGGTGGTCGACGGCGGCAACGCGCTGCCCGAAGACCGGTCGTGGCGGCCATGACCGCGCAGCCATCCGCCGCAGAGCGCACCGTCCCGGTCGTCCCGGTCGTCCCGGTCGTCCTCGTCACTGGCGCCGCCGGGGGCATCGGCGGGGCCGTGACCCAGCGGTTCCGCGACGGAGGCTGGCTGGTGGCGGGCGTCGATCTGCAGACCCTTCCGGCCGCCCCCGGTGACGACCTGCTGGCGATCACCGCCGACCTGCGCGACGTGGCCCAGTGCCGCGCCGCCGTCGCCCAGGCGGCCGAGTGGGGCACGCGCCTGGATGCCGTCGTGAACGCGGCCGGCGTCTGGACGGAAGGCGCGAGCGCACTCACCACCGAGGCCGAGTTCGACCACGTGCTGGGCGTGAACCTGAAGGGGCTCTACTTCGTCACCGCCGCGGCCATCCCCCATCTGGCGCTGACCGGGGGCGGGGTCGTGAACCTGTCCAGCGACGCGGGCATTCAGGGCAACGCCGGCGCAGCGGTGTACTGCGCATCCAAGGGCGGGGTCTCGTTGCTGACCAAGGCGCTCGCACTCGAACTGGCGCCGCAGGGCATCCGGGTGAACGCGGTGTGCCCCGGCGACGTGGATTCGCCGATGCTGCACGGGCAGGCACGCGACTTCGGTGACGGCGACCCGCAGGGCTACCTGGCTCGCCTGCTGGCCGGTTACCCGCAAGGCCCGAGCGCCCGCTTCGTGCGCCCGGCGGAGGTGGCCGAGCTGATCTGGTTCCTCTGCCAACCGGCGGCCGCGCCCATCACCGGCGCCAACCTGTCCATCGACTTCGGGCTCTCCGCCGGAATCGCCTGAGCCCGCGCTGGCGGCAATGATGTACCCGGTGATCCCCCTCGACCACATCGACCGGCACCTGATCGACGCATTGCAGCGCGACGGCCGGGCCAGCTACGCCGAGCTGGCCGAGCAGGTCGGCCTGTCCCCCGCAGCCACGCGGCTGCGCGTGCAGCGCCTGCTCGACGCGGGCGTGGTGCAGGTGGTGGGCGTCACCGACCCGCTCGCGCTGGGCTACCCGGTGATGGCCGCGCTGGGCGTGCGGGTGGAACGCAACGTGCGCGCCGTGGCCGACCGCATCGCCGACATCGCCGGCGTGATCTACGTCGTGTTCACCAGCGGCTCGTTCGACTTGTTGGTCGAGGTGCTGTGCGAAGACTCGGCGCGACTGCTGGCGGTGATCGACGACGAGGTGCGCTCCATCCCCGATGTGCGCAGCGTGGAGAGCTTCACGTACTTCGGCATCCACACCCACCGCTTCGTCTGGGGCACGCGCTAGGGGTGACCGGTTTCACATTCCCACCGCTCTAAGTGCTGGATTTACCACTCTGTGGGCGTACTATGTCGATGTGAGCGGCGGCGTGGTCGACTTCGAGGCACTGGTGCGTTCCATCGGTGATCCGGTGGTCCTCGTCGACTCCGCGCTCCAACTCGCGTACGCCAACCCGGCAACGGAGGCATTGCTCGGCCTCTCCGCCGACGAGTGGATGGGGCGCTCGACGCTGGAGCTGTTCCACCCCGACGATGTCGCGCTGGTGCTGTCATCGGGCGGCACGATGCTGAACAAGCAGGTCGGCACGCCGTTCGAAGCCCGCATGCGGGTGGCCGACGGCAGCTGGAAGTGGGTGGAGATCGTCGGGGCCAACGCCATCGACATCCCCGGCGTCGACGGCCTGGTGGTGGTGGTGCGCGACATCACCCAGCGGCGGATGTGGGAGGTCGCCGCCGGCGACACTGCTCGGTTCCAGCAGGTGATGCAGCACGCAGCCTCGATCACGCTGCTGCTCGACGCCGAAGGCCGCATCTCCAGCGTCAACAACGCGTTCACCAGGCTGCTCGGCCACGACCCGTCGATCGCCGTCGGCAAGCACCTGTGGTGGTTCGCCAGCGTCGAGAGTGCCACCGAACTGGCCCGCGCCATCGACCGCGCTCGCAGCCGCGAACACAGCATCACCTGCGAGGCCCTGATGCGCTCGGCCGACCCCGACGGCGAGCCGCGGCCCATCCGCTTCGAGTTCGTCAACCTGCTGGACGACCCGGTGGTGGCCGGCATGGTGGTGACCGCCCACGACGTCAGCGACCTGTACCATGCCCGCCGCCGGCTGGAGCACCTCGCCCGTCACGACGTGCTGACCGGCCTGGCCAATCGTTCGGTGCTGCTCGAACGCATCGACGAGTTGCTCGACGCACACCTGCGGGCGACGGTGGTGTTCATCGACCTCGACAAGTTCAAGCCGGTGAACGACCTGCTCGGCCACGACGCCGGCGACCAACTGCTGCAGCAGGTGGCCAGCCGGCTGCTGCACCTGGTGCGCCCGTCCGACCTGGTCGCCCGTGTCGGCGGCGACGAGTTCGTCGTGCTGGTCGCCGGGGCCACCGACCGGCGGGCGGCGTCGGTACTGGCCGAGCGCATCGAAGCAGCGCTGTCCGAGCCGTACCTGCTGAACGAAGGCCCCGTGCGCGTCACGGCCAGCGTCGGCACGGCGATGGCAGCGCGCGACTCCACCGTCACCGGCCTGCTGGCCGACGCCGACCTCGCCATGTACCAGGCGAAGGCGGCCCGCCGCGGCGACCCCGTTCGCGATCACCTGCAGCGGCTGCCGAACGCCAACGAGCGCCGGCGCCTGGCCGACGACCTGTCAGCCGGCCTCCGTCGCGGTGAGGTGGTGGCCTACTTCCAGCCGGTGATCGACATCGTCACCGGGCACACGGTGGGGTTCGAGGCACTCGCCCGCTGGCACCACCCGCGCCTGGGCACGTTGCCACCGCTGGCGTTCCTGGACATCGCCGACGACGCCGGCCTGGACCCGCTGCTGGGCGACATGGTGCTGGCCAATGCGTGCCGCACGTTGCACGGCCTGCCCGACCACATGTTCGTCGGCGTGAACCTGTCGGCGACGCAGCTGGCCGACGGGAGGCTGTGCGACCGCGTCGACGCCATCCTGCGCGAGCACGACATCGCTCGTGAGCGGTTGGTGGTGGAGATCACCGAGCGCGCCACGCTGGCCCGCCGACCCGGCGCCGGCATGGCCTCGCCACGGCACACCCTGCTGCAGCTGCACAAGATGGGCATCGGCCTGTCGCTCGACGACTTCGGCACCGGGTACTCGTCGCTCACCCACGTGCGCAACTACCCGCTCAGCGCGATCAAGATCGACCGCTCGTTCGTAGCCCGCGCCGCCCGCCACCGCGAAGACCGGGCAGTGATCGCCGCGGTCGTGGGCATGGCCGCCGCGCTCGACCTGGAGGTCGTGGTCGAAGGCGTGGAGACCGAAGAGCAGCTGGCCGACCTGCGCCGCCTGGGCTGCACGCTGGCGCAGGGGTACCTGATCTCGCGCCCGCTCGCCCCGGCGCAGGTGGCGCCATGGGTGACGCGCCACGCACACGACTGGCGTCTCGCCGCTGCCGCCCCGGACCGCGCCCATGCGGCGACCGCCCCGGTCGTGGTTCGCGACCGCGAGACCGCCCCCGCCATCGCCTGACCGCCGGGCCGCTACTGACCGAGCACGCCGGCTACCGGCCGGACTCGCCGTCACCGGCCGGGCTCGCCGTCACTGGCCGGGCTCGCCGTCACTGGCCTGGCAAGCCTGGCACTGGCCACGCACGTCGAACACGTGCTGCGTCACCCGGAACCCGCTGGTGGCCAGCAGCGCATCGACCTCGCGCGCGATCAGCTTCTCCAGCTGGGCGCTGGGGTCGAAGTCGGAGACGATGCCACACTCGACGCAGACCAGATGATGGTGGTGGTGCTGCGAGAACTGCTCGGCCAGCTCGTGGCGGTCGCCGCCGCCCACACCCGAGACCCGCACCACGACGCCGGCCTCGACCAGCTCGCCGAGGTTGCGGTAGGCGGTGGACGTGGGCACGCTCGAGCGCTGCACCACCTCGTCGACCGTCAGCGGCCGGCCGGCGCCCTCCAGCGCCCCCAGCACTGCCCGCCGATGGCGGGTGAGGCGCAGATCCAGCGGGGCCAGCGCCTGCGCAGCGGCGGCCGCGGTGGCGGGCGACAACGCGGGCGGCAGTGCTGCTGGCGCCGCTGCCGCTGCCGTTGCCATTGCCATTGGCGCTGCCGCTGCCGCTGCCGTTGCCGTTGGCGTTGCCGTTGTGGGAGGGGTGCTCACACGCCGCAGGCTAGCGCCCAGGTGGGCCGCGCGAGCCGCTGTTCCGAGAGCGATTCCCACCACAACAGGAACGGTTCCTATTCTGCGGTAGCGTGACGCCATGCCCCGCACGTCGCCCCGCACGTCGCTCGTCGTGGCCGCGGGCTGTGCGCTGATGGGGAGCCTGGTCGCCGGTATGTCCGCCTGCGGCACCTCGCAGTCCGCCGACGACGGCCGCTTCACGGTTGCCGTCGCGTTCTACCCGATCGAGGAGATGGTGCGCCGCGTGGGCGGCGAGGCCGTGCGTGTGGTCACCATCGTGCCGCCCGGCGAGGAGGCCCACGAGTACGAGCCGACACCCAAGCAGGTCGCCGCGCTGGAGTCTGCCGACGTGGTCTTCTACCTCGGCAACGGCTTCCAGCCGAACGTGGAGAAGGCGATCGCCGGCCTGCCATCGTCGGTGCACAGGGTGGATCTGCTGGAGGTGGTGGAGCTGCTGCCCATCACCGATGCGCTGCCAGGCACCGATGGCGCCACCGAGGGCGAAGTGCTGGCCGACGGCAGCGACCCGCACGTGTGGCTGGCCCCTGCCAACATGCGAACCATGCTGCGCGTGGTGGCCGACACGATGGTCACGAATCAGGTCACCCCCGACTCGTGGGCCGAGCTGCAGCCGGCCGCCACCGAGGCATACGACGCCGAGCTGCAGTCGCTCGACGAGCAGTTCCGCGACGGCCTCGCCGAGTGCCGCTCGACGCAGCTGGTCACCGGCCATCGCGCGTTCGCCTACCTCGCCCAGGCCTACGGGCTCACCCAGGTGGCCATCGCCGGCATCTCGCCCGGCGACGAGCCGTCGGCGAAGACGCTGCAGGCGATCGCCGAGTTCGCTGCCGCCAACGACGTGCGCACGATCTTCTTCGAGGCCAACCTGCCACCAGATCTGGCGCGCACCGTGGCCGACGAGATCGGTGCCGCCACGGCCGCGCTGCACACGCTGGAGACCCTCTCGGCCGACCAGCTCGCCGCCGGCGACGACTACGTGTCGGTGATGACGCAGAACCTCACGGCCCTGCAGGACGGGCTGGGCTGCGCATGAGCCACGGCCACCACCACCCCGACACCGTGCTCGACGTCGACCACCTCGGGGTGCGCTACGGCCACACCGAGGCGCTGTACGACGTGTCGTTCCGTGTGGCTCACGGCGAGATGATCGGCGTCATCGGGCCCAACGGCGCCGGCAAGAGCACGATGTTCAAGGCGATCTGCGGGCTGGTGAACCACACCGGTGTGGTGGAGGTGAACGGGGTGCACTGCCACGATCACACCGACCGCATGGACCTGGCGTACATCCCGCAGCGCAACGACAGCGACCTCAACTTCCCCATCACGGTCGGCGAACT
Organism: Actinomycetota bacterium; assembly: GCA_030645675.1. Taxonomy (GTDB): domain Bacteria; phylum Actinomycetota; class Acidimicrobiia; order Acidimicrobiales; family Ilumatobacteraceae; genus UBA668. Next base: position 2,062 of record JAUSLQ010000217.1, on the reverse strand, counting down.
GGTGCTGGCCGGGCGCCGGCGTTTCCGGCACTGGTGGGGCCGCCCCAACGCGCACGACCGCGAGGTCGCTTCGGAGAGCCTGGCCAAGGTGTTCCTGGAGGGCACCGAGCGCAAGGCGCTCACCGAGCTGTCGGGCGGGCAGCTGCAACGCGCCTACCTGGCGCGGGCGCTGGCCCAGCAGGCATCGGTGGTGCTGCTCGACGAAGCGCTCAGCGGGGTCGACCAGCCCACCACCGCCGAGCTGTTCGACGTGTTCGAGACACTGGCTGCGGAGGGCACCGCGCTGCTGGTCGCCACCCACGACCTGGCGCTGGCGCGGCGCCGCTTCACCCGCTGCCTCGCCGTCAACGGCACCGTGCGCGGCGATGGCCCGCCGGCACAAGTGCTGTCGGCCGAGGTGCTGGATTCCACGTTCGGTTCGGCAGGGCATCGTGCACTGGCTGACTGAACCGTTCCAGACCGAGTTCATGCAGCGGGCGTTCGTGGCCGCGATCATCATCGGCGTCGTTGCACCCGTGGTGGGCACGTGGGTCGTGTTGCGGCGCATGGCCAATCTGGGCGACGCGATGTCGCACGGCACGTTGGCGGGCGTCGGCCTGGCCTACGCCGCCGGCATCAACGTGCTGTTCGGCGCGATGGGCGCCGGGCTGCTGATCGCGGTGCTGCTGCTGACGTTCTCCTCCAACCGCCGGCTGGGGCAGGAGACCGTCATCACCGTGCTGGGCACCGCGTTCTTCGCCCTCGGCGTGGTGGTGATCTCGCGGCTCGACACAGGGGTGGAGCTGACCCACTTCCTGTTCGGGCGGGTGCTGACCGTCACGTGGGGCGACATCTGGCTGAACCTCGGGTTGGGCGGCGGGGCCGTGCTGGTGGTGCTGGCGTTGTTCGGCGAGCTGCGCCTGGCCACGTTCGACCATGTGCAGGCCGAGCAGGTGGGTGTGCGGGTGGAGTTGGTGCAGGCCGTGCTGGTGCTGCTGCTGGCGGTCGTGGTGGTCATCAGCCTGCGCGCCGTCGGCACCGTCATGTCCGTGACCATGCTGGTCACGCCGGCGGCCACGGCCAGGCTGCTGGCACGCACTCTGCGCCAGATGACGGTGCTGGGTGTGGTGTTCGGTGTGACCGAAGGGGTGGGCGGGCTGATGCTGAGCTACCACCTGGAGGCCGCACCGGGCGCCACCATCGGCCTGCTGTCGGCGGCGGTGTTCGCTGTCGTGTTCGCGATCACGCTGCCCCGCCGCATGCCGCACCACCATCGCCCATTGGGCTGACCCCCGCAGGGGCCGGGCCGGGCTAGGTTGGGCACATGGCGAGACCGCCCGTATCGCTCCGTGCGCTGGCGGTGGCACGCGGCGACGAACCGGCCGACCTGCTGCTGCGCGGCGGCCGCGTGTTTGCTCCCGCCACCCGCGAGTGGGTGGCCACCGACCTGGCCATCGCCGACGGCGTGGTGGCCGGCTGGGGCACGCGCGACGCGCACGAGGTGCTCGACGTGCAGGGCGCGGCGGTCACCGCCGGGTTCATCGACGCTCACATGCACCTCGAGTCCACCAAGCTGTGGATCGACCGCTTCGTGCGCGGTGTGCTGCCGTGGGGCACCACCGCCGTGGCGTGCGACCCGCACGAGATCGCCAACGTGCTGGGCATGCCGGGCGTGCTGGCGCTGATCGACGCTGCGGCCCGCATGCCGTTCACGTTCGGCGTCGCCGCCTCCAGCTGCGTGCCGGCCTCGCGCTTCGAGAGCGCCGCGGCGCGGTTCACCGCGACCGAGGTGCAGACGCTGATCCGGCAGCACGGCGCGATGGGCGTGGCCGAGGTGATGAACTTCCCCGGCGTGGTGGGCGGCGACCCCGCAATCCGCGACATCATCGCCGCCGCCGGCTGGCGCCGGGTCGATGGCCACGCACCCGGGCTCACCGGCCGCGCACTGGATGCCTACCTGGCGGCGGGCGTCGAGTCGGACCACGAGAGCTCGGCCCTCGACGAGGCCCACGAGAAGCGGCAGAAGAGCATGTGGGTGTTCCTGCGGCAGGGCTCGGCCAGCCAAGACCTGCTGACCCTGCTG
>JAUSLQ010000216.1 GCA_030645675.1 Actinomycetota bacterium | reverse complement strand
ACGATCGGGTTGCCGTCGATGTAGGTGACGCCGTCGACCTTGGTGACGGTCAGTTCGACGCCGGCGACCGTCATCAGCTTGCCCTCGACCAGCATGTCGGTGGTGAGCTTGCCGGCGACGACGTGGTAGGTGAGCACCGTCTTCAGCAGCTCGGGATCGGCGAGCACTGCGTTCAGGGTGGCGGTGGGCAGGTCGTCGAACGCCGTGTCGACCGGGGCGAACACCGTGAACGGGCCCTCGCCCTTCAGCGTCTCGATGAGGCCGGCCTGGGTGACCAGGCTGGCGAGGGTGCCGAAGCCGGGCAGCGTGGTGGCGACGTCGATGATGTCGCCCAGCGGCGGCACCATGACGTCGGTGAGCACGTGGATGACGCCGTTGGTGGCCCGCACGTTCGACACGGCGATGGCGTTGCCGTCGACGTAGGTGACGCCGTCGACCTTGGTGACCGTCAGTTTGACGCCGGCGACCGTCATCAGCGGGCCTTCCACCAGCATGTCGGTGGTGAGGGCGCCGGGCACGACGTGGTAGGTGAGCACCGTCGCCAGCGTGGCGGCGTCGCCGGCCACGGTGTCGAGGATGGCCTGGGGCACCTTCTCGAAGGCGCTGTCGTGCGGGGCGAACACCGTGAACGGCCCGTCGCCCTTCAGCGTCTCGATCAGCTCGGCCTGGGTGACCAGGGCGGCCAGCGTCTCGAAGCCGGGCAGCGTGGTGGCAACGTCGATGATGTCGCCGAGGGCAGGCACCATCACGTCGTCCATCACGTAGACGTAGCCGTTGGTGGCCTCGACCCCGGCGCCGACCAGGTGGCCTTCGACGTAGAACTGGCCGCCGACCTCGGTGACGGCCAGCGTGGTGCCGGCCAGCGAGGTCAGCTCGCCGGCGGCGAGCTGCTCGGGCGTGATGGCGCCTTCGACGATGTGGTGCTTGAGCACCGTGGTGAGCAAGCCGGTCTCTGCCTCCTGGTCCTGCACGTAGTGCAGGATGGGCAGCGGGAGCTTGGCGAAGGCGGCATCGGTGGGGGCGAAGACGGTGAACGGGCCACCACGCAGGGCCTGGACCAAGCCGGCGTCGACCGCCAGGCCGGCCAGCTCGGTGAACACCTGGTTGGTGAGCGCCGTCGCCACGATGTCGCCCATGGGCAACGGTGTGGTGGTGGTGGCTGCGGCCTCCGGTGAGGAGGTTGGTGTCACCGTCGTCACGGTGGCGGCGTCGTCCTTGTCGTCGGCGCACGCTGCCGCGCCGAAGGCGAGCAGGGTGAGAAGCGCGACCGCGCGGCGGGCAGGATGGGAGTGGGGCTTACGATTCACGAACACGGTTTCGACGGTACACCGCGCGATGCCGTGACAGGGCAGGGGCACACGGCCCTCGCGCATGGGACCAACGGCCCTACGCGCAGCGCCCGGCACCCGCATCAGCCGGTGGCTGGTTCCGGTCCGTTTCCCATGTTGATCCGAGCGTCTGCACAGTTCACGGCCAGTCGTAGTACTGCACCGGTGCGTGCGGCTGCGGGCTGAGCTCCACGTCGATGGTGAACGCGTCGCCGCTGCCGCGCACCTCGATCGCGCCGGAGGTGGCCGACTGGGCTCGGGTGCCGACGACGTGCAGCCGCCCATGGGTGGCCAGCAGCCGTTCGGCAGCCTCCCGGCGACGGGTGAGCGGCTCGTCGAGGGCGACGTTGTCGGCGAACAGCTCTGTCGCCGCTGAGTCGGTCCAGTCGTTCAACAGCGCGACCAATCGATGGGCGGCGGCCTCCCACTCGGGTGCCTGGACGGCCGGCACAGGTGGCACCGCGCCGTGCTCGTGCAGCAGCTCCAGCATGCGCATGGTCATCACGCTCATCGGGGCGTACGTGCTGTTGCCCAACGCGATCGCGCCGATCTCGCGCCCGGCCAGCCAGCGCATGTTGCTGCCGTACCCCGGCAGCCCGCCGGCGTGGGCCACCACTGTGCCCAGTGTGGCGTCGTCACGCAGGTTCAGCCCGAGGCCGTACCCGGCGGGGCAGGTGCGCCCGGCGACGGTGGTGGTGCCGATGTAGGTCTGCACCCGTTGCATCTCGCGCCGGCCGGCCGCGCTGAGGCCGATCGATGCCGGCTGGGGAGGCCTGGAGTTGGCCGAGTCCAGCCAGGCAACCCAGCGGGCCAGGTCGGCGACGGTGGTCCACAAGCCGCCCATCGGGGCGATCTCACCGTCGCCCAGCGGGGTGGGCCAGTCGCGGATGATCTGGCCGTCGCGGTAGCGGTGGGGGCGGGCCCAGTGGTCGTGATCGGGGCGCACCCACGTGGTGTCGTGCATCCCCAGCGGCTCCAGCAGACGGTCGGTGATGTGCTGCTGCACCCTCGTGCCCGTGGCCCGCACCACGGCCCGCCCCAGCATCGCGTAGCCGAGGTTGCTGTACTCGTACGCCGTGTTGGGCAGGTGGGCGAAGGTGGGCCCAGCCGCGTAGACGCGGTCGATCTCCTCCTCGGTCATGTCGAGGTGGCGATCGGCCCACGCGTCGTCGGTGGCCATGCCGGCCGCCATCGACAGCAGGTGGCGCAAGGTGACCGGCGGCGATCCGGGTGGGCCCTTCACGCTCGCCAGCTCGGGGGCGTGCTGCGTCACCGCGTCGTCGAGCTGCCAGACACCTTCGTCGCGCAGGGCCAGCACGACCGCGGCCGTGAAGCTCTTCGTCATCGAGGCGATGCGGAACGAGGCGTGCAGGTCGGCGGGCTCGTCGTCGTGCAGCAACGCCCCCGCGAAGCCGTGGGCGGCCAGCTCGCCGCCGGCGACCACGCCCCAGGAGATGGAGGCGACGTGCTCGTCGCGAGCCGTCTGCTCCGCCAGCTCGCAGAGCGCCTCGACGCAGCCGGCGACGAGGGAACCGGTGTCGTTGCCAGGCATACGGCTACAGCGCCGAGGTGATCGACGCGAACAGTTCGTCGTAGGTGTGGGTGGGTGGGAACTGGGGGAACTGGGCGACGATGGTGTCGGGCGCGTGGAACCAGAACCCGGCGTCGGCGGCGCTGAGCATGGCAGCGTCGTTGTACGAGTCGCCGGCCGCCACCACCCGGTAGTGCAGGCCGCGGAACGCGTTGACCGCGTGCCGCTTCTGATCGGGCATCCGCAGGGCGTAGTCGACGATGCGGTCGTTCTCCACCACCAGCTGGTGGCAGAGAATGGCGGGCATGCCCAGCTGGCGCATCAGCGGGGCGGCGAACTGCTCGAACGTGTCGCTGAGGATCACCACCTGGGTGCGGGCGCGCAAGGCATCCAGGAACTCGCACGCCCCCTGCATCGGGGCGAGGCCGGCGATGACATCGGCGATCATGCTCATCGTCAGGCCGTGGCGCTCCAGCAGGCGCAGCCGGCCGCGCATCAGCACGTCGTAGTCGGGCTCGTCGCGGGTGGTGCGGCGCAGCTCGTCGATGCCCGTGCGTTCGGCGACGGCGATCCAGATCTCGGGTACCAGCACGCCTTCCAGATCGAGGGTGACGATGGTCTGTTGCGGGGCTGCCGGTGGGTTCACGGTCGCCTATTCTTCACGACGCCGGGCCTCCGCACCACGTCGACGGGCCAGGCGGCGATGCCGGCGCCTCCAGCCGGCCCTTCCGGGGGGAACGAACTCATGCTGCACAGCACGATGCAGGACGACTACCAGCTCACGCTGCTGCCCATCCTGCGCTACGGCCGGCAGGTGCACGCGGCCAGCAAGATCATCACCTACACGGGCGCCGACGGTGCGCCGTACGTGGAGAGCACGTTCGCCGAGGTCGCCGACCGGGCCGACCAACTGGCAGCTGCGCTGGCCCGCCTGGGCGTGCAGGCCGGCGACCGGGTGGGCACGTTCCTGTGGAACAACCAGACCCACATGGAGGCGTACCTGGCCATTCCGTGCATGGGCGCGGTGCTGCACACGTTGAACATCCGCCTGTTCCCAGAGCAGCTCGCGTTCGTGATCAACCACGCCGCCGACAAGGTGATCATCGTCGACGCCTCCATCGCACCACTGCTTGCACGTGTTCGAGATCAGCTCACCACGGTGCAGCACATCATCGTCAAGGGGCCGGGCGACGCCTCGTCACTGGGCAGCTACTCCGACGACGGCGGCGGGTTGCTGGACTACGACACGCTGCTGGCGGCCGAGCGGCCCGGCTACGACTACCCCGAGGTCACCGAGAGCACCGGTGCGGCAATGTGTTACACCAGCGGCACCACGGGCAACCCGAAGGGTGTGATGTACAGCCACCGCAGCACGTACATGCACAGCTTCGCAGTCACCTCCACCGCCAACATCGCGTTGTCCGAGCGCGACCGCATGCTGGTGATCGTGCCGATGTTCCACGCCAACGCGTGGGGCACGCCGTACGCCGCCTGGATGATCGGCGCCGACCTGGTGTTCCCCCAGCAGTTCCTGCAGGCCGGCCCGATCTCGCGCATCATCCACGACACCCGGCCGACGCTGACCGGCGCGGTGCCCACCGTGCTGAACGACCTGCTGCACAACGCCCCCGAGACCGACATGAGCAGCTTGCGGCTGGTGATGTGCGGCGGCTCGGCCGTGCCGCGTGGCCTCATCGACGGGTACCGCGACCAGTTCCACGTGCCCGTGGTGCAGGGGTGGGGCATGACCGAGACCAGCCCGGTGTGCGCCATCGGCCACCCGCCGAAGGAGATGGGATCGCTCAGCGAGACCGACTGGCGGGTGAAGACCGGCCGCATCATGCCCGGCGTCGAGCTGCGCATCACCGCCGACGACGGCACGGTGCAGCCGTGGGACGGCGAGTCGCTGGGCGAGATCGAAGTGCGGGGCTCGTGGATCACCGCCGCGTACTACGACCCCGACGGCAGCTCGAACGACCCCAGCAAGTTCAACGACGGGTGGCTGCGCACCGGCGACGTGGCCAGCGTGATGCCCAACGGCTACGTGATGATCAGCGACCGGGCCAAGGACGTGATCAAGTCGGGCGGCGAGTGGGTCAGCTCGGTGGATCTGGAGAACACGATCATGGGGCATCCGGCCGTGCTGGAGGCAGCCGTGATCGGCGTTCCCGACGACCGCTGGGACGAACGGCCGCTGGCCTGCGTGGTGCTGAAGCCGGGGCAATCGGTCACCGCCGACGAGCTGCGCCATTGGCTCAGCGAGCGCACCGCCAAGTTCTGGCTGCCCGAGCGCTGGTCGTTCGTCAGCGAGGTGCCGAAGACCAGCGTCGGCAAGTTCGACAAGAAGGTGCTGCGCGCCCGCAACTCGGCCGGCGACCTCGACGTCGAGCATCTCGCCTGACCGCGCCGAAGGCCTCTTGCGCGTCGGCGGCCGACGGCGTGTACTGCAGCCATGAGCGATGTGGGAACGCCTCCTGCGACACTGACCTCGCTGGGTGGGGTGGGCACAGTCACCGGCAGCCGCCACCTGGTCGAGTTCGCCGGTTCCTCGCTGCTGGTCGACTGCGGGCTGTTCCAGGGCCTGAAAGAGCTGCGCGAGCGCAACTGGGCTCCGTTCCCGGGCGACGCCGCCGGGCTGCAGGCGGTGGTCCTCACCCATGCCCACCTCGACCATTGCGGCTACCTGCCGCGGCTGGTGCGCCAAGGCTTCCGTGGGCCGGTGTACGTCACCTACGACACGGGCAAGCTGATGTCGGTGGTGCTGCCCGACAGTGGGCGCCTGCTGGAGGAGGAAGCCGGCTACGCCAACCGCAAGGGCTACTCGCGGCACCAGCCGGCCCTGCCGCTGTACACCGAGGACGACGCCTGGGCCGCGCTCGACCTGCTGCAACCCATGGCCTTCGGCCGGCCGTTCAGCCCGTCGCCGGGCGTGGACGTGGAGTTCCGCCCGGCGGGGCACATCCTCGGCTCGGCCGTCACCCGTCTGTGCCTCGGCGACACCACGCTGGTGTGCAGCGGCGACCTGGGGCGCGGCAGCCACCCGTTCCTGTGCCCGCCCGACCCCGTGGGCGACGCCGACTGGGTGATGATCGAATCCACCTACGGCGACCGCCGCCACGACGCCGACGCCACCGCCGACCGGCTGGCCGACGTGATCGACCGCACGGTGGAGCGCGGCGGGGTGGTGGTGATCCCCGCGTTCGCGGTGGACCGCACCGAGGTGCTGCTGTTCCACCTGCACCAGTTGGCTCGGGCCGGCCGGCTGCCCGACGTGCCGATCTACGTCGACAGCCCGATGGCGCTGGCCGGCCTGTCGATCTACCGCGAGGCGCTGGCCGACGCCGCCGTCGACGTGCGCCGCGAGCTGCACGGCCGGCCCGAGATCCTCGACCTGCCGAACCTGGAGGAGGTGCTCGACACCGAGGGCTCGAAGAGGGTGTCGCGCCGCAACGGCTCGGCCGTCATCATCGCCGGCGCCGGCATGGCCAGCGGCGGTCGAGTGGTGCACCACTTGGCACGATTCCTGCCCGACCCGCGCAACACGGTGGCGTTGGTGGGCTTCCAGGCCGAGGGCACGCGGGGCCGGCAACTGGTGGAGGGCGCGACCTCGGTGAAGATCCATGGCCAGTACGTGCGCGTGCGTGCCGAGGTGTGCGATCTGGCCGGGTTCTCCGTGCACGCGGATGCCGACGAGCTGATCGGATGGCTGCGCACGGCCACTCGTGAACCGAGCGGTGTGTTCGTCGCCCACGGCGAGCCCGCGGCGGCGAAGGCGTTGGCCGGCCGCATCGAGACCGAGCTGGACTGGACGGCGGTGACGCCGGCGATGGCCGAGCGGTTGAGCCTGGCCGTCAGCCGGTGATCGCCGCGGCCAGGCGCTCGGCCTCGCGGGCCAGCATCGCCGCGTTCACCCGCTGCCGCTCCAGCACCTGATCGAGGGTCTGCGCCGCCTGCGGGATGGGGTGCTCGCTGAAGAAGCTCTGCACGTCGGCCACCACGGCCGGGGTGGTGAGCAGCTTCACGGGGTCGATCATGCGCACGATCGTGCTGCCGGGGAACCGGTCGTTGGCCTCCACCCACCGGCGCCGCACGGTCTGCCAGGCGGCCTCGCCGTGCCAGCGGTTGGCGATGCACCTGTTCAGCAGGAACGGGGCGTTCTGAGTGCGCACCTCGCCGCTGAACGCCAGCTCGACGGCGCGATCGATCTGCGCCTGCTGCGGGAACTCGGCCAGCGCGTACAGGTAGCGCAATTGCTCCTGGGGGGTGTCGGCTCGGCGGAAGCGCTCGACGTAGTCGTCGAAGTCGGCGTCGGTGCCGTGTACCGCCACGGCGTTGGTGGCGGCGGCGATCAGCTCCGGGTCGGCGTCGGCGCCGTGCAGGATCTCGCGGCAGCGGGCCTGGGCGTCGGCATCGTTGCCCAGCACGGCCAGCGTGCCCACCAGCAGGCCGCGCAGCTTGGCGCGCAGGTCGCTCTCGCCGGGCACGGCAGCCCAGCCCAGATCGGCCAGAGCCGGCTGCACCAGTGCGGCCACCCGCTGCTGGAACGCGGTGTAGGCGGCGCCTTGCACCAGGCGGCCCACCCCGCGCAGGCCGATGGCGATGGCCTGCCACACGGCCAGCTCGCGGTCGTGCACGAAGCCTTCGGCGAAGGTGATGAAGTCGGCGGCGGCCAGACGGCCGGCCACCACTTCGTTCCATGCGTCGTCGACCAGGTTGTAGCGGTCGATGATGGTGAGGTTGCCCAGCTCGCTGCCGATCAGGCGGCTGCGCAGCTCGTCGTCGTAGCCGACGCGCACGAAACCGTGGCCGCCGGCGTTGACCACCACCGTGCTGCCGGCCGAGGGCAGCTCGATGCGCAGCTCGTCGCCTTCGAGCAGCACCTTCTGTTCGTGCCCGTCGATGCGCAGATGCAGCGGCACCACGAACAGGGTCGTGTCGTCGGTGTCGCCGTAGGC
>JAUSLQ010000266.1 GCA_030645675.1 Actinomycetota bacterium | reverse complement strand
TGGAGCTCGCTCGATGTCATGGGAGTGACGGCGAATGTCGTGTCACGCACGATCGGGCCGAACACTTGGTGTTGCAGCGGCCGGTCGTACAGGTCGGCTCTCAGCGTTGCGATGATGCGGATGTCGACACCGTTGGCGAGGGTGGCGGCGATGCAGTCAGCGAAGCGGTCACGGACGGTCTCGGAAGCGACCAGCGTCCACAATTCTTCGAACTGGTCGATCACCACCACGAGCGGGTGGTCGCGGCCGGCGATCTCGGCCGTGATGTCGGCGAGACCGGCCGGTTCGAGCAGGCGCGCTCCGATGTCGCCGACCTCGGAGGTGGCGACGCGCCGGAGCGCGGCCTCGAGCTCGACGAACGGGTCGGTACCCGGCATCATCGACACCACGAAAGCGCCGCGCTCACGCAACACCGGCACCGCACCGGCGTGCACCAGTGAGCTCTTCCCCGACCCGGACGGGCCGACCACCAACACGAGCGGGTCGCGTTCCACGCGTGCGACGAGGGCGTCGACGAGTCCGGAGCGACCCTGGAACTCGGCGACATCGGCCTCACGAAACGCGCGCAAACCTTTGTAGGGGTTGACCGACCCGAGCGACACGCTCGCCAACGTGCCTGCCGCGCGGATCGCGGCCGGTTCGCTCGACGACCTGCCGGTGGTCCGCACGACGTCGAACCCGGCGCACGCAACGGCCCAGGCGCGGACGAACTCGCCGACGTCTCGGTAGCGATCGACCGGGATCGGCGCCGACGCCTTCTGCAACACCACGTCCAACGCCGCGTACGTCTCGGACGGCACGCCGAGCGTCGGCAACGACCGGCCGAGCTTGTCGCGCAGCACCTCGGTGGCTGTCGACCCGTTGAACGGTGCCGTCCCGGTCAACGCTTCCCACGCCACCACTGCCAACGAGTACTGGTCCGATGCCTGCCCCGCCACGCCGTCGCGGGCCTGCTCGGGGCTGGCATACAGCGGCGAACCAGCCGAACGCAGGGCGGGGTCGACGGCGTGACCGTGACGGTCTGCGATACCGAAGTCCGCCAGATAGCTGTTGCCCGACTCGTCGAACAGCACATTGGCCGGCTTCACGTCACGATGCACGATCCCCAGCGCGTGCGCAGCCGCCAACGCGCCACCGATTTCGCCGACCATCCTCGACACTTCGGCGACATCGAGCGGGCCAGGGCTGATCCGGTCCGCCAGCGACCCACCTCGCAGCAGTCGGAACACGAGGAATGCCGCGCCCGGCTGGCGCCAGTAGTCGTACAACGGCACCACATGCGGGTGTTCGAGGCGGGCGACCAACTGCGCTTCGGCCTCGAACCGCTGCACGAATCGCGGGTCGTCTGCGAGTTCGGCCCGGATCGCCTTCACCGCCACTTCGCGATCCAGGCTCGGTTGGACCGCTCGGTACACGGCTCCGAACGCGCCTTCGCCGATGAGGTCGCCGAGCTCGTAGCCGGGGACCGCTACCGCACTGGTCGGCGCCAGCGACGGGTCGCCGATCAGGATCTTGTGTTCGAGATCCACGAGCATCCTCGACGGCTCGAGTCCCGTCTCCTCGGCGAGATAGTCGGCGAAACTGCGGTAGGTGCGCAGCGCTTCCGCCTGACGACCCGCCAGATACAGCGCCCGCATCTCCAGCGCGATGAACTGCTCGCGAAGCGGCTGGTCGGCGATCAACCCCTGCAGGTCGGCGACCGCTTCGCCGTGGCGGCCGTTCGCGATCTTCTGTGCGCAGCGTTCCTCATGGGCGATGAGCCGAAGTTCCTCCAGCCGCGTCGCCACCGGCGCCAACCACCACTCCGACGCATCGTCGCCGAATGCCCGCCCCGACCACAACGACAGCGCGTGTTCGAAGGCCGCGATCGAGGCCTCACCTGACGATGCCCGCGCCACCCGCAGACGATCCTCGAACTCCGAGACGTCATACGACGCATCCCCGAGGACCAACTGATAACCGTTGGCGCCGGTCACGACGTAGTCACCACCGACCGTCGCCCGCAAGCGCGACACGTACGTCATCACGCTGCGACGTGCCCCCTCCGGAGCCTCCCCGTCCGGCCAGATCGTGTCGGCCAGACGATCGGCGCTCACCGGCGCCCCTTGTGCTGCCAGCAACGCTGCCAGCAAGCGCTGCTGTTGCGGCCCGCCGATCGCGACCGGTTCACCGTCACGAATGACCTTCACCCCGCCGCGCAACACACTGAACTGCACGTGCGCCGTGGAGGTGGCGGCCGGGTCCACGACGTCAGTGAGGACGGAGCGGTCTCGCCCTCGATCGTCGGTCATCGCCATGGTGCGTCCTCGCGCTTCTCGTGCGTCAGGTGAATCCGATCAGACCACAGCAACGGGTGCAACAGGTACTCGCCGACCAGGCCTTTGAGCACGACCTCGCGTGACGGGCCGAACGCCAAGTCGCCTCTCGACTCGACGATCTCGCGCACGAGCGAAGAAACGAGAATCTCTCCCCCGTTCGCCTGGTTCGCGATCCGCGCCGCCAAGACGACCGGCTTGCCGAACATGTCGCCGTCCTCCTCGATCGCCTCGCCGGTGTGCATTCCAATCCTCACCCGCAACGCATCCTTGGGCCGCGACCGACCGTGTACCTCAAGCGCCCGCATGATCTCGATCGAGCACACGATCGCTGACCGGGCGCTCGGGAACGCCAGCATGAACCCGTCACCCTGCGCCTTCACCTCGGACCCACCCGCCCGCTCGACCTGGCGTCGCACCAAACGATTGTGGAAGCTCAACAACTCCATCCAAGCCAGGTCGCCCAACTGCTCCGCACGGCGGGTCGAGCCTTCGATGTCGGAGAACACGATCGTCAACGTGCCACTGCCCGTGTGCATCATCGGGGCCCGATCGGCGACGGCAGCGGCGGCCACGAGGTCGATCGAGCTTCGCCGAACGTCGTCGGCCGCTTCTGCCCGGTCGCGGCTCGAGATCACTTCGAGTTGGCAGGAACCGAAGGTGACCAACTGCCCCGGCAGTAGCGGCGTCGGCCGCTGCACCGGGACGCCATCGACGAGCGTGCCGTTCATGCTCCCGAGATCCTCGAGAGTCACCCGCCCGCCGACCGAGCTCAACCGCAGATGCCGACGTGACAAGAGCGCATCGGTCAGGAGCAGACCGTCGCAGTCGCGTCCGATCTCGATCGGCCGGAGCACACGCAGATGCAACGGAGACCTGCCGGGCTCGGTGACTTGGACCAGGGGCGATTCCACGTTGGAGATCGTCTCCTCGGGCGTCCACAAAACGTCAACAACGACGCGCAGGATGCCAAACACCCCTGGTCAACGCCCTACATCAGCGTCCCGTCGCTTCGACCCGAACGCGGGAGCGGCCGCCACCAGCGTGACGGCCGCTCAGGCATGGGTAGTGGTGTCGTTGCTTCAGCCGGCGGAGAGTTCAGCGGTGATCAATTCGACTGCAGCGCTGAGAACCGTGTCGAGGATCCCGAGCGGGTCAGGATCCGTTGGGCCGTTCACCAAGGTGACCTGCATGATGGCGCGGTCGACCTGAACCCACACGGTGTGCTTGGCAAACATCGGTGCTCCGGCGTTGGAGACCTGGGAGCCGTATGAGACCTGCTGGTCGCCGTGCGGCGCCGGTAACGGGACGTCGACAAGCTCCGCGGTGATTCCGGTGGCAGGGGGCGGAGCCGCCAGCACCCTGTCGACGGTCAGGCTGCACGTTTGGCCGGCAGGTGACGTGTACGCGGCCAGCGCGGTTGCGGCCGCTTCCTCTGTTGCGAAGAGTTCCACGGTTTGGAACACGAGTTGTTGATCGCTCACCATGCCTGTGGTGGCGCCCATGGCTGTGTCCCACACGTTGCCTTCAGCGGTGTACTTGTCCGCGCATTCCGGAATCTGCTGTTCGATCGCAATCCCAGCGGAATAGTCGAGGCCGTTGTTGAAGGGAGCGAACTGGGCATCACCGATGAGTTCGCCGGTCAGCAACGAAGCGGCGGCGATCGTGGCATCGTCTCGCGGCGCGACCGTCGTCGTCGACTCGGCGGTGGCGGGCGGTTCCGTCGTGGCGGGCGTCGTGGCCTGTGTCGTGGTGCCGGCCGACGCGTCCACGGGGGCTGCAGTCGTGGGTGGTGGCGGGGTGGAAGGCGCCGCGGCGTCGTCCGATCCGCACGAGGCGGCGGCGAGGACCACAGCGGTCAACATGAGAGAGGTGATCACGCGACGGCATGACCGACGGTGACCACCACTGTTCGGTGCGACGTTGGATGTGTACATGGCAGAGACCCCTTCTTGGTGCCGACGTGCTGATGGAGCAGTTGTTCCGTCCCAACCATCGGCATGAGACGTCCACAGAACGTCAACAACGCCCTGTCGACGGGCTGTCTCGCCGCGAGCGCACTGTCCCATCAGCAACCAACTGATGGAGGTAGGCCATGCACAGCAAGAGAGTTCCAGTCAGGACGGGAATCGTCGTCGGGGTCGCCTCCGCTCTCGTCGCCGGGTTGATCGGCGTCACCCAAGCGGCCGGTGATGGGTCGGTCGAGACGGCGCTACCGGCCGTCATCGCCGAAGCACCACGGCCGATCGACGCCGATCTCCCGAGCATGACCGTCGTCGAGGTTACTGCTCGATTCGGCACGGTGGTCGAACCCGCCGTGAGCGCTGCCCGGGCGCTGGCAATCGTGAACGCGTCTGAACCCGCCCGGCGACTGCGCGAGGAGCCCCCGGTTGTCTTCGACCGGTTGGTCGTCATCGGCGACTCGCTTGCCGAGGCGACAGAACCCATCATCCGGTATGCGACGCCGGGGAAGACGTTCGTGAGGAAGTTCTTCGGTGGCACCGCCCCGTGTGACTGGCTCGACGACGACCTGGAGGCGACGGCGACCACGGTGGTGGTGATCACATTCACCGGCAACAACATGACGCCGTGCATGCTCGACAGCGCGGGCGCGCGTTTGATCGATCAGCCGCTGGTCGAGAAGTACCGCGCTGATGTCGGTGTGTTGATCGACCATGCCAGGGCTGCTGGTGCTTGGGTCGTGCTGGTCGGTCAGCCGCTGCATCATCCCAGCTTCGAGGCCGAGCTCGAAGTTGACGGTATCAACGCGGTGTACCGGGAGTATGCGGCCATGCCGCACGTGTCCTATGTGGATGCCGGCCAGTTCGTGGAAACGCCCGACGGTCAGTACACCGACCGTCTGCCGTGTGCCGAGTTCGACACCGACTGTGCGCCTGACGGGACCACCGTGGTTCGAGGTGACGGCGTGCACTTCTGCCCGATCGCGTATGTGAGCCCCTGCCCGGTGTGGTCCAGCGGTGCCGTCAGGTTCGGGTTCGGTATCGCCTCAGCCGCCAACGACCCTCAGCGCTTCGATTGACCAGGAGCCGGATCACCCACCGAACCGCACGTGAGTCGGTGACGGTAGGCAGCATCCATCTCGGCACCGTCGACCGATCCCCGCCCTGCGTTCACCGATTTCGCTCACGACACCTCGTGTACGCGTCAGCCCAGCTCACGACACGGTGCCCGGGGTGGGTTTCGAACCCACACTCCCTCTCGGGAAGGGGGGTTCAAGACTTCACTCCCACATCCGATGCGTCCGGCTGAGTCCGTCTGCCCTGCTCACGTCTGCCGGCGACGTCCGCCCGTGTCCGTCTGATCCGCCCGGGTCCGACAGGTACGGCCCGGTCCTGTGCAGGAATCGTGCAGGCGTCAGGGGCCGGTGCTGACGCACCGCCGCGCCCCTACCGGCGCACACGGGGGACGACGCCACGACCGAAAAGGTCCGCATGGCACACCTCGTTCTTCCGCTCGTGTTCGACGCGCTAGCTCGTCAGAGCGCCGGGACTGGGTGATGTCCTCTTGGGCGTTGATGGGCTTGGTCGTTCAGTCCCGAACCCGGGCCGTGTGAGTCTCGATCGCGTCCCAAAGGATCGGCCAGAGCGGCTCGGGTCGGTCGTGGCCCATGTCTGTGACGATCATGAGTTCGGCACCGGGGATCACCTCGGCGGTTCGTTGTCCGCCGCTTGGGGTGATGAGCGTGTCGTCGGTGCCGTGGATCACCAGCACCGGGAGCCGTAGCCGTGCGAGGTCGCTCTCCACCGACCCAGTCGCGAGCACGGCCGCGAGCTGGCGGGTCGTTCCTGAAGGGCAGAGGCCCCGGTCGTAGCTCGCGGCTGCGAGAGCGGACGCAGCGCTCTCGTCGAAGTAGCGCTTCGAGGCCCACACACGAGAGCTCGCAACGGAGTCGGCGGCGTAGCCCTCGCGGTCGGGCGCCATCGGCTTCATGAGCGCGGCGAACGCCTCAGGGGTCGACTGCCCAACGTCAGGAGAGCCGGTCGACGACATCATCGAGGTCAACGTGGTCACGAGCTCCGGGTGACGGATCGCGACGAGCTGGGCGACCATGCCGCCCATCGATGCCCCGACCACGTGGACCTGGTCGAGGCCGAGCGCGCGGGCGAGGCCCGCGCCGTCATCGGCGAGGTCCGCGAGGCGGTAGGGAGCAAGTGATCGGACCGTCTCGAGATCGCCGATGGACGCCGCTCCGATCAGGTCGTGCAGGTCGACCGGGTGTTGCTCGAACTTGGTCGACAAGCCCGTGTCTCGGTTGTCGAAACGGACCACGAATCGGCCCCGTCGGGCAAGGCCCTCGCAGAAGCCGCTGTCCCAGGAGAGCATCTGAGCGCCGAACCCGGCGATCAGCAGGATGGCCGGATCGGTCGGCTCGCCGAACGTCTCGTACTCGAGGGCGGTGCCGCCCTGAAGAAGTGCCCTTGGCATCCAGATCCTTTCGTCCGGTTCGAGGACCGTACCGGTCGGCTGTCGTCGACCCTAGTGAGTTCGGAGTGCCGCCCCGGTGGGCGTGTGCGGCCGAGTTCCGTGCAGGAATTTGTGCAGGCGGTTCGATCGCTCTTGCCGCAAACGGATGTGACTGTGCCTGATCGTTGAAATGGCTGATGTCTCTACTGCACCGAGATGCAGACCTTGCCGCGGACCGTGCCCGCTTCGAGTTGGCGCATGGCGTCCGGCGCCTCGTCGAGCGGGTACGTCGCGTCGATGCTCGGCGTGAGCTTGCCGGCCTCGATGAGTTCGGTCAGTGGCACCAGGTCGGCGTAGTGCTCCTTGGAGGCGAGCATGGCCAGCCGCTGGCTCACGATGAGCGATACCAGCGGCGCCCGCAGACTTCTGCCGAAGCCGCCCGTGATGTTGCCTTTGCTCTCGCCGCCGACGATGACGAGACTGCCCTTCGGGTTGAGGGCGCGTCGCAGGCGGCGAAGTGGAGTGTTGCCGGCGATGTCGAGGATCAGGTCGTAGCGGCGGGATCCGTCAGTGGCGTCGTCGGTGGCATAGTCGATCGTGTGGTCGGCGCCCAGTGACCGCACGAGATCGGCCTTGGCCGCGCTGCACACGCCGGTGACCTCGGCGCCGAACGACTTCGCCAGCTGCACGGCGTAGCTGCCGACACCCCCGGATGCGCCGAGGATCAGGACCTGCTGTCCGGCTTCGATCCGGCCGAGCCGCAGCCCCTGGAGGGCGGTGGTCGCGGAGATCGGAACGGCGGCAGCCTGTTCGAAGGTGAGGGACGGCGGCTTGGGAGCAAGCTTGTCCTCTCGGGCAGCGGCGTACTCGGCGAAGGCTCCTCGGCTGACGCCGAACACCTCATCGCCGACGCTGAACCGGGTGACGTTCGCACCGATGGCGACGACGGTCCCCGCGACGGCGAGTCCGGGCACCCGGCTCTTCGGTGCGCGGAGACCGAAACCCATGAGGCGCATCAGGTAGGGGCGGCCGGTCATGTTGTGCCAGGTGCCGCGGTCGAGGCCGGCGGCGTGCACGTGAACGAGCACCTCATGCGGTTCGATCTCGGGTTGGTCGATGTCGGTCAGTTGCCAGGTCTCGCCGGTTCCGTAGCGGTCTTGCACGATGGCCCGCATCGTGCGTGCCGGCGGCGTTGTGTGTGGCGTGGTGTTCATTTTGTTCCTTTCGGTGGTTGGGCGATGCGAGCGCTCGTCACCTGACGGTGACGGGTTGCTGGGTCCGGACCGACTGGACGACATCCAGGATGGCCTCGACGGAGGCCTGGTAGCTCTCTGCATCCTCGATCAGGCCCTGGTGCGTCGCGTCGGCGACTCGGTGCAGACTGTTCGTCGACATTGCTGCGAGGCGGTCCTGCAGGTCGGTCCACTCCTTGTGCTGATCAATCGACTCGGTTGCGGTGACGACGACGAGCGGTTTGCCGTCGAGCGACGTCAACGCCTTGGCCTGTTCGAACACCGTGGGGTACATCGATTGCTCGTCGCGCATGTTGCGCATGCCGCGCGGGCTGGACGCGAACGCCTGCACTTGAGATGCCGCCGGCTCGGGGAGGTCCGACCAGACCGACGTGGGCAGCACCTGAGTGGCGCCCAGCCGGGCGAGGCTGGGGAGCACGCCCAGGCCTCGGCGCATCATCGACTGCTCGCTGGCGAAGCCCGGAAGATCGGTGAACTCGTACGGGCTCATCGAGTCGAGCAGCACCATGCCAGCGACCTCGTCCGGGTAACGGGAGGCGAACGTCATCACGTACGGGCCGCCCGCGGAGTGACCGACGAGCACGTATGGGCCGGATTCGCCCGCACGGTCGAGCAGGGTGTGCAGATCGGCAGCGATGGCCACAGCGTCTTGCGGTGCACCGATGTCGTCGCTCCAACCCTGACCTGCCCTGTCATAGGCGCAGACACGTGTCGTGGGACCCACGCCAGCAGTGACTCGAGCCCAGTTCGGCGACGTCGATCCGAGCCCGTTCTCGAGCACGACGGTGGGACTGCCCGTCCCGGTGCAGTCCAGGTGCAGTCGACGACCTCCGACGTCGTAGAGGGTGCCCGGAGCGGCATAGGTGTGCTCGTCGCGGGCCGTGACGGCACTTTCGTACATCCCACCGACGGAGCCGACAGCGAGCGAGGCGACGATCGGGTAGAGCAGCCACCGAACGCGGCCTGCAAGGTTGCGGCGGATCTGAACGGCCGTCCACACGGTGAGCGCGAACGCCACCGGGGGCCACACCCATCCAGCCGTGGTGAGCGCGTGATCGGTGGGCTGTGCGATCAGCACGGTCAACCCGGAAGCCGCCATGCCGACGGCGGGCACCCGCGCCCAGCGCTGCGGTTGGCTGGTGAAGCGGGCCGACAGTGCGGCGAGCATGGCCCAGCCGAACGCGAAGGCGAGCAGCGCCGAGCCGGAGATGACGTGCTCCTGTGCGCCACCGAAGACGCCGAGCGTGAGCACGAGCGCTCCGATGAAGCCGGCTGCCACCGATCCGCCGACGACGCGCCAGATGGGTTCCCGCCGGGGTTCATCGGGCGCGGTGGTCGGCGTGGCGTCGGCAATGACAGCGTCCGGGGCTGGTTGGGTGTGCTGGATGGTGTTCATGATCCGTCCGTTCTTGGTGATGGTGATTGGTGTGTCGTCATGGCGGGGGTCGCCGGCACCCAGGTGCAGCGGAGCCCGCGAGGGATTGGTCGGGGGAGGCGGAGCGTGGCGATGGCCTCAGCGATGTCGGTCGCGTCGCTCACGCGCAGGTCGGTGGTCGAGGTCGACGGGTCGTGGACGAGCCCGACGAACCAGCCGCTGTCGATGTCGTCGGGTCGCGCCGCGTCGGGAACGACGACGAAGTCGCCTGGCTGCCTCGGCAAGAGGCTGTGGTGCGAATGGCGGGAACCGACGAGATCGTGACTGCCGATCGTCTCGTCGCCCGTTGTCCACACCCGGCGCGGCGCGCCGTTGACGCCACCGGCGCAGAGGTGAGCGAACCGCCGGGGCGTCGGGTCGAGCACCTCGCGCTCCACGATGCGCCGGTCGGGGTGCAGGATCCATCGCTCGAGCGACGGCGTGAGTGCCAGCAGGACGATGGTGTCGCCGGCGCGGTGAGTGTGCACGGGCCTCGGGGCGGCGACATCGGTCGGCATCCACGTGGTGCGCACCTCGCCGCCGCGGGGCGCAACACCAGCCACACCGTCGGCGACGAAGACCACGTGATCACGGCCGACCGCCAGGCCCTGGATCCGCGCCCCCGCCTCGACGATGAGCCGGTTACGCCGAGTGAGGGCGCCGGCCGGCACCACGTGGTGCAGCTGCGCGCCGGCCCAGTCGCGAGCGATGAAGTGCAGCTCACCGGTGGCCGGATCGAGCTGGGGACACGCGGCGACCGTGCGACCGCGACCGGCGAGATCGACCCGACGCAGCGTGCCGGCATCGAGGCTCAGCTGGCGGACCGAGGAATCGTCGCCATACGCAAGGATCGTGCCGTCGAAAGTGACCAGACATTCGACGCCCACGCCCACGCCGATGTTGCGAGCGAGGTAGGAGACCCCGCCTCTGTCGAAATGCAGCGAGTGGACGAAGCCGTCGCGGCCGATCCCCACCAGACGGCCGGACAACCCGAGCGGGACCGCGCCGCGAACGGCGAGATCCTCGTGTATCGAGCGTGGGTTCGTCGGGTCGATCGGCGAGGGCATGAGGGCATCGTCGACCTAAGGCAGCCCGTGCCGCATCGGGCGCTCCCCCTCAGATCGAGATGGCTCCGCTCAGCTGATGCCGAGGCGCTGGGCGACGGCGGCAGCGTCGACCCTGCTGTTGACGCCGAGCTTGCGCAGGATGTTCGACACGTGCACGCTGGCCGTCTTGTCCGACACGTACAGCTCGTCGCCGATCTGGCGGTTGGTGCGGCCTGCGGCCACCAGTACCAGCACTTCCGCTTCGCGGGGCGTCAGGCCGAGCCGCTCGGCGGAGGTCTCGTCGAGCGCGATGCGGGTCGGGGCGTCGATGCTGATCCGCGTGCGGCTGGACACAGCATCGATCTCCGCCAACAGCGGGCCGGCGCCGAGCTCAGCAGCGATCGCGTGACCCTGTCGCAGCGATGACGCCGCCCGATCCGCCGCACCGGCCAGCGCCGCCGCCTCGGCTTCGCGTACCAGGGCCACCGCGCTCGCCCAACGATCACCGAGCTCACTCCAGCGGGCCACGGCATCGGCCCATGCCGGCGCGTCGGACACGGTGAGGCGCGTCAAGCTGGCGCCTGCCTGTGCGAGGTGTGCTGCCGTGTCGCGTTGGGGACCGCCCGGCACACCGTTCGCAAACGAGCGAACGGCATCGAGCCGCTGCTGCGTACGAGCGATCACGGCGTCGACATCGACGGGCTCACGCCGCGCCCGCTGGTCGAGCCTCTGCTCCACTTCGGCAACCGTTGCGAACATCGCGAACCTGGCTGCCCACAACACCGATGTGGCACCCGTTGCGGCCCAACCGCGCTCGGCCGCCTGTGCGGCCTCGGCCCAGTTGCCGAGCGCGAGGTGGACCTCGGCTGTCGTGGCGTCTCGAATGGTCACGTGCCATCCGTCGAGCGGCAGCGCGTCGATGATGGCGAGCTCGGCAAGGGCGCGCTCGGTCTCGCCACATCGGGCGGCGAGCAACGCGTTCACCCGCGCCAGTCGCAGGAGACCGACAGGAAGAGTGTCGGCAATGGGCTGGCGTGCCAGGACGCCGGCGACTTCGGTCCACCGACCCAGGCGAACAAGAGCCTCGGCGGCAAGCGAATCCAAGTAGCAGCCGAAACCGCGATCGGTTCCGCTGAGCTGCCCATCCGCGACCGCGTCGAGCGCTGTATCGAGCAACGCCTGATAGTGGCCCGCATCACCGAGCGCGACGCACAGGTAGACATTGGCGAACGTACGACCGAGAGCGCTGTAGGCCGCCGCAGCCGATTCGCGACAGAGCACCACACCCGCTGCCGGATCGCCCTGATTGCCGCGCACGATGCCCAAGACACGACGCGCCATGCCCCACGCCAACGGATCGTCGACGGGCACCTTGACGACGTCGAAGACCTGAGCGCACCATCGCTCGGCGGTAGCGTAGTTGCCGGCCATCAGCTCGGCCTGCCCGAGCCCGGCATAGACCGCGGCTGCGGCAGTGCCACCGTCGTCGTTCAACCGTGCGACCGCTTTGGCGAACTCGGCGCTGCTCTCCTGCTGTCTGCCGGTGGCCCACAGGTAGCGCCCGAGCCGCTCATGGCCCCACGCGACACCGAGCGGAGGCGGCCCGTGTTCGAACGCAGCACGCGCCAACTGCACGGCCCGTTCGTTGCCGACGATGGAGGTTGCGATGTCGGCCGCCTGCCACAGGCGGTGTCCTCGATTGGCTGCGCCTGCGCTCGCTCCGGCCGCATCCCACAACTCGAAGGCACGTTCGAGATGGCTGAACGCCGCCGCTGGGGCGATGGTCTCGGCCGCGTCGGCGGCGGCGAGCAACGCGGTGAAAGCCCCCTCGATGTCGCCCGCGAGATCGAGGTGAAGTGCGAGCTCACCGGCCCGATCCGCTCGTCGCAGCGCATCGGTTGGCTGTTGCGCGAGCGCGGCCGCGATGCTGCGGTGAAGGCGGGCCCGCTGTGGCGGGAGGAGATCGGCGTAGACGACCTCGCCGAGCAGCGGGTGCCGAAACCGGTAGGCGTCGTTGTTGACCACGAGCAACCGTGCATCGATGACCGACCGTAACGCCGCTTCCACTTCCTGCTCCGCCAGGCCGACGATCGCGACGAGCAGATCGTGGGGGGTTTCGCGCCCGATCGCTGCGACTGCACCCAACACGAGGCGGGCCCGGTTGTCGAGGTCGGCGATCTCGGCGGAGATCAGGTCGGACAGCACGAGCGGGATGGCGTCCCCCGACAGGTGTGCGGCCACGAGCTCACCGGTGAAGAAAGGATTGCCGCGGCCCCGCGCTACGACCTGGTCGACGAGCGCGCTCGGCGCCGGCGTACCGAGCAGCTTCGAGACACGCTCGGCGATTTCGTCGCGCTCCAACCCTTCGAGGTGCAGGCGACGTGCCGCCGGCAGCCTGGCGAGTTCGGCCAACCGGCCTCGCTGCGCCGGCCGAGAGGCGACCTCGTTGGCCCGGAAGGTGCCGACGAGGACGACCCGCTCATCGATGAGGTTGCGGGCCAGATAGTCGAACAGATCCCACGTCACCGTGTCGGCCCAGTGCAGATCCTCGAACCCCACCACAACCGCCGCATCAGCCGCGAGGTGGCTGAACAACTCGAGGACGGCGACGAACAGCCCTCCGTGCGACGCTCCGTCAAGCGCCGAGGAGCCCGAGCGGGGCGCGAACCAGTCGCGCAACGCGGTGAGCGCCGGGGTCTCGGACAGCAGGTCCGGTCGCGACCGGCGGAGCTGGCGAAGCAGATCCGCCAACGGCGCCAATGGGATGATCTCACCACCGATGTGGGTGGACCGCCCCAGGTGCAGGGCCACACCACCTCGGGCTGCGCTTTCGCTGACGATGGTGGTCTTGCCAATCCCCGCGTCGCCACTCACCAACACGACCGAGGGCAGGCCATTGCGTGCATCTGCGATGGCCCTTTCAAAGACGGCCAACTCCGCGTGCCGGCCCACGAAGTCGGGGGCGGACGGACGGGCGTGCATAGTGCCCCTCAGTATCGCGTGTTCACGCGACCTGGTCGCCGGGAACAGATCTGAGGGGGTGTGTCCGATGCGGCGCGCGACCCCTTAGGTCGATCGTGTTGCCCATGAACAACATCTTCGACACGATCGCCAACCTCTGGAGCGGCGCCATGCGTCCGGCCCCTCGCCACCTTGGCGTCTTCGTCCTCGTGGCCCTGGTCGCCGCCACGGCCTGTGGGAACGACACGACGTCCCGGGCCGGCTCACTCCCGACCTCGACCGCTTCCACCAGCACGTCGCACACCACGACGCCGAGCACCCCCGCCGTGCCGTCCATCGTGACCGCGACCACTGCGCCGCGGCCGACCGGCACCATCGACGAGTTGGTCGGCGCTGCCGGTGAGCGGGTGCATGTGCGCTGCGTGGGCGGGGGCGACACGACGGTGGTGCTCATCGCCGGTTTCGGCGGCGACAGCACCGGCTGGGCGCTGGTCGAGCCGGCCATCGCTGCCCGCGCCCGCGTGTGCTCGTACGACCGACCCGGAACGGGGACGAGCGACCCGGCGACCTCGACCGGCACCTTCACGACTCAGGCGATGGACCTGCACGACCTGCTGGGCAGGGTCGGTGAGCCCGGGCCCTACGTGGTCGTCGGCCACTCCTTCGGTGGCGCCGAGGCGGTCACGTTCGCGTCGCTGTACGCAGACGAGGTCACCGGGCTCGTGCTCATCGACGCCTCCCCCACCACATGGCCGGCCGCCATCTGCGCGATCCCCAACGACGGGTCCGACGCCGCAGCGATGCTCGGGGGCCTGTGCGGCATGTTCGCACCGACCGGCAACAGCGAGCGCCTCGACGCCGTTGCCGCCTTCGCCGAAGCGGCCCAGATCGTCTCGCTCGGCTCACTGCCGATGGCCGTCATCACTGCCGCCCGCCGCGGGCTTCCAGCCGACCTGGCTGCAGCAGAAGTCGACCGCCTCAACGAGGCGTGGAACCTGGGCCAAGAGGACTGGATGGCGCTGTCCACCACCTCACACCTGGTGTCGGTCGAGCACACCAGCCACCACATCGAGATCGACCAACCGGGTGTCGTGATCGACGAGATCACCCGCCTGCTCCCCTAGCCCGCCCATCACACACCAACCCACCACAACCCACACATCACACCCAAGGAGTCATCATGCACGGCCGTCCCACCACCCAATCCATCGGCGACACACACGCCAGCCATCCCAACCGTTGGCGAATCCTCGCCGTGCTCGTGCTCGCCCTACTCGTCACCTCCATCGACCACACCATCATCAACGTCGCCATGCCCCAACTGGTCGGCGATCTCGGCGCCAGCTCGGCACAGCTGCAGTGGATCGTCGCCGCCTACACCATCGTCTTCGCCGGACTCCTGCTCACCGCAGGCAGCCTCGGTGATCGCTTCAGCCGCCGCCATGCGCTGCTCGCCGGCCTCCTGACGTTCCTGGGCGGCTCGATCGTCGCCGCGACTGCAGGGTCGACGACGGCGCTCATCGCCGGCCGCTGTGTGATGGGCGTCGGCGGCGCGCTGATCATGCCGACGACACTGTCGATCCTGGTCAACGTGTTCGGCGATCCTCGCGAACGCGCCAAGGCGATCGCCGGCTGGACCGCTGCCAGCGGAGCCGGCATCGCCGTCGGCCCCATCGTGGGCGGCGCGCTGATGCGCAGCTTCTCGTGGTCCTCGGTTTTCTGGATCAACGTGCCGCTGCTCGTCGCTGCATTCATCGGGGCGCTGCATCTGGTGCCCGACTCGCGCGACCCGCATGCCACGCGGCTGGATCCGATCGGCGCCGGCTTGTCCATTGCGGCGATCAGCACACTGGTCTACGCCATCATCCAGGCACCGGAGCGGGGTTGGACGTCGACCGCATCGGTCGTCAACTTCGCGGTCGGGGCTGCGCTCGCGGTCGTGTTCGTCGGCTGGGAGATGCGGCGCGATGACCCGATGCTCGACATCGCCCTGTTCCGCGATCGCAGCTTCTCCGCCGGCAGCATCGCCCTCGCCCTGCTGTTCTTCGCCATGGCCGGCACCGTGTTCCTGCAGGCCCAGTACCTGCAGTTCGTGCTGCAGTACACCCCGCTCGCGGCCGGCTTCGCGCTCGTGCCGGCAGCGATCGGGATGCTGCTGGGCACCGGCGCCGGCGCGCACCTCGCCCAGCTGCACGGTGGGCGCATCGCGGTCACCGCAGGCACCCTGATCGCCACGGCCGGCGTCGCCGTCCAGGCTGCGTTCGTCGACGGTGGTTCGTACGCGCCCACCGGCATCGGGCTGCTGCTGTTCGGGCTCGGTGCGGGTGTCGCGATGCCCGCTGCGACCGAGATGATCATGGCCACGCTGCCGCCGGCACGCGCCGGCGTCGGCTCCGCGGTCAACGACACCGTCCGCGAGTTCGGCGGTGCGCTTGGCGTCGCCGTTATCGGCAGTGTCGCCGCCACGAGCTACGCGACATCGATGCAGGACAAGCTGGCCGACTTCCCGACGCTCTCCGCCGTCGACCGCACCCTGCTGACGAACAACGTCGGCGCTGCCATCCACGCCGGCGAGCACCTCGGTGCCCAGGCCGGCCAGATCGCAACCGCGGCTCGCGACGCGTTCGTGGACTCGATGCACAGTTCGCTGTGGATCGCCGTCGGCCTCGCGTTCTGCGCGGCAGCCGTGACCTTCACCCAGCTCCCCCGCCAGGCGGCGAACCACGCCGCTCACGGGGGGCACGGCAGTCACAGCAGCCACGGCGCCGTGGCCCATAGCCATCAACTGCCGCACGTGGCGACCGTCGAGGCCGCAACGTCGACGGAGGTGTCGCCGTCATGACCGGAACCTCAGCAGCCGTCGCCGGCGACGTGATCGTCGTCGGCGGCGGTGCGGCCGGCCTCACCGCCGCACTCGTGCTGGCCCGGGCCCGGCACCGGGTCACCGTGCTCGACGACCAGACGCATCGGAACGGAACCGTCGACGAGTTCCACGGCTTCCCCACGAGGGATGCGACCGCCCCCAACCGCTTCCGAGCCGATGCACTGGCCGAGCTGCATGCGTATGGCGTATCGATCGTTCGATGCGCGGTGACCGAGGCCCGGAGTACCGACACGAACGTGTCACTCAGCCTGGCCGACGGCACCACGATCCATGGTGACGCCGTGGTGCTCGCCACCGGCGTTCGCGACGAACTGCCACCGGTTGCAGGCCTCGCCCGTCGGTGGGGCAAGTCGGTGTTCAACTGCCCGTTCTGCGACGGATGGGAGCATCGCGACCAGCCCGTCGTCGTCATCGACGCCGCCCCCGGCGCCGACCACCTCGCGGACATGGTTCGCTCGTGGACGTCGCATGTCACCGTCGTGTCCGCGTCCGACATCGCCGGGCTCATCGGCGAAGGCCAGTCGCTGTCACACGTGGAACTCCGCAACGGAACCATGATCCCGGCGAAGGCTGCGTTCGTGAAGGCACCTGTCGTACCCCGCAGCGCTGTCGCCCGCGCCCTCGGCTGCAACATCGACGGAGACGGTTACATCGTCACGAGCGAGAACGGCGCCACCAGCAATCCACTCGTGTGGGCCGCCGGAGACGTACGCCGCCCGCCGCCCGCACCGCATCAAGTGGTGCTCGCTGCAGCCGACGGCTCCGCCGCCGCCATTGCCATCCACAAGGCCTTCGTCGCACACTCGATCGGGTCCGCGACCGTTCATCCCGCTCTTCATCGATGACCCACGACCAAGGAGACTCACCATGACCACCTTCTACGGAGAACAGCATCGCAAGCTGCAAGACCAGTTCGACAGCCGCCAAGTCGCTGACGTGCTCGCAGCCGTCATCGTCCGGCCCGAGATCGACGACGAGGCCAAGTCCTTCATCGAGTCACGCACGTTCTTCTTCCTCAGCACCGTCAACGCCGACGGCCAACCGACCGTGTCCCACAAGGGAGGTGCCGCTGGGTTCGTACGTGTGATCGACCGCACGACGATCGTGTTCCCCAGCTACGACGGCAACGGCATGTTCCTCTCCATGGGCAACATCGCCGGCGCCGGCCGCATCGGGCTGCTGTTCATGGACTTCGAGCGTCCACACCGAGTCCGCGCACACGCCCACGCCATCGTCAGCCGTGACGATCCGATGATGAGCCAGTATCCGGGCGCCGACCTCGTCGTCCGAGCCACCGTGACCGACGTCTTCGTCAACTGCCCCCGCTACATCACGCCGCACACGCGCGGCGAAGTGTCGAAGTACGTGCCCGATGCAGACGGCAATGCACCTCTGCCGGGGTGGAAGAAGATCGATGTACTCCAGCCGTTCCTGCCCTCACGATTTCAAGGACTCGCGGAGGCCGAACACGACGTGATCACCGTTGACGAGTACGGCCAACGCCTGCTCCACGGCGACGGCTGAACGGAGCGACGATGACGTTCCACGATCGCCCTCGCACCTCACGCCCGGACCTGTCCTTCCACTGACCCGCATTCCGACATCTGCACGGACCCGCACTCCCCAACCACTACTGAAAGCGATACGCCCATGCCCACCACCTTTGGTCTGCTGTTGTTCGACGGCGTCGAGGAACTCGACTTCGTCGGTCCCTGGGAGGTGTTCACCGCCTCATCAATGCTGCGCGAGAACACCGGCGAAGCTGCCGACACCATCGTCACGATCTCCGAACATGACCGCCCAGTGAGATGCAGCAAGGGCTTACGGGTGCTTGCGGACCACACATTCGAGAACCATCCCAACCTCGATGTCGTCCTCGCCCCCGGTGGTTTCGGCACCCGCACCGAAGTCGGCAATCCAGTGCTGATCGACTGGCTCCGCAACGTCGCGGCTTCATGCGACTGGGTCACCAGCGTGTGCACAGGTTCACTACTGCTCCACGAAGCCGGCCCCGGCCGCAACCGACGCCTCTGCACCCACTGGGGCTTCGAAGACACCCTCGAAGCACGCGGGAGCTGCACCATTGTTCGCGATCAGCGTTGGGCCGTCGACGGGAACGTCGTGAGCAGCCAAGGTGTCTCAGCCGGCATCGACATGGCCCTCTGGCTCATCGGACAGATCTACTCCCCCGACCATGCGCGAGGCACACAGCACTACATCCAATACGACCCCGCGCCCCCATACGCCGACAGCATCTGATACCACCGATCGCGTGGGCAGCGTGTGTTGTCAGAACATCAGCAACGGGTCTGGCGCGTCGTAGGCGACGCTCAAATGCCCAAGCTGCCGGTCGCGGCCGCTGAGGCTCCCCGCTCGAAGGCTCGAAGACCCGAGCCGCGCCCAGTGGCATCGCGGTCGACGGCGGCCACTGGCGCGTCATCAAGGTCAACGCCGACCGGCCGTTCGAGGCGCCGGCTCGGGCAGCGACAGGCGCCACTTGTGGGAACGGGTTTCGGAGGAGCAAAGTGGAGTTGAGGGCTGCACGTTCGTGTGCTCTCCGTGGAGGTGACGGTCATGAGACGGTTCCGCCCACTCACTCGGTTCTCCGTGGCATCAGTGCTCGCGCTCCTGACCGCAGGAATCGTCACCACCGCCCCACCGGTGCCGACCGCCTCGGCGGCGCCCAGTGACCGCTGGCTCGAGGTCCAACCGATGTGTTGCGGTGACGATCGGGCCTCCGTCGGCCTCGCCGGCGCCTGGCCAGACGGCTTCAATGCCGTCCTCGAGGTCGACCGCATGCCCCTCGGTGACGTGGACCTGACCATGACCCAGACGACGCCGACGAGCTTCTTGATCGGGAGCACGCTCGGCGTCGGTGACGTCGTGCGCGTGACGGTGGACGGCGTCACCAAGGACCTCGTGGTCGAGCCCCTCAGCATCGAGTGGATCGTCTCCGGCACCGACGAAGTGCACGGGCTGGCGCTCGACGGGCGCACGGTCGAAGTGACGGCCAACCCCGGTCCGGGCGGACGAACGTTGACCGTCGTCGCCACGGGCGGCGCGTGGACGGTCGACTTCACCGGTGTGTTCGACATCCAGGAGCAGGACCCGTCCCGCCCGGCCCCGCCGGCCGCACAGGTGAACGCACGGATCGTCGAGACCGGTCCCCTCGCCGACGGTGATGCCCTCAGCGACGGCCGCACCGCCAACACCCCGGTCGTCAACGTGTATCCCAACTGCTGTGGCGGCCAGGCGATCGTGCAGACGGGTGGGTGGCGCAGCGGCACGCTGGTGACGCTCGACGTGCTCCGGGGAACCACCACGTTGCTGCACAAGACCGTCACGTTCACCGGGTTCCCACAGCTCACCAACACCAACGAGCTCGCGCCGCTGCAGATTGGCGACGTGGTGCGGGTGAGTGCGTTCGGGCTGACCAAGGAGGTCACGGTCGTCCCGCTGACGATCACCTCGGTCAACGCGACGACCGACACGGTCACCGGCACGGCACCTGCGGGCGCCACCGGCGACGTGACCGTGATCGTGCCCAACGTGCCCGGCCCGTCGCCGGCGATCGTGATGCTGACCGCGAACGGCTCCGGGCAGTGGACTGCCTCGTTCGCCCCGTTCGACCTGCTGCCCACGCACCAGGTGAGCGCGCGGGTGATCGATCCCGAGCGGGACTCGGTCGCGATGCTCTTCTTCCCGCCACCGCCTGACCTCATGGTCGTGACGCCCGACACGGGCCTCGTCGACGGCCAGCAGGTGCAGCTGACAGCCGCCGGATGGCCGACCACCGCCGGCAGCCCGGGGCGCACCCTGTTCGTCACCCAGTGCGCCATCGGCGACAGTGGCAGCGACAGGTCGTGTGATCCCACGACCCAGCGGTCGTACGCGTTGAACCCGGACGGGAGCCTGCCCCCCGTGCAGTTCACCGTCAAGGAAACCCTGAACATCACCTGGCCGAGCAACCCGACAGCATGGAGTTGCACCACGAGCCCCTGCGGGCTCCGCGGCGCGGTCTACCCGAACGACGACCCGACACAGCCGTGGCAGACGATGGACCTCCCCGGCCAGAACCCGGTCAACTTCGGGCAGCAGCCGCCGCAGTCCGGCGACATCGTCGTGACGCCCAACACCGGCCTCGTCGACGGCCAGCAGGTGCAGCTGACGGCCACGGGATGGCCGACCACCGCCGGCAGCCCGGGGCGCACCCTGTTCGTCACCCAGTGCGCCATCGGCGACGGTGGCAGCAACCAGTCGTGTGACCCCACGACCCAACGGGCCTACCCGCTGAACCCCGACGGGAGCCTGCCCCCCGTGCAGTTCACGGTCAAGGAGACCCTGAACATCACCTGGCCGAACAACCCGACAGCGTGGAGCTGCACCACGAGCCCGAACGGGTGTGGGCTCCGCGGCGCCGTCTACCCGAACGACGACCCGACGCAGCCGTGGCAGATGATGGAGCTCCCCAGCCAGAACACCGTCAACTTCGGGCAACCGCCGCCGCAGGCGTCACTGGGGCTGGTACCCGACACCGGCCTCGTCGACGGCCAGCTGATCCAGCTCACGGCCACGGGATGGCCGGCCAGTAGGACACTCTACGTGACCCAGTGTCGCACCGACATCGGCCTCTCCCTCGAAGCGTGCGCACCCGCGACGCAGGTGATCTACACCCTCCAGCCGGACGGGACGCTCCCGGCCGGGAGCACCTTCTCCGTGGCGCGGCAACTCGCCACCGGCTCGGGACCCGTCGACTGTGGAGTCACACCGTGTGGCCTGGTCGGCGTGGTCTGGCCCGGTGAGCCGATGGTGGGGTACCCGATCGCGCTCGATGACCCGAGCAACAACCCCATCCAGTTCGCCTCCGAGTTCGACTTCGCCGGGTTCTTCTCGCCGGTGGACAACCCGCCGGTGCGCAACAGGGTGAAGGCCGGAAGCGCCATCCCGGTGAGGTTCAGCCTCGGTGGCGACCAGGGTCTCGACATCTTCGCCGCGGGCTACCCGACGTCGCGAGCGATCGCCTGTGACACGCAGGCCCCGAGCGACGCCATCGAGAGCACCATCGCAATTGCGGGCAAGAGCGTGCTCACCTACGACGCGCGTACCGATCGCTACCAGTTCGTGTGGAAGACCGACAAGGCATGGAGAGGGTGCCGCCAGTTGACGGTGAAGCTCAATGACGGTACGACCCACGTCGCCATCTTCGACTTCCGGTAGAGCCGCCCCCAGCGCACCGGACACCCGGTCGCGCATCCGACGCCGGGAGGCGGCGGGTAGGAGACCGCCATCAGCCGACGAGAGACGAGCCATCCGCTGATTCACGCCTTCGATGATGTTCACGAGCAGGACGAGACCGTGCACCGGCACGAGTTCGCCGCAGCGTCCGGGTCTGATCGGGCTTCCATCCCTGGTCCGCCTGTGTCCGGTCGTTGGGTCATCACCACAGCCCCACCATCAGCCGAATGCACGTGGCGAGCGGCAGACGTGAACGCCGTCGCCGCGCACGGCCGTCGTCGTCTGTCGATGGCTGAGCGGAATGCTGGGGCATGGGCTGCACAACAAACCGGACAGAGCCCCTTCGACATTCTGTGCACATTTCGTGCACACCAAACCTCGATCGAGACCCGCCCACAGCCGGCCGAGGTCACATACCACCAGCTCACAATGGGTGCCCGGGGTGGGGTTCGAACCCACACTCCCTTGCGGGAAGGGGGGTTTAAGCCCCCCGCGTCTGCCAATTCCGCCACCCGGGCTCGGGGCGCACGCTACTGCCACGCGCCCGGACCGCACGTCGCGTGCGCTGCGTGTCGCTGGGCGCAATGAAGCGCACACGAAGGGCGGGCCAGCGTGGGCGGCGCGCACGAACGTCCGCCTCAGCGGCGCGTGACGCGACTGGTGTACCTTCCTCGCATGAGCCAAGAAGTGATCGCCCGTTACACCCATCTCGTCAACGCCTTCGACGCCCGTGTGCAGGCCGCGCCGGCCGACAGCTGGGGCAACCCTGCCCCCTGCGAGGGCTGGACTGCAGCCGACATCGTCGGCCACGTCGCCGGTGGCATGAACGGGGTCGCCGCCGCCCTCGCCGGTGGCGAGAAGGTCGAGCCCGACACATCGGATCCCGTCGGCACGTGGAACGCTGCGCGCGACCGCGCACTGAGCGCCGTTTCCACCGGCGACCTCAGCCAGAGCATCCCCGGCCCGTTCGGCCCGCAGCCCGCCGAGCAGGTGATCGGGCGCCTGATGTGCACCGACATCCTGGTGCACACCTGGGACCTCGCCCGCGCCGTCGGCGGCGACGAGCAGCTCGACGCCGACGCGGTGGCCGGGGCGTACAGCGGCCTGAAGCCGATGGACGCAATGATCCGCATGCCCGGCGTGTTCGGCCCCAAGATCGACGCCGCCGAAGGCGACGACCTGCAGACCGAGTTCCTGAAGTTCCTCGGCCGCACGGTCTGACTCGGTCGGGCTGAGCCCTGCGGGGCGGCGCGGCCCACTACCGTTGCCGCATGCGAGCGAGGCGACGGATTGTGGGATTGGTCATCGCGGTCACGGCGGTCATCGCCGCCGGCTGCACCAGCGACAGTGGGGTGACGGTGCAGGACCGCACCTCCACGCCGAGCACAGGTTCCGGGTCGGACACCACCGACTCGACACAGACCGACAGCACCGCCGCCACGACCACCACCGAGGTGCTCGACATCGACCCGATCGACTGGGGTACGTGCGACGACGAGGAAGCCACCGACGAGGTGCTGGAGTGCGCCACGCTCACCGTGCCGCTGGACTACGCCGACCCCGGCGGCGACACCATCGACATCGCGCTCGTGCGGGTACCGGCGGAGAGCGACCGTCAGGGCGCGGTGCTGTTCAACCCCGGCGGCCCCGGTGGCTCGGGCTTCGACTTCATCGCCAACAACGGCACTGCCATCCAGGGCGAGATGGGCCTGCAGAACTTCGACATCGTCGGCTTCGACCCCCGTGGCGTCGACCGCAGCGGCGGCATCAGTTGTGTCGACGACGCCTTCCAGGACGCACACCTGTACCTCGACGACACGCCCGACACCCCCGAGGAGCAGGCCCTGCTGGACGAGAGCGAGCAGGGCTTCACCGACGGGTGCAGGGCCAACTACGGCGACACGCTGAAGTTCTATTCCACGGAGTACACGGCCCGCGACATGGATGCGATGCGGGTCGGCATGGGCGACGAGCAGATGAGCTACATCGGCATCTCGTACGGCACCTATCTGGGCGGCGTGTACGCCAGCCTGTTCCCCGACCGGGTGCGGGCGATGGTGCTGGACAGCGCCTACGAACCCAACGGCGACACCGTCGAAGAGCAGTACCTCACCCAGCTGGTGGGGTTCGAGAACGCCTTCGACGAATGGGCGGCGTGGTGCGAGGAAGACGCCGCGTGCCCCTTCGCCGCGGTCGACGTCGGTGCCCGCTGGGACGCGTTGCGACTGCAGCTGGACGAGAACCCCCTCACCGACGAGGACGGCCGGCCCGGCAACCAGTCGACGATGGACACCGCCACCACCGCCGCGCTGTACAGCGAGAGCGCGTGGCCGCTGCTGGCCGACGCGCTGGCGCGCGCCGAGGACGGCGACCCCAGCGGCATCCTGAGCCTGGCCGACGACTACGTGGGCCGCAGCGACGACGGCACGTTCGCATCCTTGTTCCAGTCGCACGCCATCATCCAGTGCGCCAGCGGCATCGTCACCCAGCCGGCCGACGACCCGGAAGGCCTGCTGGCCAAGATCAAGGAGCAGGCGCCCCGCTTCGGTGGTGACATCACCCTGGAGGACCTGGTGCCGGAAGAGGGCGACCTCGACGGGTGCACCGAGCTGGTCGGCGAGACCGACGTGGTGGAGCTGGACTACGCCGGCGACGGCCCGATCCTGGTGGTGGGCGGCACCAACGACCCGGCCACCCCCATCCGCTGGGCGGAGGAGATGACCGCCGAGCTGGGCCCCAACGCGGTGATGCTGACGTTCACGGGTGAGGGCCACGGCCAGATGCTGAGGAGCACCTGCGTGACCGACGTGGAAGCCACCACGCTGACCGACCTGGAACTGCCCGACGAGGGCACGGTGTGCGACCCCGACCCGGCGGTGGAAGAGCCTGCATGGTGGGGCAACCTGCCGATTCCGGCCGAGTTCAGCGAGGCCTCGTTGCCGGCGCTGACCGCGATGCTGGGCATCTCCGACACGCTGGGCTTCGCCAGCAGCTACACCACCCCGCTGGACCTGGACGCGGCGGCCGCAGCCGCGGACAGCGGCATGGCTGCGGCCGACTTCCAGATGCTGGACGAGTTCGACCTGGAGATCGACGGCTCGACCACCTACCGCTACTTCTCGCCCGACAGCGAGCTGCTGATCGTGATCGTGCTGGGGCCGGAGGCCTTCGACACCGAGGAGCTGAGCAGTGCCAAAACGCTGGTGCCCGACGGCGAGTCGGTGGTGATCTACCTCTACGTGCCCAGCTGACGCACCGCACCTCAGGCCACCTTCTTCATCGGCGCTGACTGGGTGGGCGGCGGCGCGGGGCGAGCCACCTCGCCCGACATCAGCTGCCACAGCTCGGTACGCAGCCGATCGGCCTGCGGTGGGCGCAGCTGGTTGGCCACCACCACGCCCTCGATCATGTCGCCCAGCACTGCCAACCACGGCCGCCCTTTCAGCTGCACGGCGACCACCGCACCGCCCTTCACCCGGCGCAGCGACCGATCGACCCCCACTATGCGCGGCGGGCAGCGGTAGCCGGGCGCCACCAGACCACGCCGACGCGCCTCGCGACCCAGCGTGCGAGCGGCGTAGGCGAAATCGAGCGGGGATTGGTTGGCTGCCATGAGTTGATGGTGACAGAGGGGTGTGATGAAGTAGTCCTGGCCGCGGTCCGGCGCGACCCGGCGGCCCGACGGCAGCGCCGGCCCGCCGTCGAGGAAGGTTGTCGCACCCCCTGGCTAGTGTCGTCGGCGTGCACGAGATCGGCGCCGAGCCCCTCCCCCAGCCGACGCCAGCCCAGCCGACGCCAGCCCAGCCGACCGCGCTGGCACTGACGCCGGCGCAAGAGCGCACGCTCGCACTGCTACGGCGCAGCGGCGAGCCGATGGTGTTCCCCGAGGCGTTCGTCGAGCACCTGCGCGCCGAGGCCACCACGGCGGCCGCCGAGCTCAGCGAGCGGTTGGGCGGCGAGACGCTGTGGGTCAGCAAGTCGTTCCTCGCCCGCGTGCACGGGTGCGAGGTGCAGCACATGCAGCCCGACGACTTCTCCTGGCGCCCTGCCACCGCCGCCGGCTTCGTGGCCCACAAGGCCATCGAGCTGGCGCTCAACTGGCGCGGCGAGCCGGCACCCAGCGAGGTGGTCGACCAGGCGTTGGCCCGGCTGGCCGACCAGCCCGATGCCAAGGGGTCGTTCGTAGCCGGGCTGACCGACGCCGACTGGGCCGAGCTGCGCAGTCGTGCCGTCGATCGCTGCACCAAGTTCCTGCAAGACTTCCCGCCCCTGCCGCTGTCGGCCCAGCCGGTGCTGGAGGCTGCGGCGAAGTGGCGGCCGCCGGGCACCATCGAGCTGTCCAGCAAGGCCGATCTGGTCATCGGCAAGCCGGCCGGTCGCGAAAGCCGGTTGCTGATCGTCGACTTCAAGAGCGGCTACCGCTCGCACCACCATCGCGACGACCTGCGCTTCTACGCCGTGGTGCAAACGCTGCGCCAGGCGGTGCCGCCGCGCCGACTGGTGACGTACTACCTCGACTACGCGGAGAGCGAGGTGGAGGACGTCACCGAGGGCACGCTGCAGTCGGGGCTGAACCGCGCGCTGGAGGGCATCGAGAAGCACATCGAGCTGACGGTCGAGGGCCGGCAGCCGGTGAAGCGGGTGGGCGTTGCCTGCCGCTGGTGCCCGTTGCAGCACGAGTGCACCGAAGGGCGGGCGTTCCTCCACGGCGACGACCAGCCCGACGTCGAGCCCTGAGCCACGCTCAACGGCGCTCCGGTGGGCGGAACCGGCTCCGGGTCTGCTGGACTGTGCACCCGGTTTTCATCCCCTCTGCCCCTCAGGAGGACCCATGACCTTCTCGCCTGCCCCCGTCGACACCCAGCCCTACGACGAGTTCGCCCTGTTCGCCGAGCTCGCCACCGAGATGGGCCTTCCCTCCTCCTCGGTGCCGGTCGGCCGTCGCGTGCGCCACACGCTGGCCAGCGGCCAGTCGTTGAGCTGCTTGCAGTGGGGCGCGGGCGAGCCCGAGCTCGTGTTCCTGCATGGCGGCGGGCAGAACGCGCACACCTGGGATGCGGTGGTGCTCTTGTTGGGCCGGCCGGCGCTGGCCATCGACCTGCCCGGCCACGGCCACAGCGACCGGCGGGCCGACCGCGACTACGGCCCCTGGAGCAACGCCGAGGCCGTCGCCGAGATCATCGCCGAGCGTGCCCCCACTGCGAAGGCCGTCGTCGGCATGTCGCTGGGCGGCGCCAGCAACATCCGTCTGGCGGCCACCCGCCACGACGTCGTGCGTGCCGCAGTCATCATCGACGTGACCCCGCAGGTGAACGACCCCACGCGCCCTTGGACGCCCGAGCAGCGCGGCTCGGTGGCGCTGATCAGCGGTCCGCCCACTTACGAGTCGTACGAGGCGATGGCCGGTGCGGCTGTGTCGATGTCGCCGAACCGCGCCCCCGATGCTGTGCGCCGCGGCGTGCGCCACAACTCGCTACGCCGCGACGACGGCAAATGGATCTGGCGCTACGACCTGTTCCGTGGGGCCGACGAACCCGACCAGACCTCCGAGTGGCGCGACTTCACCACGCTGTGGGACGACATCGAGGCCATCGCCGCACCCACCATGTTGGTGGTGGGCGGGGCCTCGGTCTACGTGCAGCCGTCCGACATCGACGAGTTCCGCCGCCGGCTGCCATCGGTGCGGGTGGAGCACGTGGCCGATGCGGGCCATGCGGTGCAGAGCGACCAGCCCGCCGCGCTGGTGGCCCTGCTGGAAGACTTCGTCGACGCATGACCGGCGCCGACGGCACCCACGAGTCCACTCCGGCCGGCGTGCGCGCAGCCACCCAGACCCTCCGCCCCGCGCCCACCGAGACCTGAAGGCGGTCGCTGCTCGGGTACCGTCGAGGTGTGAACCCAAAGGCGGAGGCACCCAACGCAGCGACAGCGAAACGTGCCGTCGGCCGCCCGCGCCACTACGACGAAGCGACCGAACGCGAGATCATCGTCGATGCGGCGTACACCGTGCTGCGCGACCGGGGCGACAAGGCGATGACCATCTCCGACATCCTCACTTCGGCCGGCGTGTCGACGCGCTCCTTCTACCGTCACTTCGGCTCGAAGGACGAGCTGCTGTGCGCGATGTACATGCGCGACGCCGAGCGCGCTGCCGAGCGGATGGTGCGGCGGCTGGCACGGGCCGCCGACCCGCGCCAGGCGGTCGAGATGTGGATCGACGAGATCCTCAGCTACACCCAGGTGGGGCGCAAGGCAGAGCGCGTCAACGTGCTGGGCTCCATCCTCGTCAACCGCGCGGAGGGCGCCGACGACGTCTCGGCTCGCGGCCGGGCACTGCTGGTCACACCGCTTGCCGAGGCCATCGCGGCCGGAGCCGCCGACGGCACGTTCACCAGCCGCAACCCGGAGGCCGACGCCGACATGGTGACGGCAGTGGTGTTCAACTCGGCCGGGCTGACCTGGCCGCGCGACCTCGTGACGCCGTCGGCCGACGCGCGCGCCGCCATGCACGAGTTCTGCTTGCGTGCGCTGGGCGCACAGCCGACGGGCTGAACCGGCTCGCCGCCCGCCGCCCGCCGCCCGCCTGGACGCCTACCGGTACGTCACGAGATGACGTGCACCGAATCGCCGATGGACAGCCAGTTCCAGATCGTGACCGCATCGTCGGGCAGCACCCGGATGCAACCCGACGACTGGCCGTGCATCGCCTCCGTGCCCACCGAGTCCAGCGGCTGCACGTACTCGCCGTTGCTGTACTTCGGGATGCTGTGGAACGCGATGCGCGCACCGCGGTACTTGCCCTTGGTGAAGGCCACGAAGTGGGTCATGGTGCTGTACTGCCCGGTCAGGTTGCTGCTGGCGTTCAGGTCTTTCGCGTACACGTCGTACGTGCCCGGGTCGGGCTGGCTCCAGGCCGAGGTGATGGGGAACTCGTGGGTGATGTGGCCGTTCTCGCACAGCGCACCGCGCTGGTTGGCACGGTCGACGATGGCGCCATGCGCGGACTCGGGGCAGTCGTCGTCGGTGGCGGGCAACGGGCCCAGCGGGCCGGCCCAGATGCCCATGGTCTGCGCTGTCTGACGGCCGACGATGCCGTCGACCTCCAGGCTCTTCGCGGCCTGATAGGCACGCACGGCCGTGTCGGTGCTGCTGTCGAACGTGGTGTCGACAGTGGTGGCGTAGCCGGCCGCGACGAGCTGCGTCTCCAAGCACTGCACTTCGGCACCCGAGGCGCCCACCTTCAGCGCGGTGGTGATGGTGCAGCTGGCGGTGATGGGCGGGGTGGTCGAGCTGGTGGTGGCCGCATCGCCGTCGACCTCGTCGGTGATCACCCCGTCGGTGCCTGGCGCGGGCGTGCCACCATCCGGCACGGTGGCACCGGTGACCGTGCTGCCCGTGACGGATTGGGTGACCGGCGGGGCGGAGGTGCCCGACGACTTGTCGCGGTCGGCCAGCTTGGCCAGCCCGATGAGCACCAGCATGGCCACCAGGACGACGCCGAGGGTGCGGTAGCTGCGCGACATACAAGATCGATTCTAGTGGCGCGACGGCGGGGTCATCAGTGCAAGCGGCATGCCGAGACCGGCCTCCTGGCGCACGGTGGCGATGAACCGGCCGGCTTGTACCGCCGGCCGCGGCAGCGAGATCAGGCCAGGCCCCAGCCGGTCGCAGGCGTCGTGCACGTCGGCCACGTTCCACACGAAGCCCCAGAACGCCGCGTGCGGCCCTGCGACCAGGGCGTTTTCCACGACCTCGACAATCAGTTCGCCCAGGCGGTGGAAGCCCTGCCGCACGGCACCGGCTTCGCGAACCCGGCGCAGCGGCTCGCCGGTGGCGGCCTCGATGGCCCCGCACGTGCGTTCCAACGACGAGGTCATCACCACCACGTGGTCGAAGCCGACGATGCCCAGAGGATGGTTCTCGGGGCCATCCGGTGGCGCCTCGAGGTGGTGGGTGGCCAACCCGTCGATCGTCGTGTACTCGGTGGGCGCGCCCACCAGCCCCCACGACATCAGGCCTGACGGCGGTACGACCGCGCTAGGCGGGGCGACGGGTTCGACCCCTCCGGGCGCGACGACGGGTGCGGCGACGGGTGCGGGCGGGGGCACGAAGCGCAGGGCGATGCCGCCGATTCGGGCCACGCCGCCCTCGATGCACAGGCCCAGCGCCTGCCACGGTTCGATGGCCGACGCGACCACCAGCTCGCCAACGGCGGTCACACCATCGTCTCCACGCCCAGCTGCCAGCAGAAGAACGCCAGAACATCGGCGCCCTCGTTCACCCGCATCGCGGCGGGCTTGCCGACGCCGTGGCCGGCGCGACCGGCCTGCAGGAGCAGGATCGGCCGCTCGCCCTGGCTCGCCGACGCGGCGGTGAGCGCGGCGGCCATCTTGCGTGCGTGGCACGGGTCGACGCGGGTGTCGCCCTCGGCGGTGGTGAACAGCACCGCCGGGTAGGCCTGGCCCTCGTGCACGTGGTGGTACGGCGAGTACGCGTGCAGCCAGCCGAACTCCTCGGGCACATCGGGGTCGCCGTACTCGTCGGTCCAGAGGCGGGCGATGAGGAACCGTGGGAAGCGCACCATGTCGAGCAAGGGCACCGCGCACCACACCGCGGGCGCCAGGTCGGGACGCTGGGTGACTGCCGCGCCCATCAGCAGGCCGCCGTTGCTGCCCCCATGCAGGGCGAGGCGCTCGCGGCTGGTGAAGCCCTCGGCGACCAGCCAGTCGGCGGCGGCGTGGAAGTCGTCGAACACGCGCTGCTTGTTGGACCGGCGACCGGCGTGATGCCATGCCTCGCCGTGCTCCAAACCACCACGCAGGCCGGCGACGCAGTAGACGCCGCCGGCGGCGCACCACGCCGCGAGATTGGGCATCCACACCGGCGACTCGGTGATGGCGAACCCGCCGTAGCCCGTGAGGATCAGCGGCGTGTCGGGCGACGGGGTGATGTCGGCGCGGTGCGCGACGAACATCGGGATCATCGTGCCGTCGAGCGACGGGTACTGCACCTGTGTGACGGTGAGGTCGGGCAGAAGTGCGGAGTCGGCCGGGTCGGTCCACTGCTGCAGTCGCTGGGCAGCGCCGGGCCGTGCGCCGCCTTCCCGTTCGGCGCCTTCAGGCTCGCCTACATCCTGCTCGGCGGCGACGAATCGCTGCAGGCCCACCGGAGCGCCGAACGAACCGCGCCCGATGAACGCCCGCCCGCCGTCGGCGTCGAGCACCGTCACGCTGGCGGCACCGAGGTCGATGACTCCGGTGGCGGCACCGGTTGCCAGGGCATACCGTTCGACGCGGTCGACACCCACGCGGCTGGCCACCACCAGCAGCTCGTCGGCACAGCGCACGTGCCCACCCAACACGGCGTCGGGGCGCTCGGGCACCAGCGTGGTCCACTCATCTGGGTTCGCCAGCTCGGCCGCGACGACGCGCCCATTGGGCGCGTCGCGGGTGGTGACGCCCACCAGCCGGCCGCCGGCGAAGAGGAAGGTGCTCTGGGCGTCGACACCCTCCACCACCGTGGCCCACTGGCCGGTAGCCGTGTCGAGCAGGTGCACGTCGACCTGCGTCCACTTCACCATCACGTGCACCAACAGGTGCCGACCGTCGCGGCTGACGCTGACATCGGGCCACGACTCGGCGGTGGGCAGGCGGTCGAACACCACCGGGTCGCCGGCCGGGTCGGTGCCCAGGGCATGGAAGCGGATGTGCCGGTGGTACTCGTCGCCCTCTGGATAGACGGCATACCAGAAGCCCGAGTGATCGGGCAGCCAGGCCACGCTGGCCGCACGCGTGTTGGGGATGCGGTCGGCCAGCACCGTGCCGGTGGCCACGTGCAGCACGTGCAGCAGGCTGTTCTCGGTGCCGCCCTCGCTCAGCCCGTACGCCACGTGGCTGCCGTCGTGCGACGGGTGATACCAGTCGATGGCCATCGCCCCGTCGGCGGCGAGCAACGCAGGGTCGAGCAGGGTGCGTACGGGTGCATCGCGATGAAGGGCACTGCGCAGCACCAACGTGAACTGGTCGGCACCGGCGGGCCGCTCGAGCACGAACAGGTGCGGGCCGGCCACCTGTGCACTGAGCACGGTGGGCAGCGCGGTGAGCGCGGAAAGGCGCTCGTGCCACCGGCCACGGGTGGGCCGGGCAGCGAGCGCCCGACTGGTTCTCGAGTTGTGTGACGCCACCCACTCGGCGACTTCGGACGACTCCCCGTCTTCCAGCCACCGATACGGATCTGGCACCGTGACGCCGTGGTAGACGTCGGCCTCGGCGCCGCGCCGTGAGGCGGGCGCAGGGGCTAGCGGTGCGTCAGCCACGCCCCATGTTGGGGCGCTTGCCGTGGTTGGCCTTGCTGCGGCGCATCTTCGCCTTGCGCTTCTTGGTCTTCTTCGACATAGCTTTCGAGCCTATCGGGCCACCCCCCGGCGCCCCAACGGCGCCACCGAACCATTCCGGAGGCATGGGCCGCCTGCACGTGCGTTCGGCCGCCCAGACGTGCGTTCGGCCGCTCGACACGTGCATTCACTGGTGGCTACGTACGGATCGGTGAATTCACGTGTCGCCGGGTCACGCCGCGCCGGCGGTCCAGGCGAGCAGTTGGTCGGCCGGCCAGGCGTTGATCACGCGGTCCAGCGGCACGCCCACCTCTGCGGCGCGGTTGCAGCCGTGCGGCTGCCACTCCAGCTGGCCGGTGGCTTGTGCGTCGCTGTTGATCGCGAAGTAGCAGCCGTAGTCGATGGCCAACTGCAGCAACGGGCGCGGCGGATCGAGCCGCTCGGGGCGGCAGTTGATCTCCACCGCGGTGTGGAACTGGGCGCAGGCGGCGAACACGTAGTCGGGGTCGAACGACGACGGGTCGCGCTTGCCGATCATCCGGCCCGTGCAGTGACCGAGGATGTCGACGTGCGGGTTGGCGACCGCGCGCACCATGCGCTCGGTCATCTCCTTGCCGGCCATGCGCAGCTTGCTGTGCACGCTGGCGACCACGACGTCGAGCTCTGAGAGGACGGCGTCGCCGTGGTCGAGCGTGCCGTCTTCCAGGATGTCGACCTCGATGCCGGTGAGGATGCGGAACGGGGCCAGCTGCCCGTTGAGGGTGGCGACATCGGACACCTGCTGGTGCAGCCGCTCTTCGCTGAGCCCGTGCGCGACCGTGAGCCGCGGCGAGTGGTCGGTGAGCACCATGTACTCGTGGCCGAGAGCAACGGCCGTGCGAGCCATCGCCTCGATGGTGGCCCCACCGTCGCTCCAGCGGCTGTGCATGTGCAGGTCGCCCAGCAGCGCCTGGCGGTACACCTCGCCGGCGGGTGTGATGGGCACCTGCGTCTTCGCCTCCAGTTCGGACAAGTAGGCGACGTCGCCGCCCGCAAGGGCTTGCTGGATCACCTTCGCCGAGCTGTCGCCGATGCCGTCCAGCTGGGTCAGCGTTCCGGCGTCGGCGCGTTCGGCCAGCTCCGTGGGCGGCAGGGCCCGCGCCACGTCGAGCGCACGGATGAACGCCTTCGCCTTGTAACCGGTGTCGTGCGCGCGATCCAGGCAGTGGACCACACGCTCGAGGGCTTCAACGGGCGTCACCCGCTGAAGTCTACGCCACGGTTCTGCGGCGACGGAGGGTGCCCAGCAACCCGACACCGCCGACCAGGAAGGCGGTGGCGAGGTAGGCGACCCCTCCGTCGCCGGCACCGCCCGTGCGCGGCAGCGGCGGGGGGTATGAGGGCGCTGTCGTCTCGGGCGGGAAGGTGTCGGCCACCGGGATGGTGGTGTCGACGGGAGTGGTGGTGGTCGACTCGGCTGCGGCCGGCACGGTGGTCGGCGCTTCGGTGGTCGGCGCTTCGGTGGCCGGCACGGTCGTCGGCGCCTCGGTCGTCGGCGATTCGGTCGTCGCAGGTTCGGTCGTCGGCGGCACCGTCGTCTCCTGCACGGTCGTCGGCGGCACCGTCGTCGCGGGCACCGTCGTCGTGGGTGGCGCGGTCGTCGTCGTGGGTGGCGCGGTCGTCGTGGGTGGCGCCACTTCCAGCGTGGCGATCGCCTGCAGCACCACCGGGACGCCGCCGGTCAGCAGCGTCTGCGCGCCGTCTGCGTCGGGCGCTGCGGGCACGCCTCGGTAGATCAGCGCTGGGCCGGGGGATTCGGTGGTGGCTGCCACGGTGACGGTGCCGGACGGGAGGGGCACCGTCACCGCAGCTGTGCCGTCCGCGCCCGTGGTGGCAGCGAGCGGGAGGTCGCTGCCACTGACGAGCACGGTGACCGAGCGGCCGGGCACCGGGGTGGTGCCCGACCGCAGCGTGACGGTGGCGATGCCTTCGGCGCCACCGTCGCCCTCCGCGGTGTCCACAGCCGCGAGGGTGATCGTCAGCGCCCAGGCGCCGGCGTAGCGGTTGGCTTCGTCGTGCAGC
Organism: Actinomycetota bacterium; assembly: GCA_030645675.1. GTDB lineage: Bacteria > Actinomycetota > Acidimicrobiia > Acidimicrobiales > Ilumatobacteraceae > UBA668. The sequence continues at coordinate 2,516 of JAUSLQ010000266.1, read as the reverse complement.
TCGAGGGCCAAGGTCTGCAGATCGGCGCGGCCGCTGTCGGTGGCCACACCGTCCAGGCTCGGTACCAGCGGCGCGTAGCCGTTGGAGGCGCGGTTCGTGCCGGCCGCGTCCTGCGCGTAGTAGTGGAACACGGCCCACAGCGCCGCCGCCGTGAGGTTGTCGTGGGTGTCGCCATACTTCCAGGCCAGGTAGGCGCTGCGGGCGCCGCCCGGGTCGTTGGGCAGCGCCTGCGTGACCAGCTGCGAACGCACGGCGGTGGTCGGGTGGTTGCCGCGGTTGAACGTGCAGTACCCGACGCGGTACTGGCCCTGCTGGTCGGTGAACAGCCACTGGCCGGCCCAGATGGGGAAGGGCGAACGAGCCACCCCGCCCGTGTGGAACGCGATCGCGAGGCCGGCACAGCGGTAGTCGCCGGGCACGTTGGCACCGCCGTTGAAACTGGAGTGCGCCACGCAGTTCGGGGGGCGAGTGGTGCCCAACGGGCCTGCGACGGCGAGAGGCACCAGCAGCGCGATGGCCGCCACGCAGGCGAGGAGGACGGCGAGTGGGATGACGTGGAACCGCTTCACACCTGTACTGGGCACGGCGAGATCGCCGGAACGGCAAACTTCGTCGCGACCCCGCCGCCGGTAGCCTCACCAGCGCTATGGAACGCTTCGGCCTGGTCGGTCTCCCCAACGCGGGCAAAAGCTCGTTGTACAACGCTCTCACCGGTGGGGGCGCGCTGGCGGCGCCGTATGCCTTCGCCACCAAAGACCCCAACATCGGCGTGGCCAAGGTGCCCGACGACCGGGTGGAGCTGCTGGGCGCGATGAGCAAGACGAAGGTGCTCGTGCACGCATCGGTGCAGGTGGTCGACATCGGTGGCCTGGTGGAAGGCGCGTCGAAGGGCGAGGGTCTGGGCAACAAGTTCCTGGCCAACATCCGCGAGGTCGACGCGATCGTGTTCGTGCTGCGGGCGTTCGTCGACGACGACGTCACCGGCCCGTCCGACCCCATCGAGCACCTGCGCGTAGTCGAGATCGAGCTGGCCCTCGCCGACCTGGAGACCGTGGAGAAGCGGCTCAACCAGGCCACCCGCCAGGCCAAGCTGGACAAGGGCGCGGCCGGCGAGCTGGAAGCGCTGCAGGCCGCCTACGACGCGCTCAGCCAGGGCCTTCCGCTGTACCGCGCCGGCCTCAAGCCCGAGTGGAAGGAGACGCTGAAGCCGTACTTCCTGCTCACGAACCGTTCGGTGCTGGCCGTGGTCAACGTCGGCGAGAGCGAGCTGGACAAGATTCCCGACGTCGAGGCCCGCGTTCGGGCCGAGTTCACGTCCGCCGGCGACAACGTCGAGGTCATCGGCATGTGCGTGCAGCTGGAGGCCGAGGCGGCGACGATCGTCGACCCCGTCGAGCGTGCCGAGATGCTGGAAGGCTTCGGCCTGGGCGAGGGCGCCCTGTTCCGCATGGTGCGCTCGGCGTACCACCTGCTGGGGCTGCGCACGTACTTCACCACCGGCGAGAAAGAGACCCGGGCGTGGACGTTCTACGCCGGCTCCAGCGCCCCCGAGTGCGCGGGTCGCATCCACACCGACTTCCAGCGCGGCTTCATCAAGGCCGAGACCATCCACTGGGACGAACTGCTGGAGATCGGCTCGTGGAACAAGGCGAAGGAGCTGGGCAAGATCCGCATCGAAGGCAAGGACTACCACCCACTCGACGGCGACGTGATGGAGTTCCGCTTCAACGTGTAGGTCGGCGCGTCGGGGCCGGCGGCCTCCGTGCGGGGTCCGTCGGGAGGCGCGATTTGGTGTCCAGCCGCGGACGTCGCGGCGCGGGTCCACGGCCGGCCCCGGGCCGCCACGGATAGCATCGCCCGATGCGGTTCGGGCGACGCAGCAGACAGGGCCTCGGCGCCACGGCGGCGGAATTCGGCCACCCCGCAGTAGCCGCGAACACCGGCGACGGGGCTCGTACAGAACTGGCTGCCGACGAGATCGCCTTCGTCATCTGCGTGGAGGCCAACCAGTTGCTGCCGCAGGCCCGCCTGTTGTGCGAGAGCATCCGCACGTTCGGCGGCCGCTATCGCGACGCACCGATCGTCGCCGTCTCGCCCCGCCCGCACCTTGCGTTGTCGCCCCGACAGGCAGCCGAACTGACTGCGCTGGGTGCGACGCACGTGAACCTGCCGTTGAACACCACCGGCAGCGCGTACGGCACGATCAACCGCATCGTCGCCGGCGCGTGGGCCGAAGCCACGCTGCCGCAGCCGTACCTCGTCGTGCTCGACACCGACATGATGATGCTCGGCGAGCCGAGGTTCGTGCGCGCCGACGTGGGCGTGCGACCGGTGGACTCCAAGGGCTCGGCGACGGCCGGGCCGCACGACCAGCTCGACGCATACTGGGACCGGCTCTGCACCATCGCCGGCATCACGCTCGACGACCTGCCGACGCTGCGCACCACGATCAGCGACGAACCCATCCGGGCCTCGTACAACGGGGGCTTCAGCGTGGTGCGGCGCGACCTCGGCGT
>JAUSLQ010000264.1 GCA_030645675.1 Actinomycetota bacterium | reverse complement strand
GGTGGCCGCCGCCATGGCGCGCGCCGACCCGCTGGGCTACACCAACGCGCCAGGCTCGCCCGCCTTGCGCCGGCGCATCGCCCGCCACTACGCCGAGCAGTACGGCCTCACCGTCGCGGTCGACGACGTGCTGGTGGTGGCCGGCGCCTCGGCCGGTTTCACGCTCGCGTTCCTGGCGGCCTTCGACGTCGGGGCCCGGGTGGGTGTGCTGGAGCCCGGTTACCCGTGCTACCGCAACACGCTGCTGGCATTGGGCATGCAACCCGTGCCCATCCCGGTCGGCCCCGACACGCGGTGGGCGCCCACTGCCGAGCTGCTGGCCGCGGCCGGCCCGCTGGACGGCCTGGTGATCGCGTCACCGTCCAACCCGACCGGCACCGTGCTGGCCGCCGAGCGATTGGCCGCAGTGGCCGCCTGGTGCAGTGCACACGGCGTGCAACTGATCGCCGACGAGATCTACCACGGCATCACCTACCAGGGCCCGGCCGCCACCGTGCTGGCCGCCACGCGCGACGCGGTGCTGATCAACAGCTTCAGCAAGTACTTCAGCATGACCGGGTGGCGGCTGGGCTGGATGGTGGTGCCCGCACACCTGCGCGACGCGGTCGAGCGGCTGCAGCAGAACATCTACATCTGCGCGCCGCACGTGTCGCAGGTGGCCGGGCTGGCCGCGTTCGATGCCACCGCCGAGCTCGAGGGCCACGTGCAGCGATACTCCGGCAACCGCACCCTGCTGGTGCAGGGCCTGGCCGCCGCCGGCATCACCGAGGTGGCCGAGGCCGACGGTGCGTTCTACGTGTACGCCGACGTCACCGCGCTGGCCGATGCCGCCGGCGGGTCGATGGCGTTGTGCCACCACTGGCTCGACCACCTGGGCGTGGCGGCGACGCCGGGCCTCGACTTCGACCTGGCCCGCGGGCACCGGTTCGTGCGCTTCAGCTACGCGGGCCACGCGACGGAAATCGCCGAGGCCTGCACCCGCTTGCAACACTGGGCCGCATGACGCACACCGCCGGCCCCCAGCCCGCGCGCCCGGGGCCGCTGGCCGACCTGCGGGTGGTCGACCTCTCCACCGTCATCGCCGGGCCCAACTGCGCCCGCTACCTGGCCGACTTCGGTGCCGACGTCATCAAGGTCGAGCGGCCCGGCGGTGGCGACAGCCTGCGCAACATGGCCTGGCGCGACCCGCGCGACGGCGAGGGCATGTGGTGGCGGCTGGTGAACCGCAACAAGCGGGTGGTGGCGCTGGATCTCAAGCACCCCGACGACCTGGAGGTGCTGCGCGGCCTGCTGGCCGAGGCGCACGTCCTGGTCGAGAACTTCCGCCCGGGCACGCTGGAGCGCCTGGGGCTGGGCCCCGACCTGCTGCTGGCGCGCAACCCGCAGCTGGTGATCACGCGGGTCACCGGTTTCGGCCAGACCGGCCCGTACGCCGGGCGGCCGGGGTTCGCCACCATCGCCGAATCGATGTCCGGCCTGGCCGCGATCAGCGGCGAGCCGGGCGGCCAACCCCTGCTGCCACCGATCGCGCTCACCGACGAGATCACCGGAGTGGTGTCGGCGTTCGCCACGATGGTGGCAGTGCACAGTGGCGTCGGCCAGGTGGTCGATGTCAGCCTGATCGAGAGCCTGTTCCAGCTGATGAGCCCACTGGTGACGCTCTACGGCCTCACCGGCGAGCAGCAGCAGCGGCTGGGAGCGGGGCTGCCGTACACGGTGCCCCGCGGCACCTATCAGTGCAGCGACGGCAAGTGGGTGGGGCTGTCGGCGTCCAGCGACTCGGTGGCCGCGCGGGTGCTGCGGGTGCTGGGTGTGGAAGGCGACCCGCGCTTCGCCACGTTCACCGACCGCATGGCCAACCGCGACGCGCTGGAGGCCACGATGCGCGACTGGTGCCGACCACGCTCTCAGGCCGAGGTGCTGCAGGTCTTCACCGAAGCCGAGGCCGCGATCGGTCCCGTGATGGAGATGGCCGACATCGCCGCCGACCCGCACTACGCGTTCCGCGAGGCGATCGTGCAGCTCGACGGCACACCGATGCAGGGCCTGATCGCCAAGCTCAGCGAGACCCCCGGTGCCCTGCGCTGGCACGGCCGAGGCATCGACGCCGACGGCGACGAGATCCGAGAGAGGGGATGGCAGCAATGAGCGACCAGCCGCGCGCGTACGTGGCCGGACCGTTGTTCGACGAGGGCGAACGGTTCTGGATCGAGAAGGTCGAGCAGCTGGTGGTAGCGGCCGGTTTCGTCACCTTCCTGCCACACCGCGACAACCCTCCGAAGGACCAGTTCAACGTGCGACAGATCTTCGAGAACGACAAGCGCGGCATCGACACCTGCGATGTCGTCGTGGCCAACCTGAACGGCATCATGACCGACGACGGCACGGCCTGGGAGCTGGGCTACGCCTACGCGAACGGCAAGCACCTGATCGGCATGCACACCGACTGGCGCAAGCGCTTCGACCACGAAGTGGTGAACCTGATGCTGGAGTGCTCGCTGCACCGCATGGTGCACTCGCTGGAGGAACTGCAGGCTGCCCTGGCCGAGTTCCGGGCCGCCCATTGAGGCACTCCCTGCGCGGCAGCCCAGCGGGCGCAGGGGGCCTCAGGCGCGCAGGCCGATGGGGCAGCTGACGCCGGTGCCGCCGATGCCGCAGTAGCCGTTGGGGTTCTTCGCCAGGTACTGCTGGTGGTACGGCTCGGCGTAGTAGAACTCGCCCAGCGGCTTCACCTCGGTGGTGATGGTGCCGTAGCCGGCGGCAGTGAGCTGGGCTTGGTACAGCGCTGCACTGGCCTCGACGGCGGCCGCCTGCGAGGGGCCAGTGGTGTAGATCGTGCTGCGGTACTGGGTGCCCACATCGTTGCCCTGGCGCATGCCCTGGGTGGGGTCGTGGTTCTCCCAGAACACCTTCAGCAACTGCTCGTAGCTCACCTTCGCCTGGTCGAACACCACCAGCACGACCTCGGCGTGCCCGGTGCGGCCGCTACAGGCCTCTTCGTACGTGGCGTTGGGCGTGAACCCACCGGCGTAGCCGACCGCGGTGGAGAACACGCCCTCGGTCTGCCAGAACTTGCGCTCGGCGCCCCAGAAGCAACCGAGCCCGAACACGGCGGTCTGCATGCCGGCCGGCCAGGGGCCGGCCAGCGGAGTGCCGAGCACGAAGTGCTGCTCGGGCACGGGCATCGTCTGGTCGGGGCGGCCCGGCAGGGCCTGGTCGGGGCTGACCATCTCGGACTTGTGGCGGAAGATCATGGGCAAAGGCTACGAGCCCACCGCGAAACGTGCCAGGGCCGATCGCTGAACGAACACGAAACCCGCGGTCGGTAGCGTGGCTGCCGTGTCGAACTCAGCAGTGACGCTCCGGCCCTTCGCCGACCACGACGTGCACCCCGCGCTCGCGCTCAACAACCAGAACATGCCCGAGCTCAACGAGCTGGATGCGCCGGAGGTGGCCCGCCTGGCCGGCCTGGCCGAGGCCGCGCTGGTCGCCGAGGTGCAGGGCCGGTTCGCCGGCTTCTGCTGGGTCATCGGCCCCGGGCAGCCGTACGGCAGCCTGAACTACGGCTGGTTCAGCCGGCAGTACGAATCGTTCCTGTACCTCGATCGCATCGCCGTGCAGCCCGAGTTCCGCCGCTACGGCATCGGCCGCGCCTTCTACACCGACCTGGTGCGCCGGTTCACCGATGCCTGGCCGGTGCTGACGTGTGAGGTGAACGTGCGGCCGATGAACGAGCCGTCGGTGCGGTTCCACCACACGATCGGCTTCCGCGAGGTCGGCCGGCAGGACACCGACGGCGGCAACAAGACGGTCAGCTTGCTGGCGTTGCCGCTGCGCCCAGCGACAGCCGCGACGACGGAGGCCTGAGCCGAGCGGCCGAGCCGAGCGGCCGAACCGGTACTAGGCCTGGGGCGTGCCGGCGGCACGCGCCGGGTCGGAGGGGGCCAACGCCGGCCAGACCTGGCCGGACTCGACGAAACCGCCGCGCGGCGGGCGGGAGGGCTGCAACAGCCATTGCGGCTGGTTCCACACCGGGTCGTCGGGGCTGGGGTAGCGGGCGTAGAGCCACGACGACAGCACGAACACCAGCTCCTGGCGCAGCAGCGCCTTGTCGTCGCCGATGCGGGTGTAGTCGCGCAACATGCCCAGCGCGATGCCCACCAGCGTGCGCGAGACGATGGCCACCTCGGCCTCGGGCACACCGGGCACCCGGTCGACGACGACCTCGCCGACCAGCTGCATCAGCTTGCGCGGCAAGGCGCCACCGAGGCTGTCGGCGCCGCCGGTGAGGCTGAGCGCGACGGTGCCCGGGTTGCGGTCGATGTGGTCGCACAGCGAGCCCACCACCCGCTGCACCAGCAGCGGCGTGGACGTGTCGCGCTGGGTCGAGAGCTCTTCTTGGAACACGGCCACCATGCGTTCCACCGTGCGTTCCACGAGCGCGCTGACGATGGTGGGGATGTCGGGGAACCAGTAGTACACCCGGCCGATCGACATCTTGGCTTCGGTGGCGAGCTCGGCAGCGGTGAAGCTGACCTGGCCCTGTTCGTGGATGAGACGCTCCGCCGCGTCGAGAATTGCGCCGATCGACTGAGTGCTGCGTCGTTGGCGGGGCTCCGTGCGTAAGTCCTGCATCACTCCGTACGATAGGGCAACTTTCGCCCGGCATCTACGATTGTGTCCATGCGACTTGCCGCGGTGCAGCACGACATCATCTGGAACGATCGTCAGGCCAACTTCGCCCGGCTGGCGCCGATGGTTGCGGCCGCGGCGGCGGGGGGAGCGCGGCTGGTGCTGCTGACCGAGACGTTCTCCACCGGCTTCGCCGTCGACCGCGACGACCTCGGCGAACCCGAGGGCGGCCCGTCGTCGCAGTTCCTGGCCGAGCAGGCCGCACTGCACGGTGTGTGGGTGTGCGGCAGCTGCCCGGAGGTGCCGGCCGGCGGCGACCCGGCCGACACACGACCGGCGAACAGCTTCGTGCTGGCCGGGCCCGACGGCACGATGCACCGCTACCACAAGATCCACCCGTTCACGTTCGGCGGCGAGCACCACCACTTCCGCGCCGGCGAGCGGCTGGTGCAGGTGGAGATCGAAGGGGTGCGCATCAGCCCGTTCGTCTGCTACGACCTGCGCTTCGCCGACGAGTTCTGGGGCCTGGCGCCCACCACCGACCTGTACCTGGTACCCGCCAACTGGCCCGAGCCGCGGCGGTTCCACTGGATGTCGTTGCTACAGGCGCGAGCGATCGAGAACCAGGCGTACGTGGTGGGCTGCAACCGGGTGGGCGAAGGCGGGGGCCAGCAGTACGTCGGCGACAGCCGCATCGTCGACCCGCTCGGCGAGCTGTTGGCCACCGGCTCGCAGGCCGAGACCATCCTGTTCGCCGACATCGAACCGGCCACGGTCGCCGCCGTGCGCGACCGCTTTCGCTTCCTGCCCGACCGCCGCTGACCCGCCGCGGGCGATGCGGCGACAGCGCGGCCAGGGTCAGACGGGGTCAGACCGGGGTCAGGCCAGGGTCTTGAGGCGGCTGACCGCCTCGTCGAGCACCTCGAAGCGCTTGCAGAACGCAAACCGCACCAGATGCCGTCCCTCGTGCTTGTTGGCGTAGAACACCTCGTTGGGGATGGCCACCACACCGCACCGGCCGGGCAGCTCGCGGCAGAACGCGAGCCCGTCGCCGTCGGCGCGCAGCGGCCGGATGTCGACCGTGACGAAGTAGGTGCCACTGGTGGGGTACACCTCGAACCCGGCTTCGTGCAGGCCCGGCAACAGGCGGTCGCGCTTGGCCTGCAGGTCGGTGCCGAAGTTGCGGAAGTAGCTGTCGGGCAGCTGCAGGCCGGCGGCGATGGCCGGCTGGAACGGCGCCGCGTTCACGTACGTCAGGAACTGCTTGGCCGTGCGGGCGGCGGCGACCAGCGCCGGCGGGCCGCACAGCCAGCCCACCTTCCAGCCGGTGGTGTTGAACGTCTTGCCGCCGCTGGAGATGCTGAGCACGCGCTCGCGCATGCCCGGCAGGGTGGCCATAGCGATGTGCTGCGCGCCGTCGAAGGTGAGGTGCTCGTACACCTCGTCGGTCAGCACGATCAGGTCGTGCTCGATCGCCAGCTCCGCGATCTGCAGCATCTCGTCGCGGCTGAGCACCTTGCCCGTGGGGTTGTGCGGCGTGTTGACCAGCAGCAGCTTCGTCTTCGGCGTGATCGCGGCCTTCAGCTCGGCGAGCTCGAACCCATACGCCGGCGGCCGCAGCGTGACGGGCTTGGCCACCGCCCCGGCCAGCGCGATGCAGGCCTGATAGCTGTCGTACATCGGCTCGAAGAGCACCACCTCGTCGCCCGTGTCGAGCAGGCCCAGCAGCGCCCCGGCCAGTGCCTCGGTGGCGCCGGCGGTGACCAACACCTCGCGGTCGGGGTCGTAGGTGAGGCCGTAGAAGCGCTGCTGGTGGGCGGCGATCGCCTGGCGCAGCACGGGCATGCCCGGGCCGGGCGGGTACTGGTTGAGCCCGCCGTTGATGGCCGCGATGGCGGCATCCAGCACCTCGCGGGGCCCGTCGGTGTCGGGAAAGCCCTGGCCCAGGTTCACGCTGTCGGTGGCGACGGCCAGCGCCGACATCTCGGCGAAGATGGTGGTGCCGAAGCCCTGCAGCTTGGCGGTGAGGAACGGTTCTCGCGACGACGGCACGAGCGCACAGGCTACGTGGCGGCCCGTCGGTGCGACACCGTCAGGGCAGGGTGGGCACCACGATTCGCCCGGCAGCGATGTCGGCCTTGATCTGCTCCAGCACCGCGACCACATCGTCGAGGTAGCCGCCCGAACGGGTGTAGTCCAGCGCGCCCTGGGCAAGGCCGAACACGCGCACGCCGCCCCGGAAGTCGCCGTCGATCTGCTCCGCGATGAGCGCGTAGGTGACGTTGTCCAGGCGCTTCACCATCGATGTCAGGATGTGTTGCTGCTGCTGGGGGGAGGCGGAGAGGTACTGGTCGGCGTCCACCCCGATCGCCCATGCATCGGACTCGACCGCGGCATCGATCGTGCCCACGCCCGACCCGCCGGCAGCCGTGTAGACGACGTCGACGCCCGCGCTGAACCATCCGTTGGCGATCGCCTTCGCCTTCTCGGGCGAGGCCCACGCCATCGCGTCGCCAGGGGCACCGAGATATTGCACCTCGACGACAATGTTGGGGTTGATGTACCGGGCACCGGCGACGAAGCCGGCCTCGAACCGCTGGATCAGCTGGATGGTCTGCCCACCGATGAAACCGACGTGACCGGAGGTGCTCTTCAGCGCGGCGGCGGCCCCCACGAGGAAGGAGCCTTCGTGCTCGGCGAAAACTGCGAACGCCACGTTCGGCGGGGCCGGGTCGGCGAAACCGTCGAGCACGACGTAGTTCGTACCGGGGTGCTCGTAGGCCGCGGCCACGACAGGCTCGCTGTACATGAACCCGACCCCGATCACGGGGTTCGCCCCGCTGTCGGACAGCGCTTGCACCACTGCGTCGCGATCGGTGCCGGTGACCGACTCTCCGCGCTGCACGTCGACGCCCAGCTCGGCCTCTGCCCGCTGGGCGCCCTGATCGGTGATCGAGTTGAACGTGCCGTCACCGCGACCACCGGAGTCGAAGGCGATGCCGGCGATCACGCCAGAGCCGCCGCCCGGCGGCGCGGCCGTGCCGGACGACGGAGCGGTGGTTTCCGCTGCATCCTCGGTGGTGTCGGGCGAACCCTCGCCCGTGTCGTCGGTGCCGGCGGGTTCGTCGGAGGTGTCGCTCGGGTCGTCGCTCGGGTCGTCGCTCGGGTCGTCGGCCGGGTCGAGGCTGGCCGAGGCCGGCTTCTCGGTCGCGGCCGGCGAGTCGTCGCCGCCGGTGACGACCACCACGGAGATGACGACGAGCGCAGCAACCCCGATGCCGGCGATCGCCGGCCACCAGCGGCGCAGTGCGGACCCTGGGACGGCCCGTGGGCCCGCCGGCGGCGCAGGGGCAGGTGGGGGCGGCGGCACCGCGCCGGAGGTTGCCGGTGGAGGCGGCGGGGGTGGAGGCGGAGGCGGTGGTGGTGCTGTTGGCGGCGGGGGCGGGGGTGGAGGCGGGGGTGTTCCACCGCTCATCGACCCGCTCGATTCGTTTCCGTCTGCCACGCCGTTTCCCCGCTTTCCAGACCGTGGTCGCAGGGTAGTGGCCCGCCCGCCGGTCCGGGAACAGCACGGTGGCCGCCGGCACGCGACCTGCGCGAGTTGCCTGCGCGAGTTGGGCGAGCGAGTTGGGCGAGCGACGCTGGGTTGGTCAGCCGCCGAGCAGGTGCTCGGGGCCGAAGCCCAGGGGCAGCAGCTCGTCCATGGTGAACGTCGCGCGGATGCCGTCGGGGCCGCAGTTGTAGATCATCGTGTCGGGCTTCGCGAACTCACGGATGCGCTGGCGACAGCCGCCGCAACACGTGCCCACCAGTTCGCCGTCGCAGATCGTCAGCACTTCCGCGATCTCGCGCTCGCCGGCCGACACCATCATCGCGATCGCGCTGGCTTCGGCGCACGTGCCCTGCGGGTAGGCGGCATTCTCGATGTTGCAGCCGGCGAACACCTTGCCGGAGCGGGTGCGCACGGCAGCCCCGACGTGGAAGTGCGAGTACGGGGCGTAGGCACGGGCCTGCGCGGCCTGCGCGGCGTCGAACAGTTCCTGTTGGGCGGGCGTCATGCCCCGACATTAGGCACAACCGTGATCGACCACCCGTCGGCCGCACCAGCCACCTCGGCCACTTCCACGTGCCAGCCCTCGGCGTCGAGCGACTCGCCGGGCTGCAGCAGGTCGGTGAACGGCGGAGAACCCACCAGCGGTTCGATCGGCTGCACCAGTCCGTCGGCCACTTGCACGCGGTGCACGGCGATGCCATCGGCCGGCAGGTGCCCGTCCGGCCCAGCGGCCACGAGCAGCTCGATGGTCAGGAAGGTGTCGTCGCCCAGCGCCACGACGGCCAGTCGCGTGACACCCGCACCGGCCGACGGCGCCAGCACGATGGTCCCTCCTGCGGCCGGCGCCACCCACGCCGATTCCGGCCCCAGCCAGCCGGCCAGCAGCCGGTTCACTGCCAGCGTTCCCGGCGCGTCGAGGCGTTGCGGGTCGATGTCGCGCGGGGCGGCGCTGTTGCTCATCACGTCGAGCGCGCTGAGGTACCCGCCGTCGCTGTCCACCCCGCTGTGCACCCAGCCCAGCGTGTGGCCGATCTCGTGCTGCACCAGGTCCATCGGCGGCACCTCGCCCCAGCGCGGGTTGAAGTCGCTGGCACCCACGTAGGCCGACCGGCGCGACGCGCCCACGGCGCACGGCGGCTGGGCGGGGCACGGGTCGCCGCCGCTGCCAAAGCCGCCCACCTGCCCGGCGGCGTGCTCGGCGTCCGCCACCGCGATGATCGCCCGGGTGGCGTCGCCGGCACCGGCGATGGCGGCATCCACGCACGCCTGCGGCTCGTCGCCGGCGGCCATCGCCACCTCGCCACCGGCGACGAACACCGGGCGGTAGCGGCCGCCCGAGAGCGCGTCGTAGTAGGGCGTCACGCGGGCCGTGAAGGTGGCGGCGGCCCCAGCGGGCGTCAGCGCCAGACGCAGCGGCAGCCCGCCGTAGATGGCGGCGGTCGAGTCGGCCGGCACGTGGCAGACCCACACCTCGAACGTGTCGTCGCCGTCGCTGCGCCACTGCCCGGCTTCGGCGATCTGCAGCAGGGGCGCCAGCGCGAACCGCACATCGAGTGGGGCCGTCGCCGCGACGCCCGACCCGCCGCCCGACCCGCCGCCCGAGCACGCCGCGACAGACACCGTCAACAGCGCTGCCGCCGGTGCCACCACCAGCGCCGACAGGGCAGTTCGTACGCGCACGGGTGCACGTTAACGGGGCACGTCTGTGTGTCGCCCGTACGGGTCGCGCGTGCCAGCATGGTGGCCATGGCAGTTTCATCGCTCCGCCGCCGGGTGCTCGGCAACGCCGTGGCGCGCACGATCCTCTCCCTGTGGGCGTGGTTGATGCTGGGTGTCGTCGTCATCGTCTGGGTGCCGCTGGTGTTCCTGGTCTGGATGGTGACGGCGCCGTTCGACCGCGGCCGCTACTGGCCCGGCTGGCTGTTCCGCCGGCTGTGCGTCGTGCACCAGTGGCTGAACCCACTGTGGAAGTTCCGCACGAGCGGCGTGAAGATCCGCGACCCGCGCCGCCCCTACGTGGTGGTCGCCAACCACGAGAGCTTCGCCGACATGTTCCTGCTGTCCCACCTGCCGTGGGAGATGAAGTGGATGTCGAAGGAAGACTTCTTCCGGTACCCGCTCGTCGGCTGGCTGATGCGCATGTCGGGCGACATCAAGCTGGTGCGCGGCGACAAGAAGAGCATCGTCTCGGCGATGAAGGGCGCCCACGACCGGCTGGACAAGAGGGTGAGCGTGATGATGTTCCCGGAGGGCACGCGCACACTCGACGGCTCGCTGGGCGAGTTCAAGGACGGGGCGTTCCGCCTGGCCATCGAGACCGGCTGCCCCATCCTGCCGCTGGCCGTCACCGGCACGCGTGAGGCGATGCCGAAAGGCGACTGGCGCTTCGGCGTCACCAGCGCCGAGGTGCGGGTGCTGGAGCCGATCGAGGTCGCCGGCCTCACCAAGGACGACATCGACGACCTGCGCGAGCGCACCCGCGACGCGATCGCCGACGCCATCGCGACGATGAAGGCCTGAGCACCTCCGTGCCCCGCCTGTTCGCCAGCGACGACGACCGCGACCTCGTGCGCGCCGAGCGCGATGTGCGCGCGACGTTCACCGGGCTCGACCTCGACTTCACCTCCCTGGCCGCGGTCAGCAACATCTTCCGCGCCGCTACCGCAGTGCGCAACCACATGGAGAGCGGCGTGCTCGCCCAGCACGAGCTGAGCTGGAGCGCCTTCACCACGCTGTTCGTGCTGCGCGTGTGGGGCGAGATGGATGCCCGCTCGCTGGCGGTGGAGGCCGGCGTCACCGCCGCCACGCTGACCGGCGTGATGAAGACGCTGGAGGCCCGTCAGCTGCTTCGGCGCAAGAACGACCGGGCCGACGGGCGGCGGGTGCTGGTGTGCCTCACCCCACGCGGCCGCAAGGCCGTCGACGAGATCATGCCCGCCTTCAACCGCCACGAGGGCCTGGTGACGCAAGCGCTGACCGAGGAGGAACAGACCGACCTGGCCCACGCCCTGCGCACCATCCTGCGCACCGTGGAAGCGATCGACCTGTAGCGGCCCGGCAACGACGTCAGTTGCGAGCCGAGGCTTCCTTCACCAGCCACACGAACGCCGGGTCGACGGCGTCGGTCAGCATCTCGGGGTGCCACTGCACGGCGAACACCTCCGGGCGGCCGGCCACTTCGAACGCCTCGACCACACCGTCCTCGGCAGTACCGGTGACGACGACACCTTCCCCGGGGCGGCCCACCGCCTGATGGTGCAGGCTGTTGGTCTGCAGGTCGCCGCCGTAGAGCTGCTCGGCTCGGCTGCCGGCGGCCACGCGCACCGTGTGGCAACGCTCGATGCGCGGCGTGTGCCACAGCGCGTGCGCCTCGTGCTCGTCGAGATGCTGCACCAGCGTGCCACCCAACGCGATGTTCAGCAGCTGCGCGCCGCGGCACACGCACAGCATCGGGATGCGGGCGTCGAGCGCGGCGCGGATGAGCGCCAGCTCCCAGTCGTCGCGGCCACGCTCGATCGCGCCCAGCTCGGGGTGCGGTTCCTCGCCGTACAGCTCGGGGTCGGGGTCGGCGCCACCGGTCATCACCAGCCCGTCCAGGCGCTGCACGATCTGCACCGGGTCGGTGTTGCGGGTGAGCTGCACGGGTAGCGCCCCGGCCTTCTCCAGCGCCTTCGGGTACTCGCTGAGGTGCACGTCGACCTCCTCACCGTGCAGCGCGGTGTAGTCGAACAGCGGGATCGCCTCCGCCGGCCAGCGACGGCCGGAGAGCCCGATCAGAGGTGGCCGCGCACCCGCGCTCAAGCCCATTCCACCTTCACGGGCAGGCGCTTCATCCCACAGATGAAGTTGCTGCGCAGCCGCTCGACCGGGCCGTCGAGCTGCACGCTCTTCAGCCGCGGCAGCAGCTCCTGGAAGAGCAGCTTGATCTCCATGCGGGCCAGCTGCGCGCCGAGGCACAGGTGCGGGCTGCGCAGGTTGAACGCGACGTGGTCGTTGGGCCAGCGGTGGATGTCGAACGCGAACGGGTCGGTGAACTGGCGCTCGTCGTAGTCGGCAGAGGAGAACCACGTGAGCACCTTGTCGCCCTGCTTGATCAGCTTGCCGCCCAACTCGGTGTCCTGTGTGGCAGTGCGGCGGAAGTGCATCGTGACGGAACCCCAGCGCAGCACTTCTTCGACGGCGCGATCGACGACGTCGTCGTTGCGGTCGATGCACGCCTGACGCAGTTCCTCGAAGACCTCCGGCCGTTCCGCGAGCGCCCGCAGGCCGGCCGCCATCGTGTACCGGCTGGTGTCGTTGCCGGCGCTGATCATCAGCACGAACAGGTTCTTGTACTGCAGGTCGGTGAGGCGCTCACCGTCGATGGTCGGCGCCAGCAGGGCCGAGATCAGATCGTGCGCCGGGCACTGGCGGCGCTGCTCGGCCTGGCGCTCGGCGTACTCGTACAGGTCGAGCGCGGCGGGCGAGCGGAACGGGATGTGCTTGAACTGGTCGGTGTCGGTGAAGCCGACCGCGTACTCGGTCATCTCCGGGTCGAGGTTGCCGAGCAGCGCGTCGCCTTGCTTCACCAGCCAGTCGCCGTCGCTGTCGGGCACGCCCAGCATGCGGCCGAGCATGCGCATCGGGAGTTGCTTGGCGATCCGCTCGGTGTAGTCGAACTGCTCGCCCAGCTCGCGGGCCTCCAACACCACGCTGCGCGCCAGGTCGCGGATGCCGTCTTCGTAGCCGTAGACCTCGCGGCGGCTGAACGGTTTGCTGACCAACCGGCGGTAGCGGGTGTGCTCCGGCGGGTCGTACTCCAGCATGTTGCGCCGCAGGTCGAAGTCGTCGCCCTCGATCTCCTCCAGGGTCACGCCCTGCGCGCTGGAGAACAGCTCCACGTGCTGGCTGACGTACAGCAGGTCCTCGTAGCGGGTGACCGCCCAGAAGCCCTTGCCGCCGTCGTGCTCCGGCCACCAGCTGATCGGGTCGTCGTCGCGCAGCCGTTTGAACGTGGCGTGCGGGAAGCCGTTGAGGTACGAATCGGGGTCGACGATGTCGAGATCGTCGGGGCCGAGGTCGAGGTCGCCGTTGGGATGGTGGTTCGGGCCGGAGCTCATAGCGTGCGTCCTCCTGCAAACGTGGTGGCCACTGATCGGAAGTAGCCACCGATGATCTCTTTCACTTCCAGCCGCGCGACTTCCTCCACCGGGCTGGGCAGCAGCTCCAGCTCTGCGTCGCCGCGCCAGGCCTGGCCCAGCTCGACGTCGCGGCCGCTCATCGTGACCAGCTCGCTGTAGGTGTCGGTGCCGTCGCCCTCAATGCGCGGCATGTACCGCGAGTGGATCATCGGGTGGCCGTTGACGAAGCCGTTGCCCGGGCTCGCTTCGCGCAGGGTGACGTAGGCGTTGACGATGCGGCGGTCGTGGTAGGCGACGGTGCCGGCGAACTTGCCGCCGGGCGCCAGCCGAGGGCCAGCCTTGCCCAGCGTGACCGGGCGGGTCTGCCAGATGCTGCCCAGCTTCTTCGGGTAGCCCTGGAAGTGGCCACGAACCAGCGCGAAGTCTTTGTCCACCCAGATGTACACGCAGCGGCTGTAGATCGTGCCCTCGTACATGCAGCGCACCACCAGGAACGCCTCCTTGTACTGCGAGCGCACGGGATCCAGTAGCTCGCTGCCGTCGTCGCCGCAGCTCTGCCAATCGGCGAAGATCATCGCGACGGCGCCAGGGTCTTGGTCGTCGGGCACGAGCGTCAATGGCTCGGGCAGCAGCTCGGCGACGCGCGACGGGTCGGTGCGATACTCGACGGTGAGCAGGTCGCCGCTGTAGTGCCACGGCATGTGCGGCAGCATGGACGCCCCACCCAGCTGCGTGCGGGGGAAGATGAAGCCGTTCAAGTGCGTCATGAGTCGGCACTATAGTTCGGCCCCAAACAAGTTCTGACCGGGGCTGAGGGCCGTCACGTATAGTTCGGGGCCGAACGACCGCATGCCGACGTTGCGCAACCACCGAGGAGATCTCATGGCCGACATCAGAAGGATCTTGCTCGACGGGTACCCGACCGTCATGGTGCGCCAAGACGTCGATGGAGTCGCCAGCCTTGTCGCTCGCGACGGGCGCAGCATCGGCGTGGACGAGGCCGTGCATCTGTCGCCGGTGGAACCGACGAAGATCATCTGCGTCCACCTCAACTACGTCTCGCGGGTCACGGAGTTCGGCGTCACCCTGCCGCCCGCACCCACCTACTTCCACAAGCCGATCAGCGCACTCAACAGCCACAGGGCCGGCGTCGTGCGGCCCCGCAACTGCAAGTGGCTGAACTACGAGGGCGAGATCGCCATCGTCATCGGCCGCAACTGCCGCAACGTGTCGCACGCCGAGGCGGGCGACTACATCGCCGGCTACACCGTGGCCAACGACTACGGCCTGCACGACTTCCGCGACACCGACAGCGGCAGCATGCTGCGCGTGAAAGGCGCCGACACCCTGTGCCCGCTCGGCCCCGGCCTGATCACGGATTGGGACTTCCGCAACAAGCGCATCCGCACCTTCGTCAACGGCGAGGTGAAGCAGGACGACAACACCGACACGATGGCGTGGGACATGCACTACCTCGTCGCCGACATCGCCCGCCTGATCACGCTGGTGCCCGGCGACGTGATCCTCAGTGGGACGCCGGCCATCAGCCGCACCGTCCACCCGGGCGACGTGGTCACCGTCGAGGTGGAAGGCCTCGGTGCGCTGACCAACCACATCGTCGACGGCCCCGTACCGGTCAGCGACGAGGTGGGTGCCCAGCCGACGGAGACCGACGAGGTGCTCAGCACGGCGATGGGCGGCGAGTGGCCGCCGCGGGGCACACGTCGCCCCGAGCCGACGCCGCGCGAGGCCCTGCCCATCCCGCGCATCCGCCCCAACGCCCCGGGGTACTGACATGACTGCGTCCCCCTTCACCGGTGGCACCCGCGTCGACGTGGGTGGCGTGCCCGTCAGCACCGACCACTACATCGGTGGCGAGCGCATCGGCAGCACGTTCACGTTCGCCGACCACTCGCCACTCGACTGGTCGGTGCGCCTGGCCGACGTGTCGCGCGGCGACGCTGCGATCGCCGACCTCGCGATCACCGCCGCCGTGGCCGCCTTCCCGGCCTGGGCCTCACTCGGCGCCGCCGGCCGCGCCGAGGTACTGCACCGCCTGGCCGACCTGATCGACCACCACGTGCCGTCGCTGGCCGCCGTGGAATGCCTCGACATGGCGATGCTGGAGGAAAGCCTGCGCCTGCGGGTGCTGGCCCGCGGCGCCCGCAACTTCCGTGCCTACGCCGACCTGGCCGTGCAGTACGAGGAGCGCAGCTGGTCGTCGAACGGCACCGCCAACCGGGTGTTGCGCATGCCGGCCGGCCCGACGGTGGTGATCACGCCGTGGAACGCGCCGTTCATGCTCAGCACTTGGAAGTGCGCACCCGCGCTGGCCGCCGGCAACACCGTCGTGCTGAAGCCGGCCGAGTGGAGCCCGCTGTCGTGCAGCCTGCTGGCCGACCTGGCCCACGAGGCCGGCATGCCGGCCGGGGTGCTCAACGTGGTGCAGGGCATCGGCGAAGAAGTGGGCGCGGCGCTGGTGGCCGACCCGCGAGTCAAGCGCATCAGCTTCACCGGCTCGCCCGAGACCGCTCGCCACATCGGCCGCGCAGCCGCCGACAACATCGTGCCGTTCACGGCCGAGCTGGGTGGCAAGGGCCCGTTCGTGGTGTTCGCCGACGCCGACCTGGAGGCCGCCGCCCGCAAGGCAGCCGGCCAGTACGACGACAGCGGCCAGGTGTGCCTGGCAGGCACCCGCCTGCTGGTGCAGGAGTCGGTGCGCGACGAGTTCCTCTCGCTGTTCCACGGTTTCGCCGACCAGCACGTGCTGGGCGACTCGCGCGAGGAGGCCACCACGATCAGCCCGATGATCCACCCCGAGCACCTCCGGCGGGTCAGCGGTTTCGTCGAGCGTGCCCGCGACGCGGGCGACAACATCCTGCGCGGCGGCGAGCGTTCGCCGCTCGGCGGCAGCGACGGCCTGTGGTACGAGCCCACCCTCATCCAGCCGCGGTCGAACGACAGCGAAGTGGTGCAGCGCGAGATCTTCGGGCCGGTGCTGACGTTCCAGACGTTCAGCGACGAAGCCGACGCGATCGGCCTGGCCAACAGCACGCCGTACGGGCTCAGTGCCATCGTGTACACCAGCTCGCAGTCGCGTGCGGAACGCATGGGTCGCGCCCTGCGCGCCGGCACCATCTGGACCAACTGCTTCCTCATCCGCGATCTCACCGCCCCGTTCGGCGGCTGCGGCATCAGCGGCATCGGCCGTGAGGGCGGCGACTACGCGCTCGACTTCTACAGCGACCTGAAGATGTTCCAAGTGCTGGATGGCACTACCGAGTGACATCCGGCCAGGGGTATGGTGACCTCGGGTTTCCTCGAGGTGAGGAGGTGGTCGTGGTGAACGGCCAGAGTGCGGGTTGGTATCCGGATCCGATGCAGCGGCACCAGTACCGGTGGTGGACCGGCCGGGTGTGGGGCGACGACGTCGCCGACGGTGGCCAGCAGGGAAGCGACCCGCTGACGCCAACCGTGGCCGCGCCCGCATCGCAGCTGCCGGCTGCGTTCCAGCAGCCGGCCGCATCGCCGCAACCAGTCGGGTTCCAGCAGCCGGTTGCGTCCCAGCAGCCCACCTACGGGCCGGTCGGCGCCTACCCGCAGATGCAGGCCGGCGCGCCGCCTTCCGGCGCCACCCGCCCCGCCACCAAGCTCGCTCCCATCACGTTGGCCGGCGCCGCGGCCGCGGCCGTCGGCACGTTGTTGAACTGGATCGACACGGGCGCCGGGTCCGTGAACGGCTTCGACGTGCCGGCCGTGTTCCTCGCGGACTACGAGACCCAGTCCGACAACGCCTTCAGCATCGGCCTGATCACGTTGGCGCTCGCTGCCATGGCGGCAGTTGCAGCGTTTCAGGTCAGTTGGCGGCCGATCGCCCGCACTGCGGGCGCGGCGCTGGCGGGCATCGGCGCGGTGTACCTGGTGCAGCTGTACCGGTTGGCCGATGCGGCCGAGGCATCGGTCACCGATCTGCTGGCCATCGGCCCGTTCGCCGTCATCGGTGGCGGTATCGCGTTGCTGATGGCTGCCGGCCGGTGACAGCCGCTGCTGCCGGCGCTTCCGGCACGCTGCACACGACCACCGTCGAACCACTGCTGGGCACGCGGGTGACGCTGCGGCTGCGCGCCGTCGACGAGCCGGCAGGCGCGGCCGCGGAGGCAGCGGCGATCGGCGAGATCGAGCGCCTCGAGGCACTGCTCTCGTCATACCGTCCCGGCAGCGAATGGTCGCTGTGGCGGCTCGGCGAAGCCGACGAAGCGGGGCCCGAGCTGCAGGCGCTGCTGCGGTTGGCCGCGCACTGGCACTCGGCCAGCAAGGGTGCGTTCCACCCCGGCACGGGCACGTTGCGCGCGCGCTGGCAACTGGCCGTGACGGAACAGCAACTGCCGTCACCAGCAGAGATGGCGGAGCTCGCAGCCGGCATCACCACACTGCCGTATCGCATCGAGGGCGACCGCGCGGTGCGCACCGGCGACTGCTCGGACCTCGACCTCCACGCGATCGCGAAGGGCTGGATCGTCGACGCGGCGGCCGCCACGGCAACTGCCGTGCCCGGCGTGGAGGAAGTGCTGCTGAACGTCGGCGGCGACCTGCTGCACCGCGGCGACGGCTGGATCAGGGTGGGCATCGACGACCCCCGCCGCCCGTTCGACAACGTGCCGCCGATGGTGCGCGTGCGGCTGCGCAACGCCGGCCTGGCGACTGGGAGCGGAGCTCGGCGGCCGCTGGTCGTCGGTGGCCAGCGGCTCAGCCACGTGCTCGACCCGCGCACCGGGTGGCCGGTGCAGCAGGTGCTGTCGGCCAGTGTGTTCGCACCCGACGCGGCCACCGCCGACGTGGTGGCGACCGTGGTGGGCGTGCTGCCCGCGGCCGACGGTGTGCGGTTCGTCGGCTCGCTGCCCGACGTGGGCTGCTGCCTGCTCGACGCGGCCGGGGTGTTGCACCGCGATCAGCGGTGGCTGCAGCGCGAGGGCGAACCCGGCACCTGACCGGGGCCTCGCCGGCGGCCGCTCGGCTCTCGGCTCGGCTCGCGGCCGGCTGGGCCCGGCCGACGTGGCAGGCTCAGCCCTTGGCGGCCGCCCGGCGACCTTCGACCTCGGCACGAACGGCCACCATGTCGAGCGCTTTCACCTGTCCGATCAGGTCTTCCAGCACGTGCGAGGGCAGGGCACCCGCCTGCGAGAACACCTGGATGCCATCGCGGAACACCATCAACGTCGGGATCGAGCGGATGCCGAGCGAGTTGCCCAGGCCACCGTCGTTCTCGGTGTCGACCTTGGCGAACACCGCGTCGGGGTGATTCTCGGCCGACTTCTCGAAGATCGGGCCGAACGTGCGGCACGGGCCGCACCACGACGCCCAGAAATCGACCAGGACGATGCCGTCCTGAAGAACGGTGGACTCGAACGTGTCGGCGGTGAGTTGCACGGTGGCCATGAGTGACTCCTTCGGTCAGGCTCGCGCCGGGCGGCAGAGCACCGGACGCTGAAGGTGCAACAGATACCCAGGTGGGTATATTCCGCCGGCCGAGCACGAGCGGGTGCGGAGCGGGGCGAAGGTGGGCGGACTGTCAGCCGAGGGCGACGACAACGAAGACGACTGTCAGCACCAGGCCGGCACCGGCGACGACCACGGCCCGAATGCGCCGCTTGCGCTGGAACAGCTGGATGCCCAGGCCGGTGAGCGCGACCACCACCAGCAGGATCGCCGACACGTCGATCACCCACTTCCACGACGACTGCGCATCGCGGCCCTTGTGCAGGTCGTTCATCACGGCCACGAAACCCTGCTGCTGGATCACCAGCTCGTACTCGCCGGTGTCGACCTGGAAGAACAGATCAGCGGCGTAGCCGGGTGCCTTGTAGCTGATGGTGCCCACATTGCCGTTCAGCCCGTGGTCGGTGACCGACCCGCCCACGTCGTAGGTGTCGCGCATGAACTCGCTGATCGAGAAGAAGTAGTCGCTGGCGTCCGGCTCGAGCTCCACCGGCAGCGTGCCGGTGAACGTGCTGCGCTCGGCCTCGTCGCCCAGCGTCCACGACGGGTGGTTCAGCGTCAGACCGGTGATGCCGAAGAACAGCACCACGATCAGGCTGATCATGCTGGTGTAGACGTGCAGCCACCGCATCCAGCGGTTGGTGGCAGCGGTGCGTCGACGCGGCGGCGACGCGTCGCGGCCCGTGGGCACGGCGTCGGCCTCGGCGCCGTCGTCGAGGCCCATCTCCCCGTCGAGATCGAGTGCCCGTTCGCGGTCGGTGGCGTCGAGATCAGACAACGAACTCCACCGATCCGCCAGTGAGCTCGCCATTGGCCGCCAACGCGAGCTCGAACGGCTGATCGGCCAGCGTCAGGTCGCCGGTGACCAGCTGGTAGGGGCCGTGCTCGCGAGCAGCTTCGATGCACAACACGTACTGGCCCTGGGCGACGGTGTTGCCATCGACATCGGTGCCGTCCCACAGCAGCTGGTAGTCGCCGGCCGTGCGAGTGGCCCCCGACACTGCGTCGAGGTTGTCGGTGCCGCCGTTGTCCAGCAGCGTCGCCTCCGCGTGGTACCAGCGCTTGAGGTGATCGAGGTACTTCGACTCCTGCGCCTTGTACCAGACGCTGATGGTCTGCACCAGCTCGCCGGCAGTGTCCTCCACCCACACGGCGATATACGGGTTGCGCACCCGGCCGCCGCCGTCGGCAGCGGTGTACGAGAACGAGACGGTGAGCTGCGCGCCCGCCGGGATGGGGTTGCCGACTGCGGGGACGGTGCTGCCCGTGGCCGTAGAGGCGGTGGCCGCGTCGTCCGTGTCGTCGTCCGTGTCGTCGTCCGTGTCGTCCGCCGACGACACGACGGTGCCGTCGTCGGTGCTCGACGACGTGGTGCTACCGACCTCGTCGAACGCCTGCCGGTCGTCGTTCGAGCACCCCAGGCTGGGCAGCAGCGCTGCTGCGCCCAGGCCGCCCACCGCCGCCGACCGCTGGAGGAACTGCCGGCGCGACAACCGCTCGAAGCGAGGAAGGGGGAATGGCATCGGGGGCCGCCTTTGGACACGAGTCGGGCAAACGCGAAAAGGCTACGGGCCGGCAGGATTCGGCCGGGCGCGCGGTGTACGTGAACTCGGTAAGAGTCGTCAGTTGGCGAGGCAGCCGGGGCGACGCGACGCGGCCAGCGCCACCAACCGACGGGTGAGGTCGAACGTGCCGGGCCGCAACCCGCCGGTGCCGCGGCTGGAGCCTGGCCACGTGTGCGTGCCGTCGTCCACGGCGAGGAACTGGGTGCAGACACCACAGGTGTTCGGGGTGAGGCGGCGCACGTGCGCGTCGACCGGCGCCCAGACGCCCTCGCCGCCGGCGCAGCCGTTCAGCAGTGTCGCCGCGCCGGCGAACCACTCTTCCTGCGGCAGCAGTGTGGCGCGGCCGCCCTCGTACGGCGCGGTCTGGTCGAGCACGCCGGCGACGACGGTCAGCGGCACGGCACGGCCGCCGGGGGCACAGTGGCCCAGCACGCCACCGTCGACGGCCGGGATCACCATCACCACACTCTCGATGCGGTCGCGCAAGCGGCTGTCGCACACCGCCACCAACGACATCGCGGCTCCGTTCGACTCGCCGGCGAGGACGACGTGCGCCGGGTCGACGCAGCCGGTGGCGATGATCGCGTCGAGCATCTCCACCAGTGCGGCAGCGTCGTCCACGCCGCTGGTGGAGAAGATGCCCGCGCCAGTCGCCCAGCCGAAGCCGGTGTACTCCTGCACAGGGGTGCCCTCTGGGTAGGCCACCACCACCGACGCAGCATTGGCGGCGGCAGTGAGCTCGGCGAACTTCTCGATGCCCGTCGGCGTACCGGTGTAACCGTGCAGGACCAGCACCAGCGGCGAGCCCGGTGCAGCGCCGGCGGCGCGCACCAGCACGTGGCGACCCGAGGGCGTGGTCAGCACGCCGTCGGTCTGGTCGCACGCGACGGTGACGGGCGGCGCCGTGACCGGAGCCGGAGTGGACGGCGGCGCTGTGGATGCAGCGACCGTGGACGCGCTGGCGACGTTGGTGGTGGCGCTGGCCGGGGGCAACGTGGCCGGGGGAGGGCCGATCTCGATCGTGCCCGCGGTGGCGCCCGGGCCCTGCCCGGCCGGCGGCGACGGCGACGCGGAGCAGGCGGCCGACGCGAGCAGGAGTGCCGACGCGAGCAGGGCGGCCACAACTGGAGCGGCCGCGAGTCGCGCAGCGGAGAGACGCGCGGCGGCGGGCGCGCCTGGCCGCCTCACGACCACACGCACTGGCTGCGCACGGTGGCGTCGAGCGCTGCGTCGTTGCGCACGCCCTCCGGCGAGATCGCGAACTCCACCTGAGCGACGCGGCCGACCACCGAGCTGTGCTCGACGACGGAACCGGCGACGGGGTTGACGCTCCACTCCAGGCAGAACAGGCTGGTGCGCGCGCCGTTGCGTTCGTTGGCCACCGACACCACCAGCAGGCGATACCCGGCCCCTTCGGACCGTGCATCAACCAGCAGCAGTGAGGCGCGGTCGAGCCCGTCGTAGCCCTGCAGCAACTGCGCATCGGAGAGGCCGGCCTTGGCCGCCTCCAACCGCCGCACTGTGGCCCAGTCGTCGTTGGCCAGGGCGTCGGCAAGTTGCTGCGCGATCGAGAACGACGGCGCGACGTCGGTGTAGACGACACCGGACGGCAGCGGGTTGCTCAACAGCTGCGGGCTGCCCGGCCCGCTGGTGCGGGTGACCGCGGGAACCGTCGGTGTGGCCGCCGGGTCGAACGCCGTGGTCGGCGGCGCCGTGGCAGGAAAAGTAGTGGGCGGCACAGTGGCCGGCACGGTGGGTGCGGCGGTGACTTCCTGCTGCGGCGCGGTGGTGGGTGAATCGGGGTCGGTGCTACCGGGCCCGGCGATGGTGGTCGATACCGCCGGGTCGCTGCCCCCGGGGCTGCCGGTGGCCGGGGTGTCGTCGCCGTTCAGGAACACCACCGCCCCCAGCCCCAGCGCAGCCAGCACGACGACGGCCACGACGATCAGGGTCGTGCGCCGGCTGTCGCGCACTGTTGCCCCACCGGCCGCCGGCGGCAGGCCGGCCCCCGCGCCGTGCACGCCGGGCGCCGACACGACAGTCGGCACGGAGGCGGTGAGCACCGACGCTGCGGGCGGTGCCGACGGAGGTCCCGGAGGTGGCGGAGGTGGCGGAGGGGGCGGAGGGGGCGGAGGGGGCGGAGGTGGCGGAGGCGGAGGCACCGCACCGCCGGGAATGGCGGTGGGACCGCCGGCCGGCCCAGGTGCGCCGCCGCTCTGCGCGACCAGACAGGCCAGGCAGGGCGCGCCCACGGCAGACAGCTCGCGCCCGCACTGCGCACATCGCATCAGAGGTCCTCCCGGCCTGGTCGTACGCGATGAGGCTAGACAGTCGACGGTCATCCCGGGCAGCAAGGCGGCAGCGGCCAGCCCGCAACGGGCCCGCGGGCAGGCGGGAACTTGGCCGCAAGTGGCCCGCACCCGACCGCAGTTCACCCGCATTTGGACCAGGCGGCGCCGGGCCGTTCGACACGAACCGTGGTCGCGTGCGCGCGGCGTGCTTCACTGGTGGGGTGCAGTCGGGAGCCAGACCAGCATGACCGGAGTCGCCGGGCGCAGCGCGCTGCTGGTCGGCTCGCTGGTCGCGGCCGGCCTCGGGTGGTTCGGCGGCAGGCAATTGGCCGGCGACGGCAGCGCCAGCACGGTGCTGGCCACCGCCGACCTCTACGACTGCCCCACCCCCGGCGCCCTGTCGGTGGGCCAGCTGCACTCGGGCGACGAGGTGTGGTTGATCGGGGTCAGCGACGCGCGCTGGGCCGTCATCCGCCACCCCGACGACCCCAACCGGATGGCGTGGATGCCACTGGCGTTGGTCAGCACCGCCGCCTCGGTGGGCGATCTGCCCGAGCTGGATTGCACGCCCAGCGCCGCCGGCCCCGCGACGGGCACGGTGCCCACCGGCTCCACTGCGCCCACCACGACGCTGGGTGGCTCCACCACCAGCAGCAGCACGTCCACCAGCAGCACCAGTACCAGCACGACGTCCAGCACCACGTCGACGATTCCAGCCGACACCACACCGCCCACCGTCACGCTCACCTCCGACCGCCCGTACCTCTACGTCGTCTCCACCGCGGCGCCCTGCAGCGAGGAGGACGCGATGGAGGTGGCCATCGTCGTCGCCGACCCGTCGTTGCCGCTGACCATCCGCTCGATCATCGCCAACTGGACGGGCCCCGGCGGGCCGGCCTCCGCCAACCTGATACCCGTGGGCGGCAACCGCTTCCGGCTGGAGGTGGCCGCCGACGGGCCGGTGTCGGGCGAGACCCCGCTGACGCTGACCGCCACCGCCGCCGACGGCGTGGGCAACGTCGGCAGCGGCTCGCTGGTCGTGTCGCTGCGGGCGCCGACCAGCTTCGGGTGTGCCGGATGAGCCGGGCACGGATGTCCCTGGCCCTCGTCGTCGGGGCGCCGCTGCTGATGCTGCTGGTCGGCGGCGCTGCCGGCTGGCTGACCAGCCCCGACGATCCCGCGCCGGCGCTGAGGGCCGACGGAGTCGTCACCACCGTTGTCGGTGTGCCCATGCCCGCATCGCTCGACGAAGTGGCGCCCGTGACCGCGCTCGACCCGCTGCCCAACACGCAGGTGGTGGACGCCGCCGAGATCATCGGCCTCGACCGATCGGCGGCGCTGGTGGTGCCCGCCGGCGGTGCCATCGACCTGCCGCTGATCGACGGTGCCGTCGCGACGGCCGTCGACCCGGCCACCGGCGGGGCGCTCGCAGCGACGCAGCCGACGACGGCAGCGCCCGCACAGCCGGTGCTGGGCGAACAGGTGCCGGCCACCCCCACGCCGGAGAGCACGCTCGCGCCGCCCAGCACCACCGCCCGCAGCACGGTCGCGCCGGCCACGCCGGCGTTCCAAGACCCGTGCGTCAGCGGCGATCGCTCGTGTGCCGGTGCGCCCGGCGTCGTGCGCGCCGGCACGGGCGACACGGCAGGCGACACGGCAGGCGACACGGCAGGCAACGGCAGCGGGCTCGCTCCGTTGCAGGTGTCGAACCCCGTAGCCGCCACCGGCGAGCTGGCAGCGCTGTGCGATGCGGTGGAGGCCGGCACCGTGCCCGACCCGTTCCTCACGCCCGCCAACCGGCCCACCGTGGCGGTGGTCGTCAACCAGCCCTCGACGCTGGCACTCACCGGCACGTGGGCCGACGGCAGCGCGTTGGCCAAGCTGACCATGACGACGCTGCCGGCCCACGACGCGGAGTGGACCCGGCTGTGGGAGACCGAGCACCGGCAGGGCCGCATCGTCGCTTGCATCACGCTGCCCCTCGACGAGGTGCGCGCCCACGCCGGCGGCGGAGTCGCCGAACTGCACGCCGAGGTGCTGGCCATCAGCGCCGGTGGCCGCGGTGAGGCCGGCGGCGCCGTCACACTGAACATCCCGCTCGACGGCGACGACCCGTTGTTCGCCGACCGCATCGTGGTCACCGATCGCGGCCTGCAGCGCCTGGCCGACGGGGTGCTGCACCCCACCGTGCACGTGCACTACACGTTCCTCAGCGACGCCGCCGTACCCGCCGGGTCGGGCCTGGACCGCACCACGACTCGCCTGTTCGCCACCCACGCGTTCGTGGAGGGGGCCGATTGCTCCGGGTGGGCCGTCAACCGCCAGGGCCTGGACCGTACGGGCAGCGGCGACTTCCGGGTGCAGACCGCCACGCGCACAGTTGCCGGCCGCGACCGACTGGTGACGGAGATCGACGGCGAGGTGCACCTCGACGCCGACATGCCCGCCGGCTGGCAGGGCCACTTCTGCGTGTGGTTGCGGGCCACCGCCGACCCGACGGTGGAGACGTTCACCGTCGCGCTGCGCGGCACCCAGGCGCGCAGCCCGCGCACCGCCGACTACGCGGTCGGCGTGCTGCTGGACGACCCCGAGTTCCCACTGGGCAGCCAGCTGCAGGTCGAGTGGTCGCGGGCCGACGGCACGGCGGTGTGCACCCCTGCGTCGGTCGGCAACGGCCCAGCCGGTGGGGCGCCGGGCCACGACGCGGTGTGCGCCACTTCGGCGCGGTTCATCGCCGACGGCATCGTGGTGGCAGTGCACACGGTCGACGCAGCTGGCGCGACGCAACCGCTGCTGACTGTGCTGGTGCCGGTGAACACCGCCGCCTGCAACCCCGACGACCCGTTCGCATCGATCAGCGACGGCTGCGACACGGGTTGGGTGCACCGCTACCAGATGCCGCTGGGCACCTCCGGTGATGGCGCCACCGTGCAGTTCCGCGTGCACGTGGCCCGCACGGTCACTCCCGGCAGCTACCTGCTCGACCCGGCGCACGCTTGGAAGCTGACCGAACTCACCTCCTTCGCCTTCTGAACCTGGGGGGGGGGGGGGGGGGGGGGGGGG
>JAUSLQ010000261.1 GCA_030645675.1 Actinomycetota bacterium | reverse complement strand
CCCCCCCCCCCCCCCCCCCCCCCCCCCCCCCCCCCCCCCCCCCCCCCCCCCCCCCCCCCCCCCCCCCCCCCCCCCCCCACCAGTCGGCCGACACGGTTTCCGTGAGGCCGGCAGCAGTTGGGTGCGCCGCAGGTGCTCCGTTCATCTCCTGAGGAACAGAGCGAACGGAGCGACCGAAGCGAGCGAGAGACTCAGAGGCTCGCGAGGCCCTCGAGGCCCTGGGCGAAGCGGCCGGCGTGGCTCTTCTCCGCACGGGCGAGGGTTTCGAACCACTCGGCGATCTCGGTGAGGCCCTCTTCGCGGGCTGTCTTCGAGAAGCCCGGGTACATCTGGGTGTACTCGTAGGTCTCGCCGGCGATCGCCGACTTGAAGTTGTCTGCCGTCTCGCCGATCGGCTCGCCGGTGGCCGGGTCGCCCACCTGCGCCAGGAACTCGAGGTGACCGTGCGCGTGGCCGGTCTCGCCCTCGGCAACCGAGCGGAACAGCATGGCGGCGTCGGGGTAGCCCTCGACGTCGGCCTTCTGCGCGAACCACAGGTAGCGGCGGTTGGCCTGGCTCTCGCCGGCGAACGCCTCCTTCAGGTTCTCATGGGTCTTGGTGCCGTTGAGGCTCATGATTGGCTCCTTTTCATTGATTGGGATGGTTGGAGAGCTTGCTGCAGGCTGCACACAGCCCGCTGAAGACGATGCTGGCCCGCTCGGCGACGAACCCGTCGAAGCCGGCGACGGTCAGGGCCTCCAGCCGGTCGACGTAGACGTCGTGCAGCTCGCCGCACCGGTCGCACTGGGCGTGGTGGTGGTCGCTGACGTTGGGGTCGAACCGGGTGGACCCGCCCGCGAACAACAGCACCCGCAGCTCGCCCATCGCGGCCAGGTCGTTCAGCGTCTGGTAGACGGTGCGCAGCGAGATGCCGGGCATCTGCTCGCTGGCGGTGGCGAACAGCGCCTCGGCCGTGGGATGGGTGGGGTTGGCGTGCAGCAGGCGGAACAGCAGCTGCCGCTGGGGCGTGACCTTCAGCCCGCGCTCACGAAACGCCGTGGTGAGCTCGGTCGGTGTGCGCACAACGACGACTGTAATCCCACCCCCACCCAATCTGCAACTCATGCGAATTAGCACTTGTTGCGATGCGAAGCACCGGTGAGAGGCGACGAACGGGCATCCCTAGGATGGCCCCCGATGCCGCACTCGCCCCTCCCGCCCGGGCCAGCGTTCCGCCGCGACCGAATGCTGCTGCGATTGGAGGCCGAGCCGTTCGACGTACTGGTGGTGGGTGCCGGCATCACCGGCGCAGGCGTCGCCCTCGACGCTGCCACCCGCGGCCTGCGCACCGCGCTGATCGAGCGCGACGACTTCGCCTCGGGCACGTCCTCGAAGAGCAGCAAGCTCGTGCACGGTGGGTTGCGCTATCTGAAGGACGATCCGCGGCTGGTGCGGGAGGCGCTGCGCGAGCGCCACCGGCTGCAACGCAACGCACCGCACCTGGTGCGCGTGCTGCCGTTCATGCTGCCGGTGCTGAGCGGCAGCTCGAAAGACGGTGCCGCGCTGGTGCCACGCAAGGTGGCCCGCGCGCTGGGCAGCCTGATGTGGATGTACGACGCCGCCGGCGGCTGGCGCATCGGCAAGCTCCACAAGCGGCTGCGTGCCAATGCGGCATTGGCGCACATGCCCACGTTGCGCAGCAAACGGCTGGCCGGCGCGTACGTGTACTACGACGCCGCTGCCGACGATGCGCGTGTGGTGCTGACGGTGTGCCGCACAGCCGCGCAGCACGGCGCCGTCGTCGCCAACGGGTGCTCGGTCGTGCAGTTCGTGCACGATGCGAACGGCAAGGTGGCCGGCGCCGTCGTGGAAGCCGACGGCCGCCGCATCACGGTGGCCGCGAAGGCGGTTGTCAACGCCGCCGGCGTATGGGCCGACGACGTGCGCGCGCTGGATGAGGGCGCCCATCCGCACTCCATCCGCCCGGCGAAGGGCGTGCACATCACCATTCCGTGGCACAAGGTGCGCAACGACATCGCGGTGATCATCCCCGTGCCGAAGGACAAGCGAAGCCTGTTCGTGGTGCCCTGGGGACCGCTGCCGGACGGCACGTTCCAGCACAGCTACGTGGGCACCACCGACACCGACTACGACGGCCCCCTCACCGACCCGCAATGCACCGGCGACGACATCCAGTACATCCTGCGTGCATTGAACGCCAGCATCGACACCGAGGTCGCCGCCGACGACATCACCGGTGTGTGGGCCGGCCTGCGGCCGCTGGTGAAGGCCGCGTCGTCGGTGCGCACCGCCGACCTGTCGCGACACCATGCGCTGCACGTCAGCGCCAGCGGCATGATCAGCATCACCGGGGGCAAGCTCACCACCTACCGAGAGATGGCCGAAGAGACGGTCGACGCGGTCGTGACCACGCTCGGCACGAAGGCGCGGTGCCGCACCAGGCGACTGCCGCTGCTGGGTGCCGGCACACCCGCGGCCCCCGCCAGGTCGGGCGCCGCCGGCACACCAGCTGCTCACCTGGCCGGACGTTACGGCACACTCGCCGCCGACGTGCAGGCGCTGGTGGATGCCGACCCCACGTTGGGGCAGCCGCTCGTGCCCGGGCTGCCCTACCTGCGTGCCGAAGCCGTCCACGCCGCCCGCCACGAGATGGCGCGCACGCTCGACGACGTGCTGACCCGCCGCACCCGTGCCCGCCTGCACGACCGAGCCGCCACGCTGGCCGCCGCATCGGCGGTCGCCCAGCTGCTGGCACCCGAGCTCGGCTGGTCCGCCGAGCAGACCGCTCAGCAGCTGGCCCACTTCAGCACGCAGTGCATCGCGGAGATCGTCGCCGCGATCACCGATGCCTCCCCCACCAACCCCGCATCGGAAGCCGGCATCGCATGACCGAACCAACCGCACCCATCGAGCTCACCGGCACCGGCACGCGCCTGGCCCCCGCGCCCGCGCTGCCCGCCGGCTTCGCCGAGCAGCTCGCAGCCGTCTGCGCCACCGTCACCGACGTGGCCGCCGTGGCGGAGGCGAGCCGCGACTGGTGGCCGCTGGCGATGCACTGGTCCCTGGCCGGCCAGGTCCTGCAACGGGCGGCGGTGGTCGCCCGCCCGGCCGGCACCGACGAGGTCGCGGCCGTGCTCGCGCTGTGCAACGCGGCAGGCGTGCCCGTCACGGCCGCCGGCGGGCGCAGCGGGGTGGTGGGGGCGTCCATCCCCCTGTTCGGCGGCGTGCTGCTGGACACCACCGCCATGCAGGGCATCGTGTCGGTCGACGCGGTGTCGGGCATCGTCGAGGTGCTGCCGGGCACGTTCGGCCCCGAACTGGAGGCCGAGCTGCGCAGCACTCACGGCCTCACCGTCGGCCACTTCCCGCAGAGCTTCGACATCGCCACCGTCGGCGGCTGGGTGGCGTGCCGCGGCGCGGGCCAGTACAGCACCCGCTACGGCAAGATCGAGCAGATGGTGGTGGGCTTGGAGGTCGTGCTGGCCGACGGCAGCGTGGTGCGCACGGGCGGCTTCCCGGCCGGCGCGCAAGGCCCCGACCTCACCCAGCTCTTCGTGGGCAGCGAAGGTACGCTGGGCGTCGTCACTCGCGTCTGGCTGAAGGCGCATCCGGTGCCTCCGGCCGAGCAGCGGGCCGCCTACTCGTTCGCCACCTTCGAGGCCGGTCTCGATGCCTGCCGGCGCATCATGCG
Source organism: Actinomycetota bacterium (assembly GCA_030645675.1). Taxonomy (GTDB): domain Bacteria; phylum Actinomycetota; class Acidimicrobiia; order Acidimicrobiales; family Ilumatobacteraceae; genus UBA668. Next base: position 4,239 of record JAUSLQ010000261.1, on the reverse strand, counting down.
CCGCGGCGCCACGCCGGCGGTGCTGCGGCTGTACGACGCAGTGGAGAGCCAACGCGGGCAGGGCGCCGACGGCAGCTACTGCGTGCTGCTGGTGCTCGACGAGGGCGATGCTCTGCTGGTCGACGCCACCATGCGCATCGTGGCCCAGGAGTGCGCTGACCCGTACCAGGGCCAGGCGGCCGCGCCGCTGCCGGTCGAGTTGGTGGAACGCTGGATGCACCACCGCAACGACACCAGCGCGCTGCAGGGCCTGACCCGCAAGGGCTTCGTGGTCGACACGCTGGAGATCGCCGCGCCGTGGTCGGCGCTGCCCACCATCTTCCAACAGGTCTGCGCGGCGATGCTGGCCGTGCCCCACGCGCGTGCCGCCAGCTGCCATCTGTCGCACAGCTACCTCGACGGCGCGTGCCTGTACTTCACGTTCGCCGCCACTCCCCCACCCGAGCCAGAGCAGGTGGAGGACCCGTACGTCGCCCTGTGGGACGCGGGCCAGCAGGCCGTGCTGGCCCACGGCGGCAATCTGTCGCACCACCCCGGTGTCGGCCTGAACCGGGCGCGCTTCATGCCGCAGGCGCTGGGTAGCGCCATGCCAGTCTTACAGGCGATGAAGACCGCACTGGATCCCAACGGGGTGCTCAACCCGGGCAAGATGGGGCTGGCCACGCGCTTCGGCGCCGCCCCATGGGGCGGGCAATGAGCTCGGTGGACCGCACTGCCCTGTGGCAGGGCGCCAGCGTGGCGCTGGCGTTCGGTGTGCCGCTGGCCATCGCCTCCGCGTGGGTGAACAGCAGCGACCCCGACTCGCCCTGGACGGCCGTGCTGTGGCTGGGCGCGCTCGGCGGGTTCGTGCTGGGTGCCGGCGTCGCCGCCTGGGTACAACGCACCGGCTTTCCCCTGATGCACGCGCTCGTCTGCGCCGCGGGTACCTATCTGGTCGCCCAGGGCATCTCGTCGGTGATCCGCATGGCCCGCGGCAAGCCGGTCAGTTGGCTGGCGATCTTCTTCACGTTCACCACCGTGCTGTTCGCCGGCCTCATCGGCGGCGCATTGGGCAGCGCAATGCGCAAGCGGGGCATCATGCCCAGCGGAAAGGGTCGCTCGTGAGCATCCTCGTCGTCGATGTCGGCACCTCCGGCCTGCGCGCCGCAGTGATCGGGCCCGACAGCCAGGTGCGGTCGATGCACTTCCGGCCGTTCCCCCCGTCGTCGCCGTTCCCCGGCCTGGTCGAGTTCGACGCGCCGGCGATGGCCACCGCCGTGCTGCAGGTGGCCCAAGCGGCACTGGCCGAGGCCGGCCCCGTGGAGGCCGTCGGCATCACCGCCCAGCGGGCCAGCACCATCGTGTGGGATCGCGCCACCGGCGATCCCATCGGCCCCGGCCTCGGCTGGCAAGACCTGCGCACCGTCTTCGATTGCATCACCGCCAGGGCAGAGCACGGCCTGCATCTGGCCCCGAACCAGTCGGCCACCAAGCTGGTGTGGCTGCTGAACTCGGTGGAGGGCGCCCGCGACCGCGACCTGTGCTTCGGCACGGTCGACACGTGGGTGGCCTGGGTGCTCAGCCGCGGGGCAGTGCACGTCACCGATCATTCCAACGCGGCGGTCACCGGGCTGCTGAAGCCCGACGCTTCGGGCTGGTCGGCCACCGCGTGTGCAGCGCTGGGCGTACCGATGGGCATGCTGCCGGCTCTGGTCGACACCAGCAGTGTGTTCGGCGAGGCCAGCGCATTGCCCGGCGCCCCGCCGCTGGCGGCCCTGGTGGGCGATCAGCAGGGCAGCCTGGTCGGCCAGAGCTGCGTCCGGCCCGGGCAGGCGAAGATCACGTTCGGCACCGGCGGCATGCTCGACATGTGCACCGACGCCGGACCGCCCACCACGGGAAACCGCACGCCCGAGGGCACCTTCCCCATCGTCGCGTGGAGCCGCGACGGCCGGTGCACGTGGGGCGTGGAGGGCATCATGCTGTCCGCCGGCACCAACGTGGAGTGGCTCGTCGACGACCTTGGCATCCTGGACAACCCGGCGCAGAGCCACGACGTGGCCGCCCAGTGCGAGGGAGCCGACGGAGTCGTCTACGTGCCCGCGCTGATGGGGCTGGGGACACCCCACTGGGACTACGGCGCGCGAGGCACGATGCTGGGCCTCACCCGTGGCAGCGGCCGGGCGCACATCACCCGCGCCGTGCTCGAGGGCGTTGCCCACCGTGGCACCGACTTGGTCGAGGCCGCCGAGGCCAGCACCGGTCGCACGGTCCCCGTGTTGCGCATCGACGGCGGCATGAGCGAGAACCCCACGTTCGTGCAGGCGCTGGCCAACGCCAGCGGCAAGCCCGTCGAGGTCTCGCGCCACACCGAGGCCACCACCATCGGCGCCGCCTACCTGGCCGGCCTGGCGGTGGGTGTGTGGCAGTCGTTCGACGACATCGCCGGCGCCTGGCAGCCCCGCCAGGTGGTGCACCCGACCGGCCAGCTCGACCGCGCACAATGGGCCGCCGCGGTCGATCGGTCGAAGCGTTGGATACCCGACCTGTCGGCTCTGGACTTCTAGAGTTGCTCTGCTCACCCCCGGCCGGGAAAGCTAGGGCTGATCGTTTCGAAAGGAATACCCCGCGTGGATATCGAAGTGACCGAGAACGGCGAGGCTCTCGCACCGTCAACCCCCCGATCGGGGGTCGGTCGGCGCGCCCTGTTGGGCGCCGGCGTCGGCGGGGCGGCGATGTCGCTGCTGCCGCTCCTCAGTGGTCGGGCGGGTGCCTCCTCCGGCACTGACGCCAGCACCACCACCGAGGCACCCACCACCACCAGCTCGCCGCCGCGGCGCCCCACCGACGACGATGCGTCGCTGCTGGGCTTCGCCCAGGGGATGGAGCTCGCCATCCGCGAGCTGTTCGACCTCGGCCTGTCGATGGGCGGCTGGGCCGATGCCCAGTCCACGGTGGTCCTCACTGTACGCGAGGCGCACGAGGCCTTCGCCCAGGCCCTGGCAGGCCTGCTGGGCCGCCAGGCGCCCGGTGTGGCCGACGCCGCGCTGGTCGCCTCACTGCGGCCGGCGTTCTCCACGTCGCCCAACGAGTTCCTCACCGCCGCCTACGAGCTGGAGTCTGCGGCAGTCGCCACCCACGCCGAGCTGCTGGCGTCGCTGCAGGGCATCGAGGGCGCGGCGTTGGTTGCCTCCATCCAGTCGGCGGAAGCCCGCCACTGCACGGTGCTGGCCGACCTGGCCGGCGTCACCGACGACGCGATCCTGCTCGTCGACGAAGAAGCCAAGTCGCTGGCCGGGAACGGCTGAACGAGATGAGCAACGACACCATGCCCACCCCCACTCCGGCCACCCCCACCCCGGCCAACTCCACCCCGGCCACGCCCACCTCGCAGATGGGCCGTCGCGGCCTGTTCCGCCTCGGCGGCCTCACCCTCGCCACCGCGGCCGTCGCTGCTGCCTGTGGCAAGTCCGAAGCCGGCGACGTCCCCGCCCGCGTCGGCGAGGGCGGCACCACGCCCAAGTTGCCCGATGCGGTCGTCGACGACGGTGTGCTGCTGCGCACGATGGCCGGAATCGAGACCTCCATCGCCGCTGCGTACGGCAAGATGCTCGACGACGGCCTGATCTCCGGCGGCAGCGCCACCCTGCCCGACCTGGGCGACCAGACGGCGCAGGTCGCCAACTTCCAGATGCACCACACGATGGCCGCCGAGTCGTTCAACGTCCTGGCGCAGGAGCAGGGTGCCGAGCCGTGGACGTGTGGCAACACCCGTCTCGACAACGCGTTCATCGCCCCCATCTTCGATCGCGTCGTGAACGGCGCTGCCGCCACCGACAGCGCCAAGGCGGTCCCGCCCAGCGAAGACCCAGTTCGCGACATGATCAACCTGGTGCACACACTGGAGTCGTTGTCGGCGGCGTCCTGCCAGGCACTGGTCGCTTCGGTCAACGACATCGCCCTGCGGTTCAGCGCGATGCAGATCGGTGTGCGCTCGTCGCGCCAGGCCGCGCTCGTCGCGTTGCGCATCAACCCGGGCGGCTACGTCACGGCCGTCAGCGCCAACAACGCCCAGCCGGGCGTCACCACCACCTCCGGCGCCACGGAGACCACGCAGAACATTGCGGCCACCACGGCCGCTCCTACCGACAGCGATGCCCCGCCGCCCACCGAGATCCCGCTCCCCACTGCGATCCCTTCGCAGTTCGGGCCGCTGTCGGCCATCACCTACATCGGTGGCGCCGGCGACGAGAACGGCGT
>JAUSLQ010000260.1 GCA_030645675.1 Actinomycetota bacterium | reverse complement strand
GGCGGAGCGATGGCCCCGCACGGCGCCCCGGCCGCTGCCGCTGCCGCTGCCGCCGGCGCACCGCCGGCCGCTGCCGCCCCCACCCCGGCGCGAACCATCACCGAACTGCTGGCCGAGCTGGACCAGCTGGTCGGCCTGGCCAACGTGAAGTCCGAGGTACGTCGCCTCAGCAGCCTGTTGCAAGTGCAACAACTGCGTGCGGAACGCGGCCTCCCCGTCATGGAGACCAGCCACCATCTGGTGTTCACGGGCAACCCCGGCACGGGCAAGACCACCGTCGCCCGCCTGCTGTCGCAGATCTACCACGCTGTCGGGGTGGTCACGAAGGGCCACCTGGTGGAGACCGACCGCGGCAAGTTGGTGGCCGGTTTCGTGGGCCAGACCGCACTCAAGACCCAGGCCGCACTGGAATCGTCGTTGGGCGGCATGCTGCTGATCGACGAGGCGTACGCACTCGCGCGGGGCGGCGAGAGCGACTTCGGGCTGGAGGCCATCGACACGCTGGTGAAGTTCATGGAAGACCATCGCGACGACATCGCGATCGTCGCCGCCGGCTATCCGGCCGAGATGCAGGAGTTCATCGACACCAACCCGGGCCTGAAGAGCCGCTTCACCCGCACGATCAACTTCCCCGACTACACGGCCGACGAGCTGGTCTCCATCTTCGTGCAGCTCGGCGAGCGGCACCGCTACCTGCTGAGCGACGATGCCCTGGACCGCGTCCGCCACTTCATCGCCGCCGAGCCGCGCACGCGCGGCTTCGGCAACGCGCGCTTCGTGCGCAACCTGTTCGAGACCGCGATCGCGCACCAGGCCATGCGCGTCGCCCCGCTCTCCGACCCCAGCAACGAGCAGCTCACCACGCTGACCGCCGACGACATCGCCCCTGTCGACACGTAGCCCTGCGATACCCTTCCAGCATGGTTCCTGCCCTCGTCGTCGGCCTCGTCGCGTTGGCAGCCGTCGCCGGCTTCCTGCTCTGGAAGCGTCGCCTCGCAGCGCCGCGCCAGATCGCCATCGATCCGTTCACGCTCAGCGAGCCGTGGCGGCGGCACGTGGCCGCTGCCCAGTCGGCCCAGCGGCGATATCGGGAGATCGCCCACGACACACCGGAAGGCCCGCTCCGCTCGCGCCTCGGCGAGATCGCCACCCAGGTACAGCACGCGGTGGAGGAGTGCTGGGGCATCGCCCGCCGTGGCGACGAGCTCGACGAGGCGCTGGCCCGCTTCGACACGGCCGCGCTCACCGCCCGGCTGCAGGCCGCCACCGACGACGCCACCCGCACCTCGCTGCAGTCACAGCTGGCCTCGGCCCAGCGCATCCGTGGCACGCGCGACGACACCAACCGCCGCCTGCAACTGCTGACCACGCGCATGGGCGAGCTGGTGGCCCAGGCCGCCGAGGTCAGCGTCGGTACCGACACCACCGACGAGCTGGGCACCGGCGTGGACGACGTGGTCACCCAGCTGGAGTCGCTGCGCCTGGCACTGAACGACGTGAACAACACCGGTCGGCCCGCCAGCTCGCCGTGAGCAACCTGCTGAAATCGAACCTTGCGGTCGCTGCCGGCACTGCCCTGTCGCGCGTCACCGGCGTCGTGCGCGTGGCCGTCCTGGGAGCGGTGCTGGGCAGCCCCGGCGCGCTGGCCGACGCCTACGACCTGGCCAACGGCACGCCGAACATGATCTACGAGCTGCTGCTGGGCGGAGTGCTCAGCAGCACCCTGGTCCCGCTGTTCACCCGCCTGCACGACGAGGGCGACGACGAGGGCACCAGCGCGGTCATCACCGTCTCGGTGATCCTCACGGCAGCGATCACCCTCGCTGCTGTCGTGCTGGCGCCGCTGGTGTTCCGCATGTACTCGCTGCTCACCGCGGAGTCGGTTGATGCGGGCCAGTACCGCGAGGTGGGCACCGTGCTCGCCCGCATGTTCCTGGTGCAGATCTTCTTCTACGGGATGAACGCGCTGGCCTCGGCGCTGCTGAACGCCCGCCGTCGCTTCTTCGCCGCTGCGTGGGTGCCGGCCCTCGCCAACGTCGTGATCATCGGCTCGCTGCTGCTGGTTCCTGGCATCACCGACCACAAGGTGCCCGGGCTCTCCGATGTGCTCGACGATTCCACGCTGCGGTGGGTGCTGGGCGGCGGGGCCACGCTGGGCATCGCGGTGATGGCCCTCGCGTTGCTGCCGGCCTGCCTGGCCGCCGGCGTGCGTGTGAGGTTCCGCCCGCAGTTCCGTCACCCGGCGGTGCAGGAGCTGCGCAGGCTGTCGGGTTGGGCGCTGGGGTACGTGGTGGCCAACCAGGTGGCCGTCATCGTCATCCGCAACCTCCTCCGTGGCGGCGACGGCTCGGTGTTCGCCTACTCCCGTGCGTACATGTGGTTCGTGCTACCGCACGGCCTGCTGGCGATGTCGATCGCCACCACCTTCCTGCCGGAGATGACCAGCGCGATCACCCGCAAGGACAAGCCGGGCCTCATCCGCCACAGCTCGCTGGGCATCCGGCTGATCGCACTGGTCACCATGCCCGCCGGCTTCGGGCTGTTCGTGTTGCGGCGCCCGATCATCGGCGCCGCCTTCCAACACGGCAACGTCACGGCTGCCGATGCGCTGGCGACCTCGCGGGCGCTGGCCGGCTTCGCACTGGGCCTGGTGGGGTTCTCCGTGTACCTTTTCGTGCTGCGCGTGTTCTACGCCCATCACGACGCACGCACCCCGTTCGTGATCAACGTCGTGGAGAACGCGATCAACATCGCACTCGCCCTGGTGCTGGTGGACCGCTACGGCCTGCTCGGGCTGGGTGCGGCGTTCGGCATCGCCTACCTGCTCAGCGCGCTCTGGAGCATGCAGGTGCTCTCGTACAAGGTGCCCGGCTTCCCGCTGCGGCCGCTGCTGGCGGCGCTGTACCGGATGGCGCTCGCCTCAGCCGTGATGGCCGAGGTCGTGTGGTTGGCGGCGAGGGTGGTTGGCGGCAACTCCGGCACACCGGCCATCGTGCGCATCGTCGTGGCCGGCCTGGTGGGCGTGGTCGCGTACGTGGGCACGCTGCTGGTGTTGAAGGCACCCGAGCTCGACGAGCTGCGCCGCAAGTTCCGCCCGGCAGCACCGCCGCCGGTCGCGCGTTAGGCTTCGCACATGTTCAAGGCGATCAAGAAGTGGTGGAAGTACCTCGGAGCCAAGCTCAGCGGCGATCTCGACAAGCGAGCCGACCCGGCGGTTCAGCTCGATCAGGCGCTGCGTGAAGCGCAGGATCAGCACCGGCGGTTGAAGGAGCAGGCGGCGAACGTCATCGCCAACCAGAAGCAGTCCGAGCTGCGGCTCAACGCCAAGATGACCGAGTTGGAGAAGCTGAACACCAACGCCCGCCAAGCGCTGATCATGGCCTCCGATGCGCAGAAGGCGGGCGATGCCGCCAAGGCCACGCAGTACAACAGCGCCGCTGAAACCATCGCCAACCAGCTCATCCAGGTCGAGAACGACGTCGAAGGCCTGAAGGCGATGGTCATGGACTCCACCCAGGCCGCCGATCAGGCGAAGGCCGCTGTGCAGCAGAACAGCCGCCTGCTGCAGCTGAAGCTGGCCGAGAAGCAGAAGCTGCTGTCCCAGCTCGACCAGGCGAAGATGCAAGAGCAGATGAACTCGGCCATGGCGCAGCTGCAGGAGACCGTCGGCGACGACGTGCCCACCCTCAACGAGGTGCAGCAGAAGATCGAGGCCCGCTACGCGAAGGCCAAGGCGCACAGCGAGCTCGCCGGCAGCAGCGTCGAGAGCAGCATCCTCGAGATCGAGCAGGCGACAGCCAACGTCGAAGCCCAGAGCCGCCTCAGCCAGCTGCGCAGTGAGCTCGGCCTCGACGCTGCAGCCGCGCCGACCGCGGTCGAGCAGCCCAAGCCCGCAGAGGCCTGAACCACCTCAGGGTCAATGCACGGAAGTGACGTCGGGCTGGCCCGCGCCCGGCAGCTTCAGACCAGTACCAGCAGGTCGTCGCGGTGGATGGCCTCGTGGGCCACGTCGTGCGGCAGGTCGGTGGTGCGACGGCCCATGATGCTGCGCAGCACACCGGCATCGGCCAGCGCCAACCCGCGGGCCACCGCTATCCCGTTGCTGTCGCGTACCTCCACCACGTCACCTTCGTCGAACTCGCCCACGACGTCGACGATGCCCGCGGGCAACAGCGAGGTGCCACGCTCCACCAGCGCACGGCGGGCGCCGTCATCGATGAGCAGGGCACCCTCGACGTTGGTGGCGAAGCCGATCCACAGCTTGCGCGCCGGCAGGTTGCGACTGCTGGGCAGGAAGGTGGTGCCCACCTCGCTGCCGTCGACCGCGTGCAGCAGCGCGTCGGGTTCGGTGGCCTTGGCGATGACCGCGCGTACGCCGCTCCATGACGCCATGCGCGCCGCTGACAGCTTGGAGGCCATGCCGCCGCTCCCCCGGTTGCTGCCGGAGGCCGTCGCCGCGACCGAGAGCAACGGGTCGTCGGCTGTCACCAGTTTCACCAGCACGGCCCTCGGGTCGGTGCGGGGATCGGCGGTGTACAGGCCAGGAGTGTCGGTCAGCAGCACCAGCACGTCGGCGGCCACGTTGTGGGCCACCAGCGCCGCAATGCGGTCGTTGTCGCCGTAGCGGATCTCGTCGCTGGCGATTGCGTCGTTCTCGTTGACGATGGGAATGCAGCCCAGCTCCAGCAGACGCACCAGGGTCTGCCGGGCGTGCAGGTACTGGCGGCGGTTGACGAAGTCGTGCGGTACCAGCAGCACTTGCGCGGCAACCAGCGAGTGGCGACCCAGCGAGCGGTTGTACGTCTCCATCAGTCGGCTCTGGCCGGCGGCGGAGATGGCTTGCAGGGTGATGACGTCGGTCGGTCGCGAGCGCAGCCCGAGGGCCGCCACGCCCGCTGAGACGGCGCCGGAGCTGACGAGGATCACCTCGTGGCCGGCAGCACGAAGGTGGGCCAGCTGGTCGCACAGCGCATCGATGACGGCGACGTCGATCACACCGAGGTTGTCGGTGAGTGACGACGTGCCGATCTTGGCGACCACCCGCATGTCAGACGTCCTCGTGGAACTCGAAACTGAAGCCGGCGATCCAGATGATGTCGCCGTCGCCGGCGCCCGCCTTGGTCAGCAGCTTGGGCACGCTGAGTCGCTTCAGCTGGAAATCGATGTACGACAGCGCCTCAGGCGTGGTGACGTCGTTGAGGGCTACGATGCGCTCCACCTGGCGGCCCACCAGACGGAACTCGTGGTCGCCCATGCGCTCCACACGCGCCCCCTCGGCCTGCGGCCGGATGATGACGATGCCCTCGGTGTCGGGCTGCTCGGCGCGCACGCCGTGCACCAGCGCAGCCAGGCGCCCGACCAGATCGCGCACACCCTGGTTGGTGATGGCCGAGATCTGCTCACCGTCCCAGTCGTAGACCGCTGAGTCGCTCTTCGTGCCCACCACCAGGCGGGGCCGTTCGAGGAGCTCGGGCTGATACGCCTGCAGCTCGTGCAGCAGGACGCGCTCCTGCTCGTACGGGTCGACGCCGTCGATGGCCGCCAGATCCACCATCACGCACAGCACGCGGGCGCGCTCGATGTGCTTCAGGAAGCGGTGGCCGAGGCCCTTGCCCTCGCTGGCCCCTTCGATGAGGCCCGGGATGTCGGCGACGACGTACTCGGTGTCGTTGTAACGCACGACGCCCAGGTTGGGTTCGAGAGTGGTGAACGGGTAGTCGGCGATCTTCGGCTTGGCCGCGCTGATCACGCTGATCAGGGTGCTCTTGCCCACGTTGGGGAAGCCCACCAGCGCGACGTCGGCCATCAGCTTCAGCTCCAGCTTCAGCCACTGGTCGTCACCCTCTTCGCCCTGCTCGGCGAACGTTGGGGCACGACGGCGGTTGGAGGCGAACTTGGCGTTGCCGCGCCCACCGCGGCCTCCGGCCGCGGCCATCCAGCGGTCGCCGTGGTTGGCGAGATCGGCCAGCAGCTCGCCGGAGTACATGTCGCTGATGACGGTGCCCTCGGGCACCATCACCTCCAGGTCCTTGCCGCGCTTGCCGTGCTGGTCCTTGCCCGAGCCGTGCACCCCGTCGGCCGCCCGGCGGTGCGGGTGATCGCGAAAGGCCAGCAGCGAGGCCACGTTGCGGCTGGCCACCAGCCAGACGTCGCCGCCCTTGCCACCATCGCCACCGTTGGGGCCGCCGAAGGCCACCGGGCCCTCCCGCCGGAACGACACACAGCCCGCGCCACCGTCGCCACCGCGCACGTTCAGTTGGGCTTCGTCGACGAATCCGCTCATAAGACCCCTTGAGGCTACCGGGGTGCCCGCGTCGCCCGTGGGAGCCTGCCCCCGCTCGTGTCACACGGATACCGAACTGCCGACGGTCGCGGCATGACACGAACGTGCCTACGCCCCCTGGATCGCCCGGGCGGCGGGCCCTCCGTGGGCCTGAGCCCCGGGCGGCGGGTCGTTCGTGGGGCTTCGGCCCGGCTCGGGTCATGCCACCGGCCGGGTTGCGGTGGTCGCGGCATGACATGAACGCAGATGACGGGGGGGGGGGGGGGGGGG
>JAUSLQ010000226.1 GCA_030645675.1 Actinomycetota bacterium | reverse complement strand
TGATCGTCATCTTCGTGCTGCTGATCGTGCTGATCTTCGCCGCGGTTGCGGAGATGGCGCTGTCGCGGATGAGCAGGCCGCGGGCCACGTCGCTGGCCGAGAAAGGCCTGAAGTCGGGCAAGGCGTTGAAGCGGCTGGTCGGCTGGCCGTGCAGCACCATCTCGGCCTCGGCCGCGTCGATGGGGAACGCCAGCACATCGGTGGCGCCGGGCTTGCCCATGTGCAACTCGTTGAGCTCGGCCATCTCGTGCTCGCTGACGAACAGCAGGGCCAGCTCGGCCAGGCCGCGCACACCCTCTTCCAGCAGCACCGCCGTGGCCAGCGATTGCCAGCGCTCGAGGTTCACCGGCAGGTCGCGCTGTTCGTCGGCGCAGAACACCTCGGGGTGGCCGTCGCCGCCCACCCGTTTCGGGACGTTCAGCTTCGGTCTCGGTAGGTCAGGCACGCCGGATGCCCTTTGCCGCCTGCTTGTCCTCGTCGGCTCGCTCGTAGGCGGCGACGATGTCGCCCACGATGCGGTGGCGAACGACGTCGCCGGCCTTCAGATGCACGAACGCCAGCCCTTCGATGCCGGTGAGCGTGCGTTCGAGGCCGATCAGGCCACTGCGGCCGTCGGGCACGTCGATCTGGGTGGTGTCGCCGGTGACCACCACCTTCGAGCCGAAGCCGATGCGAGTCAGGAACATCTTCATCTGCTCAGGCGTCGCGTTCTGCGCCTCGTCGAGGATGATGAAGCTGTTGTTCAGCGTGCGGCCGCGCATGAACGCGAGCGGGGCCACTTCCACCGCCTGACGCTCGAGCAGCTTCTGAGCACCTTCCGGCTCGACCATGTCGTACAGCGCGTCGTACAGCGGGCGCAGATATGGATCGATCTTGGCCATCAGGTCGCCGGGTAGGAAGCCGAGGCGCTCGCCGGCCTCCACCGCCGGCCGGGTGAGGATGATGCGCTGCACCTCCTTCGACTGCAGTGCGTGCACGGCCATGGCAACCGCCAACCAGCTCTTGCCGGTGCCGGCCGGGCCCAGGCCGAAGGTGATGACGTGGTGGCGAATGGCATCGACGTAACGCTTCTGGCCGGCGGTCTTCGGGCGGATGGCCTTGCCCTTGGCGCCGCGCATGATGTCGTCGGTGAGCACCCTGCTGGGTCGTTCGTTCTCGCGCATCATGTCGATGCTGCGGCGGATGGAGCTCTCGTCGAGGTGCTGGCCCTGCTGCAGCAGCACCACCAGCTCCTCGCACAGGCGGCCGACCAGCTCCGCCTGCGGACCCTCGATGTGGATCTCGTTGCCGCGCACCACGACCGTGGCCTCGGGGAAGGCGTTCTCGATCAGCCGTAAGTGGGCATCGCGTTGGCCGACCAGGGCGGACATCAGGTGGGCACCGGGAACGACGACGGAGTACGGCTTTGCCAGTGGGATCATGTGGTGTGGGCCGAAGATGGACTCATTTGCCCCTACGGTAGCGAACCTTCGGACGTTCCCGGTGCATGAATCCTCCATGCGAGGGTGGCGGCCGGTGGCGGCCGAACCCCCGCCGGGGCCGGGTGGGCACGCCACGCGCCGCCGTCACGGCTCATCGCCGGCGCTGTGCAGACTCCGGAGTGCGCAACGACCGTGTGGCGTCGGGGTCGGCCAGCGGTGCGAAGTCGACCGCGAAGTAGCGCTGCGTCTCCAAGTGGTGCACCGGCGCCTCGCCGGCGATGCTGCGCGCCAGGCGAGACATCATCTCGGCGAAGCCGCCACCCACCTCGGGCTGCTTGCTCTCGGGCGAGTCGAACACCAGGAGCGCGCCCTCCGACGCCTCCAGTGCCAATCCTTCCTTGGCCAGCCGCACGATGGTGCCTCGCGCTTGGTAGACGGGGTGAATCACCAGCCACATGATGTAGTGGACGGCCCCTCGTCGCATATGTTCGGGGAAGTGATGTTCGAAGTACGCGCGGCTGAGATAACGGGTGCTGCCGATGTCGGTGGCGACCAACGACATCCCCACCGGCACAGAATCGTCCCACACCACCCACAACCGGTTGGTGGGGTCGGCGATGGTCTCGTCGAACTCGCTCCGGAACAGCATCTCGCGGGTCACGGCCTGCTCGGCCGAGCCGCGGTAGGCCACCTCGTACAGCTCCCACAGCTTGTCGCTCAGCACCATGTCGACCACATGCGTGTGACGAGTCACGAACACGGCTCACGCTCCTCTGCGCTCTCTGGGTCTGCCCTGCGACGAATTTCTGTGAGACGAATCCTCGAACGTCGTCATTCTCGGCGACTTACCGCGCGGGGTGAATCACCCCTTGCGCGAAGACCCTGCTCGGGAGGTACTATAAGAAGCGGTAGCAAGCCGCGGGTGGATCCCACTTCACCGATGCGGGGCGGAGGCGAATGAAGCGGGCATCGGCACTCGTGACGTGGTGGTACCTGGCGGCGGGCGGCGTCGCCACTGTTGCCGCGCTCGTCTCGCCGTGGCCCGCCCTCCGCGAGGCGCTCTACCTGCTGGCCTGCGCCCAGATGGCGCCCGCCCTGTGGCTGTCGTACCGGCGCGGGCTGGCTTCGGCCAGGCTTGCGATCCTGCTGGCCGTGGTCGGCGTCTCTTACGGTGCCGCCCAACTGCTCACCGGCGACGAACCCACCTATCAGCAGCCCGCCGCGATCGCGCTGGGCCTGCTGGCCACCGGCTGCATCATCGCCGGGCTGGCGGTGGTGCTCCACATGCGCGACGACCGCGGTCACGAGGGCCTGCTGGGCGATGCACTCATCGTGGCCCTCGGCGCGTGGGTCGTCAGCTGGGCGACGCTCGTGCAACCGATCGTCAGCCACACCGGCAAGACGGCCTTCGGCACCATTCTGTACGGCGTGTACCAGCCGACCGCCTCGGTCGTGCTGTTCCTCCTCGTCGTCGTGCTGCTGAACTACTCGCCGCGGCCGGCCAGCATGTGGCTGCTGGCGGCGGCGCTCACCGGCAACTTGCTGGGCGACCTCGTCTATGCGCTGATCGACGCCGGGCACGTGGGTGCCGGTGGCGAGCGAGTGGGCATCCCGATGTACATCGTCGGGTACTTCTGCGCCGGCGCGGCGTTCTTGCACCCCAGCATCAACACGCTGGGCCATGCGGCCACCCCGGCGAACCGGCAGATGCTGGGCCGGCTGATCCTCACCACCTCGTCGCTCGTCTTCCCCGTCATCGTCTTGGCCGGCACGGCACCGAACGACACCACCGACAAGATCGTCCGCTCGCTGTCGGCCGTCGTCCTGGCTGCGGTCGTCACCACCCGGGTGGCACTGGCGGTGCGGGCCAACAACCTTGCCCAGGCCGAGCTGCTGCACGGAGCGCAGACCGATCCGCTCACCGGGCTGCCCAACCGCACGGTGTTGCTCGATCGCATCAACAAGCTGCTCAGCGATCGCTGGGGCCAGGACGTGCACCCCACGCTGTTCTTCGTCGACCTCGACCGGTTCAAGAACATCAACGACTCGCTGGGTCATGCTGCGGGCGACGAGGTGCTGGTGACGGTGGCACGGCGGCTGGTGAACGCCGTCTCCGACGACGCCATGGTGGCCCGCCTCTCCGGCGATGAGTACGTCGTGCTCGACGCCTCCACCAGGTCGCAGGGTGCCGCGATGGCGCTGGCCGAGCGACTGCTGGCCGTGTTCCGCGAGCCGCTGGCCCTCAGCCAGGGCGACGTGTTCGTCACCGCCAGCATCGGCGTGGCAGCCATCAGCGCCACCTCCAGCACGTCACCGGAAGACCTCGTGCGCCACGCCGACACGGCGATGTACCGGGCGAAGGACGCCGGCCGCAACTGCCTGGCCGTGTACGACGAGAGCATGCACGAGCGCGTCGCCCACCGCTTGGCCGTGGAGACCGCGCTGTACCGCGCCCTCGATCGCCGCGAGCTGCGCTTGTACCACCAGCCCATCCTCGACCTGCAATCGGGCGACGTGGTCGGGTTCGAAGCGCTGATGCGATGGCAGCAGGCCGACGGCACCATCGTCTCGCCCGCCGAGTTCATCCCCATCGCGGAAGACACCGGCACCATCGTGCCGATCGGCTCGTGGGCGTTGCTGGAGGCGCTCAGCCAGTTGCGCCGCTGGATCGACGACGGTGTGTGCAGCCCGTCCGCGACGATGTCGGTCAACGTCTCTCCTCGCCAGCTCAGCGACACCAACTTCCCGGCCATCGTCAGCGAGGCGCTCACCCGCGCAGGCGTGTCCCCACAGCTGCTGTGGCTGGAAGTCACCGAGAGCGTGATGATCGCCGAGCCGGAGCTGGCGCTGGCCACCCTGCGTCGCCTGCGCTCGCTGGGCGTGCGCGTCGCGCTCGACGACTTCGGCACCGGCTACTCGTCGCTGTCGCTGCTGCAGAAGTTCCCGCTGCAGCGCATCAAGATCGACCGTGCGTTCGTGCATGGCGTGGCCGACAACCCCAACGACCGCAGCCTGGTGCGCACCATCATCGCGATGGGCCGTTCGCTGGGCCTCGACATGGTGGCCGAGGGCGTGGAGAGCGTGCATCAGCTGCAGGTCCTCAGCGATCTCGGGTGCAGCAAGGCGCAGGGCTTCCTCATCAGCCATCCGGTGCCCGCCGACGCGATGCGCAGCACTGTCGCCGCACTGGAGCGGCTGGGTCAGTTCCCCGGCCTGCGCCCCAGCAGCGCCGCCCCCGTGGTCTGAGCCGTTTGGGCTCGAGCCCTACTCGGGCCCGGCCCTACTTCTTCAGCCAGTCGCGAAAGCGGCCCACCGGCGTGGTTGCGGCCGGCTCGGCGGCAGGCCTGCCCTTCGTCGCCGACGCCTTGGCGGGTGCCCGGTAGCCCGGTTCGTTGCAGCGGCAGCGATCAGCCTTCGGCACGTCGGCCAGCACCTTGTCGACGTGGGCGCCGCACCCGGCCCAGCTCGGCTTGCCACAACGCTTGCAGGTGACTCGTCTACACATACCCCCTAGGGTATCAGCGGATCTGCTGGGCCAAGTAGTTCTGCTCGCCCACCTGGCGGATGAGCTCGATCTGCGCCTCCAGCCAGTCGGCGTGCTCTTCCTCGGACACGAGGATGCCTTCCAGCAGCGAGCGGGAGGCGTTGTCGCCCACGGCCACACAGTGCGCGATGCCGTCGTTGAGGCGCTTCACCGCGGCGTACTCCAGCTGCAGGTCGACCTGGAACTGCTCGGCCACGGTCTCGCCGACGGTGACCGGGTTCATGCGCTGCATGTTGGGCACACCCTCCAGGAAGAGGATGCGATCGATGAGCGTGTCGGCGTGCTTCATCTCGTCGATCGACTCGTGGCGGATGTACTCGGCCAAGGGCTCGTAGCCCCAGTTGGCGCACATCTTGGCGTGGACGAAGTACTGGTTGATCGCCGTCAGCTCGGCGCTCAGCACATCGTTCAGGATCTTGATGACTTCGGCATCTCCACGCATGCCGGCCACTCTAGACCGGGCGGGTCGCGACCGAAGAAGAGTGCCCGCCGGCTGCACCTACCGCGTTCGGCGACCGGTGCTGCTCCAGCAGGGCAACCACGGCCAGCTCGCAGCCACCGCACTGCTGCGCGGCGCCGCACGACTCCTGGATCTCGGCGAGCGTGATGGCTCCCGCCAGGATGGACTGGATGATGGTGGAGTCGCGCACAACCTCGCAGTGACACACGATGGCCAATTCGACTCCTCCTTCCAACGTCGCGGCAGCCTTCCAACGTCGCGGCAGCGCACGAGGGCGTACGCGATCGAGCCTAATGGACGCGTACGTGACGCCGGCATCCACCTCACGGTCGCCCGGCCAAGGCCCACCGGAAGACGCACGTCCGGCCGCGCGACGCGCGATCCGACGACGCCGCTCACTACGTTGGCAGCAGGATCCGTCGGCGGCGCGTTGGGGCGTGGCCGCCGTCGAGCACCAGGAGCGCACCGTGACAGACGCATCGACACAGTTGGGCGACGACCGGCCGTACCTGCAACGCACCCAGCCGCTGCCGCGGCGCCTCGAGGAGGTGACACCGGCGTGGCTCGGCGAGATGCTGGCGCACCGGTACCCGGGCGTCGTCGTGCACGACTTCGAGACCGTGGAAGTGAAGAGCAGCCACACCACGAAGGTGCGGGTACGGCTGGACATGAACGACGCAGGACGCGCGGCCGGCATCCCCGAACACGTGTGCTTGAAAGCGAACTGGTCGGGCATGCGCACGCCCGAGATCTGCGAGCTGGAAGCCCGCTTCTACGGCTTGGCCAGCAGCGGCCTCGACGTGCCGGTGCCGGCCGCCTACTTCGCCGACTGGGACGACGACGGCTGGGGCAACGGCATCGTGGTGATGGAAGACCTGGCCCGCTCCCCCGGCACCTTCGGGTCCAGCGACGACCACCTGGGCGTCGACGCGGTCGCGGCCGGCCTCGAGACACTGGCACGCGTGCACGGGGCGATGTGGGGCGACCCCCGCTTGGCCACGTGGAAGTGGCTGCACCCCAACATGGGCACCGCCAACGACACCGAACAGGTGATCATCTACTGGAACTACATCTGGTTCAACCTCACCGACCCCGAGTACCGCGCCGTGGTACCGGCCTGGGTGTACGACCGCCCCGAGCTGATGGCTCATGCACTCGATGCGCTGACGGCGTACGAGCGAGCAGCCACCGGGACGCACTGCCTGGTGCACGGCGACGCCCACCAGGGCAACAGCTTCCTGCGCGCCGACGGCCAGCGGGTGTGGGTGGACTGGCAGCTGGTTCGCCACGGCACCGCGCTGCGCGACGTGGAGTACTTCCTGGTCAGCTCGCTGACGGTGGAGGAGCGCCGCGCCAACGATCGGGCGCTGGTGGAGCACTACCGCCAATCGCTGCTGGCCACCGGCGCCGAGGGCGCGCCCGGCGCGGACGAGGCGTGGCAGCAGTTCATCCGCTGGCCGGCATACGGCTCGCAGGCCTGGTTGGGAAACATCAACCAGTGGGGCCAGAGCAGCGGAGTGGAGATGGTCAAGCGCCACTTCGCTGCCCTGGAGGACTACGACACGGTGGGAGTGCTGACGACGGGCAAGGCGCCCAGCCGGCCGTTCGTACCGGGTGAGGGCGCATACCGCCTGTCGCGCCAGCTGCAGCAGCAGCTCGACGAACGCACGCGCTGAGGCGGATGCCCCTCCACGCGGCCGGGGCATCCGCGCCGGCTCTGCGTACGCGAACAACCCCCGACCCGGCGTGGTGCCGGACCGGGGGTTGTGGAGGCGACGATGGGAATCGAACCCATGTGGACGGCTTTGCAGGCCGTTGCCTGAGCCACTCGGCCACGTCGCCGTGCTGCCACCCGGTTGCCCGGAAGCGGCCGCCTGCACGATAGCGGCTGATGCCGCCAACCCGCAGGTCGGTTCCACGACATGGCAGGGGCAGCAGCGGCGGGCGTGACCGTTGGCGCGCCTCACGTCTACCCTGCACACATGGCCGCAGACCCCGACGATCTCCAGCTGATCCGCGACACCGTGACGGCACTGTGCGCCCACTACGACGATGCGTACTGGGCTGCGTGCGAGACCGACCACCGCTTCCCGTGGGAGTTCTACCGCGACATGGCGGCAGGCGGCTGGATCGGCATCGCGATCCCCGAACACTACGGCGGCGGTGGCCGCGGCATCGTCGAGGCGGCAGCCGTGTTGGAGGAGGTGGCCGCCTCGGGCGCCGCGATGAACGGAGCCTCGTCGGTGCACATCAGCATCTTCGGCATGCAGCCCGTGATCCTGCACGGCACGGAGGAGATGCGGCAGCGCTTCCTCCCCGCAGTCGCCGCCGGCAGCCTGCACATCGCGTTCGGCATCACCGAGCCGGATGCCGGCACCGACACCACGCGCATCACCACCCGCGCCGTTCTCGAGGGCGACCACTACGTGATCAACGGCCGCAAGGTCTGGACCTCGAAGGCACTGGAGGCCGACCGCATCCTGCTGCTCACCCGCACCACCCCGCTCGCCGAGTGCGCCAAGCCCACCCAGGGCATGACGCTGTTCCTGGTCGACAAGCACTCGCCGGGGGTCGGCGTGGTGCCGATCCCGAAGATGGGCCGCAACGCAGTGGCGTCGTGCGAGACCACCTACGACGACGTGATCGTGCCCGCCGCCGACCGGGTCGGCGAGGAAGGGCAGGGCTTCCGGTACCTGATCGACGGCCTCAACGCCGAACGCGTGCTGGTGGGCGCCGAGGCCGTGGGCGTCGGCCGCGCCGCGCTGCGCCGGGCGGTGGCCTACGCCAAGGAGCGGGTGGTGTTCGACCGCCCGATCGGCAAGAACCAGGGCATCGCGTTTCCACTCGCCGAGGCCCACGCACACCTGCGGGCGGCGAACCTGATGGTGCAGCAGGCGGCACGCATGGTCGACGCCGGCCTGCCGTGCGGCGAGGAAGCCAACCTGGCAAAGTACCTGGCGGCCGAGGCCGGCTTCTTCGCCGCCGACCGCGCGGTGCAGACGCTGGGTGGCTTCGGCTACGCGACGGAGTACCACGTCGAGCGCTACTTCCGCGAGGCGCGCATGCTGCGCGTTGCCCCCATCGCCCAGGAGATGATCCTCAGCTACGTCGCCGAGCACGTGCTCGGCCTGCCGCGCAGCTACTGAGCGTGCGCGCTGGGGTCATCGATCAACCGAACGTCCTCGTGAGTATGCCCTCCCGACGGCATCGCGATCCTTTGCTATTCTGACTCACGAGTCAATCAACTCTTGGGGGAACACATGAGATCGTCCCGACGCGACTTCCTCGCCCGATCCGTCCAGATGGGCGTGCTGCTCGGCGCCGGCGTGCCCCTGCTGCAAGCGTGTGGCGGCGACACCCAGCGCACCAAGGTCAGCAAGCCCATCGCCGACGGCCTGCAACCGGAGAAGGGCCCGCTGCGCATCATCAACTACGACGACTACGTGTCGCCCGATGTGATCGCCGACTTCGAGCGGGAGTACGGCGTCTCGGTGGAGATCACCATCATCACCACCGACAGCGAGGCCACCACCAAGCTGGCCAGCGGAGCCATCCAGGCCGACGTGCACCACTCGATCGCCAACTACACGGTGGGCGCGCTGGTCGAGCGCGGGTGGCTGCAGCCGTTGAACAAGAGCTACCTCACCAACCGGGGCAACGTGCTGGCCAACTTCGACGACCCGTGGTACGACGCCGGAAGCACCTACACGGTGCCGTACACGTTCTTCGGCACGGGCCTCGGCTATCGCCGCGACCGCATCGACCCGGCCGACGTGGAGGCCGACGGTTGGGACGCGCTGTGGAACGCCACCGGCTTCAAGGGCCAGGTCTCGGTGCTGGACGACGAGCGTGAAGCGCTCGTGATGGCCATGCTGCGCCGCGGCCTCACCGACGTCAACACCACGGACCAAGCGGTGATCGACCAGGCCCTCGCCGACCTCGTCGAGCTGATCGATTCGGTCAACGTGAAGGTGAACATCCAGGGCTACCAAGATCTCCCGGAGGGCACCAGCACCATCGCCCAGGTCTGGAGCGCCGACCCAGTCACGGGGGCCATCAACTACCTGCCCGAGGGCGTACCCGCCGAGGTGTTGGGGTTCTGGCACCCGCCTGCCGGCGAGTACGTCGTGGCGAACGACAACATCGGCATCGTCTCGAACGCGGCGAACCCCGTGCTGGCCCACCTCTACATCGACTACCTGCTCGACAACGCGGTGTCGGAGAAGAACTTCAGCTACCTCGGCTACCTGCCGGCGCTGACCAAGCTGGACGCCGACTACCTCATCGGGCAGGGCTACGTGCCCGAGCACCTGCGCAACTGCGTGCCCACCTCCGAGGAGATCGCGCAGGCGCTGGTGTTCAAGCCCCTCTCCAACGAGGGCCGAGCGCTGTACGAGACGGCATGGTCGAAGTTCAAGACCGGCGGCTGAACGCGTGACCGCCGTGGTCACCAGCGGCAAGCGCCGTTCCACCGCGGTCTGGGCCACGTTCGCGTTGCCCGGCGTGGCGTGGCTCGTCGCCTTCTTCCTCGTCAGCGTCTACGCCGTCATGGCGGTGGCGTTCGGCAGTGTCGACCCGTTGCTGCGCACCACCGTCCCGCAGTGGAACCCGCTGCAGTGGGACTACGCCGCGATGCGCAACGTGCTCGACCGCGTGTTCGGCGGCGACCTCGGGCACGTCTTCGTGCGTACTGGGGCGTTCGTCGGATCGGCCCTGCTGGGCTGCATCGTCGTCGGCTACCCAGTCGCCTACTTCGTCGCTCGCAAGGCGCACCGCCACCGCGGGCTGCTGCTGGTCGCGCTGGTGCTGCCCTTCTGGATCAGCTACCTGATGCGCATGCTGGCGTGGGCCAACCTGCTGCAACCCGACGGCTACGTGAACCGCATCCTCAGCTGGCTGCCCTTCTTCGACACCCACCGCACGTGGCTGGACGGCGATTGGTACACCGTCGTCATCGGCCTGGTGTACGGCTACGTGCCGTTCTTCATCCTGCCGCTGTATGCCACGCTCGAGCGGATCGACGGGCGCCTGATCGAAGCCGGCCGAGATCTGGGGGCCTCGTCGTTCAGCACCTTCGTGCACGTGACGTTGCCGCTGTCGATACCGGGCCTGATGGCAGCCAGCGTGATCACGATCTTGCCGATGTGCGGCGACTACTACACGAACACGTACCTGTCGCGCGGCTCACCGCGAACGGAGATGGTCGGCAACCAGATCGACTACTTCCTGCGCAACTCGAGCCAGCCCCAGACCGGTGCCTCGCTGGTGCTGCTGCTGATGGCGTTCCTCTTCGTGTTGATGGTGTACTACCTGGTGATCACGGTGCGCCAGCAGAGGGCGGCCGAGCGATGAACCCCTTCCGCCGCCGCCGTCACGGGTCTGCGCCGGTGCTGGCCATGCTGACCTGGGTGTACATCCTCTGGTCGTTGCTACCGGTGCTGATCGCCGTACGCATCTCGTTCAACTCCGGCAAGAGCAAGTCGTCGTTCCAGAGCACCTCGTTCCGCTGGTACTGGGGCGACCTCAACTCGTCGGTGTGGCACTCCGATGAACTGCACACGGCCATGCTCAACACGCTGAAGATCGCCGCCCTGTGCATGCTGATCGCCACGCCGATCGGTGTCGCGATGGCCATCGGGTTGCAGCGCTGGCGGGGCAAGTTGTCGAACGCCGCCAACGGCCTGATGCTGGTGCCGATCGTGACGCCGGAGATCGTGTTCGGCGTCGCCCTGTTCCTGGTCTTCACACAGATGTACACGGGGCTGCCGTCGGGCATCACCCGCCAGGTGCTGGGGCACGTCACGTTCACCTTGTCGTTCGTGGTCGTCATCATCCGCAGCCGGCTGGCCGCCATCGGCACCCAGTACGAGGAGGCTGCACGCGACCTCGGCGCGTCGCGGTTGCAGGCGATCCGCCTGGTGCTGCTGCCGCTGCTGAGCCCGGCCATCTTCGCCAGCGTGATGGTGGTGTTCGCCACGTCGATCGACGACTTCGTGATCTCCTCGTTCCTGTCCACCGGTGCGGCCACCGACACCGTTCCGATCAAGATCTACGGCGGCGCCAAGGGCAGCTCCACCCCAGCCCTCAACGCACTGGCCACGGTCATGCTGTTGTTCACCATGGCTGCGGTCGCGCTGGCGGCGCTGGCCGTGCGGGCGATGAACCGGCGCGGTGGCGAGCCAGTTGGCGCGGCCGGCGGCCTGGCAGGCCTCAGCGGATGACCATGCCCGCCGCCTCCGAACCGACCGAACCGACCGCACCGGCACGCGCCCCCGACCCGTTCGACGTCGACGCAGTGATCGTCGGTGCCGGCTTCGCCGGGCTGGCCGTGGCCGCCGAGCTGCACCGCGCCCAGGTGTCGTTCGTGCTCCTGGATGCGCGCGATCGCATCGGCGGCAAGGCCGAGGCACGGCTGGATGGGCGGGGCCGGATGGTCGACACCGGCGCCCAGTTCGCCAACGACGACATGACGGAAGTGCTGGCGCTTGCCGCAGCCGCGGGGGCGGAGCGGGTGGAGGCTGTGCCCGCCGGGCAGCCCACCATCGTGCCGCTTGGCATCGAAGGCAACCCGTGGGCCGATGCCACCGCACTGCTCGCCACCTTGGGCCCGGAGCACCTGCACGATCGGCGCACGGTGACGCAGTGGCTGGGCGGCATCGACGCTCCGCCGGTCCTGCGCGACGCGGTGCGCTCGGCCGTCAACGGCGGCACCTGCCTGGACAGCCACCGCATACCTGTCTCGTACCTCGCCCAGCTGAACGAGCGCACGCCACGCGAGCACGACGAGATGCAGCTGTGGTTCGCGCAGACGATGCACTCGCTCGCTCAACATCTGGCCGCCCCGTTCCCCGAACGGATCCGCTTGGGATGCCCAGCACGCGCTGTCCACCTGCACGACGAATCGGTCGACGTCGTCTCGGTCGACCAAGTGTGGCACGCTCGCCACGTGGTCGTCGCCACACCGCCCAGCGCGTACGCCTCCATCCGCTTCACTCCCGACCTGCCTGAGGACATCGCCGCCGCTGCGCAGGCGTTCCAACCCGGCACGGTCTTCAAGTACCTGATCGGCTACGAGCAGGCGTTCTGGCTGGGCGACGACCACCACGGTGCCGGGCGGTTCCTGACGCCACCCGGCCTGTACATCGGCGACGTGTCGGGGGCAGGGCACGCCACTCTGGTGGCGTTCGTCGGCGGCACCACGGCCACCGAGTGGGCCAGGCACTCCGAGGCCGACCGCCACGCAGCCATCCTGCACCACGCCTCGGTCGCATTCGGCGACCGGGCGTTGCAGCCACTGTCGCTGCTGGAACGCCTGTGGGCACCCGACGAATGGGGCGGCGGCGGGTACAGCAACGTGCTCGCAGCACACGCCCCGGGGGCGTGCGACACGCTCGCGATCGGCCTGCCGTTGCTGTCATTCGCCAGCACGGAACTGGCGCCGCTGTTCCCAGGCTACGTGGAGGGCGCGCTGCGTGCCGGGCGGGCGGCGGCGGCTCACCTGCTCCGCAACCTGGAGCGCTGGTGACACCGCACCAGGCGGCGGTGGCCCGGGTTGTGCGGGTGAGCGCGGCGCGTTCGGCCACCGCCGGATCTGACATATTGGGAACCGCCACACCAGGGCAGGAGATCGAACCACGATGAGCGTCAGCACTGCACCCCGATTCGTCCGCGCCGACGGTCCCGACAAGGTCACCGGCAGCGGGCGCTACACCGCCGATCTCACGCTGACCGGTGCGCTGGTCGCGAAGTTCAAGTACGCCGGCATCAGTCATGGCCGCATCGCCCGGCTCGACACGTCGGCGGCGAAGGCCATGCCGGGCGTGTTCGCCGTGCTCACACAAGACGACGTGCCCGACGTGCGCTTCGGCCCGTTCGTGCAGGACCGCACCTTGTTCGCCCGCGACGTGGTGCGGTTCGAGGGTGAGGTGGTCGCCGCCGTTGCGGCGGTCGATGCCGCCACGGCCCAACGTGCAGTCGACGCGATCGTGGTGGAGTACGAACTGCTACCGGTGGTGAACGACGTGGAGGCCGCCTTGACGCCCGACGCGCCCCTGGTGCACCCCGAGTGGGCGTCGTACGGCGCCGCCGACGCTCTGGTGCGCGACCGCAACGACGCGTCGTTCGCGTCCATCGCCAAGGGCGACGTGCAACGCGGCCTGGCCGAGGCGCACACCGTGGTGCGCAGCCGCTACGTGGCCGATGGCTGCCATGCCGCTCCCATCGAGCCACGCGCCGTCGTTGCCCAGTGGGAGGGCAACAAGGTCACCATCTGGAGCAGCACACAGGTGCCGTTCGACGCCCGCTCCGGCGTGTGCGAGACGCTGGAGCTGCCCAACAACCGCGTGCGCATCATCGTGCCCCACCTGGGTGGGGGCTTCGGCGGCAAGTGCGGCTTCCACTACGAGGCGCACGTCGCCGCGCTGGCCCGGGCGACCAAGCGGCCGGTGCGGCTGGTGTTCAACCGCCGCGAAGAGTTCGTGGCGCCCGATCGCCGCCGCGAGGGCATCGTCTACGAGTTCGAGACCGGGGTGGCCGCCGACGGCACCATCACGGCCCGCCGGGCGAAGCTGCTGATCGACAACGGTGCCTACACGGCCGACGCCGGCTTCTTCAGCCAGATCGCCGCCATGCACGCGCTTGGCCCCTACCGCATCCCCAACGCGCGGGCCGACGCCCACCTGGTGTACACCAACCACCAGCCGTCGGGCTCCGTGCGCGCCCCAACCGCTCCGCAGACTTGCTGGGCGCTCGAATCGCACACCGACGAGGTGGCTCGCGCCATCGGCATGGACCCTGTCGAGTTCCGTCGCCTGAACGCTGTCGACACCGGTGGCGAGGGCCCCAGCGGCCAGACGTACGGCGAGATCGGCGTGCAGCAGTGCATCGCCGAAGCCACCACCGGCGCCGGCTACGGGCAGCCGCTTCCCGACGACGAGGCGATCGGCGTGGCCATCGGCTGGTGGCCCAGCTTCTCGGTGCCATCCGGCGCCTACGTGAAGCTCGACGGCGACGGCAGCGGCCAGATCATCACCGGCGCGCAGGAGTGTGGCACCGGTGCGGTCATGACGCTGCGGCAGCTGGCCGCCGACGAGCTGGGCATGGATGCCGAAGCGTTCGAGCTGGTGTACCAGGACACCAGCGTCGCCCCGTACGACATGGGCGCCACCGGCTCACAGACGCTGTTCAACAACGGGCGGGCGGTGGTGGCTGCAGCCGGGCAGATCGCCGAGCAGCTGCGCAACCTCGCCGCCGAGCAGCTGGAAGCCTCGCCGGCGGACATCGTGCTGGCCGAGGGCCGTGCGCACGTGGCCGGCACCCCGGATCGTGGCATCGCCATCGCCGAGCTGGCCGGCATCGCCGCCGGCGGTGAACTGCTGATCGGCCATGGCTCGGGCATGCCACCCGGCCCTCCCCCATTGGTCGGCTCCAGTTGCGTGGGCGACCTGGGCATGGCCGCCTGGGTGGCCCCCCAGTTCAGCTGCCACGCCGTGCGCGTGAAGCTCGACCGCGACACAGGCGTGGTGCGTGTGCTGCACGTCAGCGCCGCACACGACAGCGGCACGATCATCAACCCCGTCGGCGCCCAGGGTCAGGTAGAAGGTGCGGTGCTGATGGGCATCGGCCAGGCGCTCACCGAGGGCACCACCTACGACGAGCAGGGCCGCCAACGCAACGCCGCCCTGTTGGAGTACAAGCTGCAGACGTGTGCCGACGCACCGCCGATCGACATCCACTTCGTGCAGATCGACACACCGGACGCCGGCCCACGCGGGGCCAAGGGTTTGGCCGAGGCACCGAACGTGGCCACAGCCGCCGCCATCTCCAACGCACTGGCACAGCTGGTCGGTGCGCCCGTGCGGCAGCTGCCGATGACCGCCGAGCGCGTGTGGGACGCGATGAACCAGGAGGCACAGCCGTGAGCTTCACCATCGCCCGCACCGTCGAGGATGCACTCGCGGCAATGGCCACCGGTGCACGGCCCATCGCAGGAGGCACCGACCTGGTGGTCGGCGCCCGTCACGGCAAAGCCCCCCTGCCCTCGGCCCTGGTCGCCATCGACCGCCTCCGCGAACTCAAGTCCTGCGAGCGCACGGCCGACGGGGTCAGCATCGGGGCGCTGTTCACGCACCACGACATCGAGACCCACCCGCTGCTCACCACCGTCTACGCCGGGCTCGCCGACGGCAGTGCGCTGGTGGGGTCGCCCGCCACCCGCCACGTGGGCACCATCGGCGGCAACATCATGAACGCCAGCCCGGCGATGGACACCGGAGCACCGCTGGCCGTGATGGGCGCCGAGGTCGAGCTGCGCTCGCTGCGCGGCAGCCGTCGTGTACCGATCGAGCAGCTCTGGACCGGGCCGGGCCGCACCTGCGCCGAGCCCGACGAACTGTGCGTTGCAGTGCACATCCCGGCTCCCGGCGAGCGCGCCAACAGCGCATACCTGCGGCTGGAGTACCGGCGGGCGATGGAGATCGCAGTGGTCGGCGCAGCCGCCTTCGTCGCCCTGGCCGAGGACGGCACCATCGCCGCGCTGCGCGTGGGCCTCACCGCAGTCTCGCCCACCATCTTCACCGGCGACCTCCTCGGCCAGGTCGGCCGTTCGGTCGCCGACGCCGCCGCAGTCGCCGCCGAGCTGTCGTCGCAACAGGCCACCCCGATCAGCGACGTGCGCGCCAGCGATCGGTACCGCCGGCACACGGTGGGCGTGATGGCCCGCCGCGCTGTCGAGGCCGCGGCCCGCCGCGCTGCCGGCGAGACCATCGACATTCCCGTCAATCGCGCCATCGGCATCGGAGCAGCGTCATGAGCGAGCAGATCCATCTTCACGTCAACGGTGTCGACTACCCGGTGACCATCGCCCAAGAGCGAAACCTGCTCAGCGTGATCCGCGGCGAGATCGGCCTCACCGGTACGAAGGAGGGCTGCGACGACTGCGAGTGCGGCGCCTGCATGGTGCTGCTCGACGGCCAGCCGGTGAACTCGTGCAGCTACCTCGCCGTGCAGGCCCAGGACAGGGAGATCACCACCGTGGAAGGCCTGGCCGACGGGCAGGCGCTGGGCATGCTGCAGCGCAACCTGCTGGAGGCCGGAGGCGTGCAGTGCGGATTCTGCACGCCCGGCATGCTGATCTCCGCCACGGCGCTGTTGGCCCGTACACCAGAGCCCAGCGAGGAGCAGGTGCGCATCGGCTTGTCGGGCAACCTCTGCCGGTGCACCGGGTACACGAAGATCGTGCAGGCCGTGCAGCGCGCTGCCACCGAGCTCACCGCCGGCTGACCGCCGGGTGGCCAGGACGTCCCCGGCCGCCGATTACCATTCGGTTGATCGGCCATTCAGGAATCGATCCGTCAACCGAACCGGCAAGCGGACGATCGCGACGAACGACAGCGACGAACGACAGCGACGAACGACAACCACGAACAACGGCAGCAGATGGCTGCCAGCAGGGGGAAGCATGAACTGGGACGTGTTCATCACGTGCGCGATCACCGGTGCCGGCGACACCACCACCAAGAGCCCGCACGTGCCGGTGACGCCGCAGCAGATCGCCGAGTCGGCGATCGACGCCGCCAGGGCCGGCGCCGCCGTCGTGCACATCCACGTGCGCGACCCGCAGACCGGCAAGGGCAGCCGCGACACGGCGCTCTACGCAGAGGTGGTGGAGCGGGTGCGCGACGCCGACGTCGACGTCGTGGTGAACCTCACTGCCGGCATGGGAGGCGACCTCGTGCTGGGCGGCGACGAGGCGGTCCTCCCCCACAACCCCGATGGCACCGACATGGTGGGTGCCACCGAGCGACTGCACCACGTGCGCACGATCCTGCCCGAGATCTGCACGCTCGACTGCGGCACCATGAACTTCGCCAGCGGCGGCGACTACATCATGGTCAACACCCCCGGCGTGCTGCGCAGCATGGCCAAGCAGGTGCAGGAACTGGGGGTACGCCCCGAACTGGAGGTGTTCGACACCGGTCACCTGGTGCAGGTGAAGGAGCTGATCAAGGACGGCCTGCTCGACGACCCGGTGATGATCCAGTTGTGCATGGGCATCGCCTACGGCGCCCCCGACGATCCCACCACGTTCATGGCACTGGTGAACAACCTGCCCAACGACTGTGTGTTCAGTGGCTTCAGCATCAGCCGCATGCAACTGCCGTTCGTGGCGATGGCCGCTCTTGCCGGCGGCAACGTGCGCGTGGGCCTGGAGGACAACCTCTACGCCGGGCCCGGCGAGCTGGCAACCAACGCCCGCCTCGTCGAGAAGGCGAAGAACATCCTGGAGAACATGAACGTACGCGTGATGAGCGCCCAAGCCGTGCGCGACAAGCTGCACCTGGTGAAGCGCTGACATGAGCCCCATCCCCGGCCTCTCTCGCGTCGGCCTGCTCGGCGGCGGTGTCATCGGCGGCGGTTGGGCCGCCCGCTTCCTGCTGAACGGCGTCGACGTGCAGATGTACGACCCCGACCCAGAGGCGCCGCGCAAGGTGGCCGAGGTGATGGCCAACGCTCGTCGCGCCAGCAGCAAGCTGGTCGCCGGCGCGCTGCCCGCGGAAGGCACTCTGACGTTCGTGGCCACGCCGGAGGAAGCGGCGACGGGTGTGCAGTTCGTGCAGGAGAGCGCCCCCGAGCGGATGGAGCTGAAGCAGATGCTGCTCCAGCGGGCCAGCACTGCGGCCGGCCCCGAGGTGGTGTTCGGCAGCAGCACGTCGGGGTTGCTGCCCAGCGAGATGCAACACGGCATGCGCCACCCCGAGCGCCTGGTGGTGGGCCACCCGTTCAACCCGGTGTACCTGATGCCACTGGTGGAGATCTGCGGCGGCGCGCTCACCAGCGAGGCCACCAAGGATCGTGCCGTCGAGGTGTACTCCGCGCTCGGCATGCACCCGCTACGGCTGAGCAAGGAGATCGACGGCTTCGTGGCCGACCGGCTGATGGAAGCGCTGTGGCGCGAGGCGCTGTGGTTGGTGAACGACGGCATCGCCACCGCCGAGGAGATCGACGACGCCATCCGCTTCGGCCCCGGCCTGCGCTGGAGCTTCATGGGCACGATGCTGATCTACCGCATCGCCGGCGGCGAAGCAGGCATGCGCCACTTCATGGCCCAGTTCGGCCCAGCGCTGAAGTGGCCATGGACCAAGCTGATGGATGTGCCCGAGCTCACCGAAGAGCTGCTCGACACCCTCGTCGCGCAGAGCGACCAGCAGGCCGGCGCGGCCACCATCCGCGAGCTGGAGGCCCTGCGCGACGACTGCCTGATCGCGGTGATGCAGGGCCTGCGTGGCGTGGGCTACGGCGCCGGTGAGGTGCTCGATCGCTACGAGCGGCAGCTGTTCGAGCGGGCCGGCAACGCAGTCGCCCCACTCGATCTCTCCGCCCCGCTGCGGCTGTACGAAGCGACCGTGCCCACCGAGTGGGTGGACTACAACGGCCACATGAACGACAGCCGCTTCTTCCAGGTCACCAGCGAGGCAGGCGACCGGCTGCTGCGCTACATCGGCCTCGACGAGGAGTACCTGACGCACAGCAGCTACTACACGGTGGAGAGCCATGTGAACTTCGGCGCCCAAGCGATGGCCGGCGACCGGCTCTACGCCACCCTTCAGTTGCTCTCCCACGACGCCAAGCGGCTGCACATGTTCTGCGTGGTGCACCGCGATGCCGACGACACGGTGGTGGCCACCGCCGAGCACATGCTGCTCCACGTCGACACTGCCGCTGGCAAGGCCTCGCCGGCGGCACCCGCGCTGCAGGCCAAGCTGGCCGAGCTGGCCGCACACCACTCGCTGCTCCCCAAGCCTGCACACGCCGGCCGGTTCGTCGGCCAGCCGCGAGGCTGACCGGCGACCCCGGCTGCTCGGTACCGTCGTCAGCGGGTGCGCTTCAGTGGCGACGAGTCGAAGCCAGGGCCCAGTAGGCGCGACGCCTCTGCCAACCACACCCGTTCCACCCGCTCCTTGGTGACGCCCTTGGCCTTCAGGGCCAGCAGCGGGGCCAGCCCGTCGAGCAGGCCGGCGAGCACGAACATCGTCTCGTCGGGGTCCGAGGCCACGAACTCACCGCGTGCTTGGCCGACGCGGATCACACCGCGCAGCGCTGCCCGCCACCGCCGGTCCATCCGGTCGCGTTCGGCAGCGGCCGCCTTGTCGCGCAGGGCCAGGACGCACAGCTCCATCCACAGCTTCCAGTCGTAGTGGTGCAGCATCGCAGCGATCAGCACCCGCAACTGGTCGGATGCCGTGGCCCTGTGCTCCGCCTTCACCGTGTAGCGGTCGTGGAACTCCTGCTCGCGTAGGCGCAGCGCCTCGGCCAGTAGGCCGTCCTTGCCGTCGAACCAGTACAGAATGGCCGCCGGGCTGGTGCCTGCGGCGGTGGCGATGTCGACCACGCGCGTGTTCGCGTAGCCACGCTCGGACAGCACGGAGGCAGCGGCCGACAGGATCTGTGCCTTGCGGACGTGGTCGAGTCGAGGTCGCGGCATCGGTGCAGATCCAATCCTGAATGTATATTTAGTCGATGTCGCACGTCGCAGTGTTGGGAGGTGGAGCACGCGCCGCCGAGTGGGCCACGCGCTGGTTGGCCTCCGGCCGCGATGTGGTGGTCGATGATCCCACAGTTGTGGCAGCCATCGGTGAACTGTGGCCGGCGGCGCAACGGCTCGGCCTGTTCCCCGGCGCCGATCGGGCGCGCCTGCGGGTGGCCGCGGCGGCTGTCGCCGTCGTCGACGCGGCCGTGGTGCAGCTGGTCGCCGGCGAGGTGCCGCCCGGCGCCACCGGCCTGGTGGCCACCGAGTCAACAGCACGCGGTTGCTCGCCCGTCCATCTCGTTCCGCTGGTGGAGGTGTCGGGCCGACGGGCCGACGAGTTGGCCGAGATCTACCGGTCCATCGGCATGGCGCCGCTGCTCGCCGATGCGCCTGCACACCAGCGCTGGCAGCTGGGCGACGGCCTGGTGCAGCTCACCGACGGCGAGCCCGACGCGTTGATCGCGGTGATGCGCTCGCTGCGGGCCACGGGCAAGGGGGCCGGCGCGGCGATCGCCCACCACGAGGCGGTGCGGTTCGCCGCCGGCGCCGCCGCTGCGTGGCAGCCCGGCGACGTGGTGGCCGCTCCCCTGGCCCTGTACCGCACGCCGGTCGAGCCCGAATGGGTGGACTACAACGGCCACATGACCGAGGCCGCCTACCTCACGGCCGCCGGGTGGGCGAGCGACGCACTGTTCCGCTACATCGGCGACGACGAGGCGTATCGCGCCGCCGGCCACAGTTTCTACACCGTCGAGACGCACATCCACTACGTGCTCGAGGTCAACCTGCACGAGCCGATCTCGTTCACCACCCAGGTGCTCGGTGTCGACGCCAAGCGGCTGCACCTCATCCACTGCATGTTCCACGGCGACACCGGCGCTCTGCTGTGCACCGCCGAGCAGTTGCTGGTGCACGTGAACATGCAAGCGGGCCGGTCGGCCCCCATCCTGCCCGACGTCGCCGCTGCGCTCAACGCGATCGCCGCCGCGCACTCCTCGCTCCCCATCCCCTCTCAGGTCGGCAGCGTCATGCAGTTGCCACCGCCCCGCCGCTGACCCTCCACCAGTACCCGACGTACAGGAGCCATCCATGGATTTCGAACTCACCGATGAACACCAGATGATCGTCGACACCGTGCGTTCCTTCACGGAGAAGGAACTGATGCCGCACGAGGCGGAGGTCGAGCGCACCGGGCAGGTGCCGCCCGACCTCGTGGAGCAGATCAAGCGGCGCTCCATCGACGCCGGGCTCTACGCCGCCAACATGCCCGCCGAGCTGGGCGGCGGCGGCCTCGACAGCTTCGGCACCACCCTGGTCGACCGCGAGTTCGGCGCCACCTCGTACGCGTTGCAGTACATCGTGGCGCGGCCGTCGAACATCCTGCGTGCGTGCGCCGGCAGCCAGATCGACGAGTACCTGCTGCCAACGATCCGCGGCGAGCGGGTGGACTGCATGGCGATGAGCGAACCCGATGCCGGCAGCGACGTGCGCGGCATGAAGTGCAGCGCCGTGCGCGACGGCGACGACTACGTGATCAACGGCGTGAAGCACTTCATCAGCCACGCCGACCTGGCCGATTACGTCATTCTGTTCGCGGCGTCGGGCGAGGAGCAGACCAGCCGCGGCCCGAAGAAGCTGATCACCGGCTTCCTGGTCGACTTCGGCACCTCTGGCTGTGAAGTCATCGAGGGCTACCGCTGCGTGTCGAACCGCGGCTATCACAACCTGATCATCAACTTCGACGACTGCCGGGTGCCGATCGGCAAGATCCTCGGCGAGGAGCACCGCGGCTTCGACGCCGCCAACGAGTGGCTCGGCTCCACCCGGCTGCAGGTAGCAGCGGTGTGCGTGGGCCGTGCCCGCCGGGCGCTGGGCATCGCCACCGAGTGGGCAGCCACTCGCGAGCAGTTCGGCCAGCAGATCGGCAAGTTCCAGGGGGTGTCGTTCAAGCTGGCCGACATGCGCACGCGGCTGGAAGCGGCCGAACTGCTGACGCTGCGCGCAGCATCGCTGGACGCAAAGGGCAAGGCCACCGACGAGGACATGGCGATGGCGAAGGTGTTCTCCAGCGAGATGTGCCAGTTCGTCACCGACGAGGCCATCCAGATACTCGGCGGGATGGGCTTGATGGACGAGCTGCCGCTGGAGCGGATGTGGCGCGACACGCGCGTCGACCGCATCTGGGACGGCACCAGCGAGATCCAGCGCCACATCATCTCGCGAGCGATGTTGCGCCCCTTCGGCGCCTGATCCGGCGACCGCCGAGCGACCTCGGTTGCGGCCCGCCGGAGCAGGAGTTCTCTGGTGGCCAAGCGCGGAGTCGAACCGCCAAGTCGCCCGCGAGGGCAACTGCTCACCGCCGTACCCCGGTAGCCGTCGAACAGTATGCCGACATCGCGGGCAGAATCGCAATGCGATCGAGCGTGTCACATGCCTCACTCGCGTCCGGCAGAATCGAGTCATTGCACGCTGCACTCGGCAGCGCCCCACCGAAGGAGACCGACATGCCGGAGGAGTTCGAAGGCGACCTGGCGGGCGCCGTGTTCTGGGGAGCCGACCTCACCGGCGCCCGGTTCCGCGACGTGAACCTCACCGACGCCACCATCAGCCATGCCTGGCTGGTCAACGTCGACATCGATGCATTGGTCGAGAAGGTGGTGATCAACGGCGTCGACGTGACCGACTTCGTGAACGAGCGCGACCCGTGGTACCCGCTGCGGGCCATGCTGCGCCCGCCCGATCCGGTCGGCATGCGCGAGACCTGGGCTGCGCTGGAGGCCGAGTGGGCGACGACCGTCGCTCGTGCGCAGGCCCTTCCCGACGCGGCGCGGCACCAGTCGGTGAACGACGAGTGGAGCTTCGTGCAGACGCTGCGTCACCTCGTCTTCGCGGTGGACAAGTGGTTCACGGCACCGGTACTGGGGCAGCCGTTCCACCCCATCGGCATGCCGAACGGTGGGTCGGTCGACTTCCCGTGGGCAGGCCTCGACTACTCCCTGCAGCCGTCGTTCGACGAAGCCCTTGCCGTGCGCGCCGATCGCTGCACACGCGTTCGCGAGTTCCTGGGCACCGTCACCGCCGCCGACCTGCAGCGAGAGGTCGACGTGATGGAGAACGGCCCGCATCCGTTGCAGGAGTGCATCTACACCGTGTTCGAGGAGGAGTTCTGGCACAACCGCTACGCAGTGCGCGACCTCGCAGTGCTGGAAGCAACGGCCTGAGCCCGCCCGGCCATGCGCCGATGGCCTCCGTAGCAGCCCGTCGGCAGCGGCGGAGATCGACGAGCGTTGGCTGATCGGCGGTTCAAGTAATCTGCCGCCATGCCCGAACCCGGTCGCCTCGGCCAGCTCACGCGCCTGCTCGCGCCGCGGTCGATCGCCGTCGTGGGTGGGGCTCCTGCAGAGCGAGTCGTGCGCCAGTGCCTGAAGCTGGGGTTCGAAGGCCCCATCTGGCCGGTGCACCCCACTCGGCCGCACCTCGCCGGGGTTCCGTGCCTGCCTTCGCTGGCCGACCTGCCGGGTGTGCCCGACGCGGTGTTCTTCGGCGTCAACCGTCACGCCACCATCGAAGGAGTGGGGGCGGCATCACGCATGGGCGTGGGCGGCGCTGTGTGCTACGGCTCGGGCTTCGCCGAGACGGGCGACGACCACCTGCAGGCAGACCTGCTGACCGCTGCCGACGGGATGCCGCTGTTCGGGCCCAACTGCTACGGCTACGTGAACACGTTCGACCGGGTGGCGCTGTGGCCGGACGAGCACGGCTGCGGCCGGCACGAGCGCGGCGTGGCGATCGTGTCGCAGAGCGGCAACGTGGCGGTGAACCTCACGTTCCAGCAGCGCGGGCTGCGCCTGGGCAGCATGATCACCGTCGGCAACCAGGCCAGCCTGGGCAGCGATGATGCGGTGGCGGCGCTGCTGGCCGACGACCGCATCACAGCGATCGGCCTGTTCCTGGAGGCCGTGCGCGACGCCCAGCAGTTCGCCGAGGTGGCCGAGCGGGCGGCTGCAAAGGGAGTGCCGCTGGTGGCGTTGCAGACCGGGCGCAGCGCGGCCGGCGCGCTGATCGCCAACTCCCACACCGGCGCGATGGCCGGCCGGGCCGCCGCCTACGACGCGCTGTTCCAGCGCTACGGGGTGGCCACCGTTCGCACACCGGCCGAACTGGTCGAGGCGTTGAAGTTGCTGGACAACGGCGGCGCGCTGGGCGGGCGGCGCATCGTGTCGCTCAGCTGCTCGGGCGGTGAGGCCTCGCTGGTCGCCGACCGTGCCGAGGGCAGCACCCTCACCTTCCCGCAGTTCACCGCCGAGCACGCCGCGCGCATCGAAGGCACGCTGA
This sequence comes from Actinomycetota bacterium, assembly GCA_030645675.1. Classification (GTDB taxonomy): domain Bacteria; phylum Actinomycetota; class Acidimicrobiia; order Acidimicrobiales; family Ilumatobacteraceae; genus UBA668. The sequence goes on along the minus strand of JAUSLQ010000226.1, from coordinate 13,208 downwards.
CCGAGCTGGTGGCGGTGAGCAACCCGTTCGACTACCACACGTTCATGTGGGGCGACCGCACCGCGATGGCACGCACCTTCACCGCCGTGATGAACGGCCCGCAGGACGCCACGATGCTGCTGCTCGACGCACCGCCGGCGGCCGACAACGATCCCACCGCGTGGTACCTCGCCGCCGACGCGCTGGCCGAGGCCGCCGAGGCCACGGGGAAGCGGGCCGTGGTGGTGGCGACGCTGGCCGAATGCATCAACGCGCCGTTCCGCGAGCACCTCGCCACCAGCGGCCTCACTCCCCTCCTGGGGTTGTCCGAGGCGCTGGTCGCGCTGGAGGCGGCTGCGACCGTCGGTGCATCCCCGCCGGCGCCGCGCCACACACCCGTCACTGCGCCGGCCACCACACGGTTGCTCGACGAGGCCGCGGCCAAGCAGCGCCTCGGCGTGCTGGGCATCCCGGTGCCCAACGGCCGCGTGGTGCCCGCGCCTGATGTCGCCGCCACGGCCGAGGCCATCGGCTACCCGATCACGCTGAAGGCGTTGGGCCTGGCCCACAAGAGCGAGGCCGGAGCGGTGAAGGTCGGCCTCCCCGACGCTGCCGCACTGGCCACTGCGTTGGCGGAGATGCCCCGAACCGAGGCCGGCTACCTGGTGGAAGCGACCGTCATCGATGTGGTGGCCGAGGTGCTGGTCAGCGTGCGCCGCGACCCGCCGATCGGATGGCTGGTGTCCCTCGGCTTCGGCGGTGTCACCACCGAGCTGTGGAACGACGTCACCCATCTGCTCGCGCCCGTCACCACCGACGACATACGCGCAGCGCTGGGCCGCCTGCGCAGCGCCCCCCTGTTGCACGGCTTCCGCGGCCGCCCGCCCGCCGACATCGACGCGCTGGCCGCGCTGGTGGTGCGGCTTGCCCAGGCCGTCGTCGGCAGCGACGTGGTGGAGGTCGAGCTCAATCCCGTGCTCGTCGGTACCGTCGGCGCCACCGCCGTCGACGCACTGCTCATCGTGGAGGAACGGACATGACCCAGGGTTTCCACGTCGACATCGCCGACGGCATCGCGCTCGTCACCATCGACCGCCCGAAGGCGAACGCGATCGATGCGGCCACCAGCTACGCGATGGGCGAGGCGTTCCTCGGCTTCGAGCACGACCCCGCCGTGCGGGTCGCCGTCGTCACCGGCGCCGGCGAACGCTTCTTCAGCGCAGGCTGGGACCTGGGCGCGGCCGCTGGGGGCGAAGCCTTCGACAGCGACTACGGCGCTGGCGGGTTCGGCGGGTTCCCCGATCTGCCGGGCAGGCGCACACCCGTGATCGCCGCCGTAAACGGCATGGCAGTGGGTGGCGGCTTCGAGATCGCGATGGCCGCCGACCTGATCGTGGCCGCCGATCACGCACAGTTCTTCCTGCCAGAGGCGGGCCTCGGCATCCTGCCCGACGCCGGCAGCGTGCGCCTGCCCCGCCTGCTGCCGCCACACATCGCACGCGAGGTGCTGTTCGCCGGCCGCCGGCTGAGCGCTGCTGAGGCCGCCCGCTTCGGCGTGGTGAACCGAGTGGTGCCGCTGGCCGAGCTGCTGCCCGCGGCCCACGAGCTGGCCGCGAAGGTGCTCGCCAGTGCTCCGCTGAGCGTGGCCGCCATCCTCGAGATCGAGCGACGCACCGGCCAGCTCGACGTGCTGGAGGCCATGGCAGCGATCAAGGACTACCCCGGCTATCGGGCGGCGATCGACTCCGAGGACGCGGTGGAGGGCAACCTGTCGTTCGCCGAGAAGCGCGACCCCGTGTGGAAGGGCCGTTGAGCTAGTGCCGCGTCAGTCAACGTTCGCCTCGTTGTGGCCGACTCATATCTCCCAAGTCGTGTGACCCTCCACCGGACACCAACTGTCAACCGACGGTAGGTGGCATGCCGGGCACGGAACCAAGCTCCGCGATGTCGCGCTCGCCCGACTTCAGGATCCGATCGTGATCGTCGCGCCGTCGGGCAGGCGCTCCCACCACCGTCCGAATCGGGAGAACACCGCGGGCTCCCGGTCGGCCAGGAGGCGTCGCAGGTCCCGCGCCTCGTCGTCCAGATCGACCAGGGTGGCGTCGTCCAGCGGTTCCAACGCTCGGACCTCGATCGCATCGGCCGAAGCCCTCCAGACACCCCGGACGAGACCGTCGACCAGGACAGTCGGGAGGACGTCGCCGTTGCGCCGGATGACGTGCGGACGGTGCTCGTCGGGGATCACGCGGGAGCGGTCCTCGTACGCGAGCAGCACGCTGTCCCACATCCCCAGCAGTCGCGGCGGAAGCGTTGCCATCTCGGCATCCGGTCGAGGCTCGCCACAGTTCACATCGACAAGCTGCGATCCGCCCGGCCCGGCGACGGCGACGACGTCGGACATCGACTCAACGACCTCCCGGAGAGCCGACCGCTTGAGGATCGTGAACTGCGACATGTCGGCGACCGTCGCCGGCCCGAACGCCGTGAGGTAGCGACGCACAAGCTCTGCGATTGCGGCTGGTTCGTCATCGGCTGCAACCGTGCAGGGCAGGAAGGCCGGGCGACGGCCGAACGACCAGGGGCCGGTCGTCGGAGCGTGCCGAAAGGCGCCGACGACGCGCAGCGCCGACCAGAGTCGGGCCGGGTCACCGGCATCGGGAACGAGCTCGGAGAGCACCTGTTCGATGGCGGTGTTGTCGTGCGGTTCGGCCATCACCGTCGACAACCGTTCGAGGAGCTCGTCGAACCGCTCCGGAGTGAGCCCGGCGTCGTCGAGGATGCCGTGGTACCCCGCGTCGCGCGCGCGACTCTGCATGGCAGCCCTCGCCCATGGGATGTCGTTCGCGTCGACGGCGTGCAGCGTGAACCGAAACAGTGACGCCTTCACGATCGCACCGTCGGCCAACGCCCGGTCGAGATCGCTCGGATCGAAGCTGTCGATGCGATTCCACAACGCCAGATACAGCGCCGCCGGTTCCTGGGCCTGCAGCGCCAGCACCGATCGCACGGCGTCGGTCACCCCCACCGGTCGGCGCGACGACAGGCCCTGACGAACCACTGTCTCGCGGGTCAATGCTTCCCGGGTCCACGACGTCACGACCACAACCTAGAACTCACCAACATGCCCATCCTCCGAGATGGTTCACAAGGACATCGGGCCTGCGATCGGCGCGACACCCGCGAGGTCGAGATGGTGCACAGAACCGGCGGTCTGGGGCACCCTCCCGGATCGCTGATTGAGTGGTGGCATGGTGCGATCGCGCGGATTGAAGTCGGCGAGCAGCCAGCGATCTCATCCTCAGCACAACCAGCTCTGGCAGCAGTTGCGTCTCGCGCACGCCGTCAATCATGAGCCGACCGCGGCGGAAAACGTCAGCATCGATGTTCGCAAGCAGTTGGCCGAGCTCGAGAACGTGGATCAGAGGCACGTGGACATGCTGGTCGACGCCATCCATTGCAGAAACGACGACTACAGCGGTATGCGAGTGAGGTAGACGCCTCGATTCGCTGGTTCGCCGACCAACGGCATCCCGACTATTCCGTGACCGCAGTCCCGAGCACGCGGGCCTGAGCCAGTCGATCGACAAACTGCGCACAAAGGTTGTGTCGGAGGCACGCGGAGCGCCCGAAGCACTGGCGTCGACCGTCAAGCGCCTGCGTGGCAAGGACACGGCCGAGCGCGACCAGGAAGTCCCTCCGCGGCTCAACCCCTAAGCTCGATCCGCCGATTCGGTGGCGGTGGAGACGCGTATCGGTGCCGACCAGACCCGACCATCGCATCAACTCCCGATAGCCGGCCAACGTCGCCTCGACGCGCACCGGCGCGACCGGCCTGTTCGACGACGCGTCGACAGCGGTTGCGGTGTGCGAGCTCTTGTGCGGGTTCACTCCAATGATCATCTACATGCTCCGTTCCGTGGTGGTGATGATGGGAAGCCACGGTCGGCATGCCGACTTCGAGGCCCGTCGGAACGGGACCAGTCCTCTGTTGAGCCAGACCGCGACCGGTCGCCGGTCGGAAGGCATAACCGGGGAGAGCCAGCCCGAAGACGGCAGGCGATTCACGAGCCAACCCGACCGACGACTTACCGGACGCTACGAACCTCAGCTCGTCCCGACCGGCACCTCACATACAAGTCGGCGGTTCACTCAGGGAGTCCGCCCCGGCAGTACGCGCAGACGGGCCCGCCGTCCCCCCTCAGGACCCTGCGCTCTTGCAGGTCTGCGCCGCATGATGGGCAGCGATGGAGAATCTGAGGTGGGGAGAGTGGGACGCTCGCTCCACGTTGCCGCTGCTCTTCGAGCCACGCTTCGTCTTCTGCGCGCCATGCATCCTCTTGGGCGCGCCATTTCCGCTCCAAGGCCTGGCGCGTGTGCGCCAGCTCGGGCGCCAACTGTTCGTCTCGGGACTTCTGCCAGACGTTCAGCTGCTGCCTCAGTTGCGCTTCTTCCTTCTCATTCTGGTAGTCGCCGTAGTTGAGTGCCTGTAACACGCCTTCGATCAGGAGCGGCGTTTCATGAGCCCGGTTGATCTGCTGCTGGGTCTCGCTCCACACCTCCACGCGCCGTGAACGGAGCGGCTCGCGCAGCAGTTGGCGGTCGTGCTCGTTCTTCTTCCACCACGTCCGCCACCGCGCCGGATCCGCGGATCTGCCCTGGTCGTCTTGGAAGCACTTGTTCGTCATCCGCTCGAGCGCCCGCCGAGCTACGTCTGCGACGACCCCGCTGGGGTCGTCCAGGGAGGTGATGAGCGGTTCGATGACACGAGTGTCGGTCACGTCATCCATTTGAGCGAGCGCATACGCGGCGGCCTCTCGGACCTCTCTCGCCTTCCCGTCCCGGGACTCTGCACGCATGCTGAGGTACTCCTCAGACGACAGTTCGCGGCCATCCCAGCCGTAGTGCAGCGCCTCGACGAGCCGAGCGACATCGCGCTGTCTGGCCCAGCGCTCGACATGGGATGGCTTCATCCGATGGGAGAACAGTCCCATGGCACATTTTCCTTTGCTGCGCCAACCTTCGGTACTTGGGCTGCTCGGCGCTTCGAGGTCCAAGCCCAACGCGGCGATTCTGAGGCCGGTGGGCGCTTCTTCAGTCTATGGCTGGTCGCCATCCGTTGGATGACCAATCCTGCGCCGCTGGCGTGCCCACCGTCGGGCGGCGCGGCGGCAACGCGATGGGGCGGCGACCGATGTGCCGTCGCCACGCCTGGTCGTTGGCGAGCCTCGTTGTTCGCTCGGTACGAGCAGGCTTCATGGACGACGCGATCGGCGAGGTGTTCAAGGGTCCCTCGACGAAGTACGTCAAATTCAAGCAGACCGGGCACCTTGCCGTACCAGGCCATCCGGACCCGCTCAAGGAGCCGGATGACATGGTCACGGTGGCCTCGCCCTGCCACTGGTACGAACCGGTGAAGGTTCCTGCCGAGCACACCGGCCCGCTCTACTGTCTGATCTGCGGCACCGCGTTCGCGGTGTAATACCGCCGATCCGCGCGCTACGGCGCTTCCGGTCTGGCAGGGAAGGGTCGGCCGGCTATAGGAGGCGCTTGACCGATCAGAACTTCACGGCCGCCGACCCATCGAACCCGTCAGGTATCCGGGCATTCTGATCACGGCCGACCGTCGCATGATGCTCGCCGATCACCCGTTGTAACCGCGTCCCATAGGTGCCTACTTGAGACTGGTGGCTGGCGCGACGGTTTCGTAGCGTCGTTGAGGTCGCTGTCGGTGGCTCACGAAGTGCCTGCCGGCTGTTGAGGTCTGGCTTCGGTAAGTGACAGGGCGAACGTTCTCTGACACAGCACTAGCTGTCGTACCCGAGGCCGGTGGGCACGTCTTCGTAGTCGACGGTCCACAGCCGTGCCGCGTGGCGGTCGTTCACCGCACTGCAACGCCAGCCGAGCAGCCGCTGCGCCACCTGCGGCAGGTGGGCGACATCGGCCCAGGAGGCACCCAGCGGCGACGCTTCTTCCGGCGTCAGCCACCCGAGTACGTACGACAGGTGCAGCCCGTACCGCCATTGGGAGGCGGTGCGATTGGCGCCGCCGCTGTGCAGCACGCGACCCGTGTAGATCATGCCGCTGCCCGCCGGCATCACGGCCTGGCACACTTCCTCCGGGGTGGCCCGGCGCTGGTAGTCGGCCCACAGATGGCTGCCGGGTGCCACCCTGGTAGCACCCACCTCGTCGGTGAAATCCGAGATCGCAAACAGGCAGCTGAGAGTCACCTCGAAGGCGCCGGGCGCACACAGCGTGGGCCAGTTCTCCGCGTCGCGATGCAGCCACTGAGCCTTCTCGCCGGGCCCGATGATCATCATCTGCCCCGTGTTCATCCAGTAGTCGCTGGCCTGGGGCAGCAGCATGGCGTCGGCAACCGCCAGGTACAGCGGGTCGGTGAGGATCTCGACGAACGCCGGGCTGCGGTGGGCCAGGCGTGTGAACCGCTTCGTGTTGCGCCCCCAGAACTGCTGGACCTGCTGGTTGTCCGCCAGCGAACCGGCTGGGTGGCCGGAGGCATGGGCCTCCATGTCGTCGCGGAACTGCTGCAGCAGCCCGGGGGCGAGGAAGTCGCGCACGATCACCGCGCCGTCGGTGGCCAGGGCGGCCAGCACGGCTTCGGCGCCGTCGTGCTTGGCGACCTGTTGCAGGGCCACCATCAGTTGAAGCTCCCGGTTGCGAACAGGGTCGATAAACGGTCGCCCAGCCCGGCCACCAGCTCGCCCAGGCGGGCGACGTTGGCCACGTACTGGTCGGCGTCGACCTCGCCATGAGCGACGCTGAGCGTCCACGACTCGCTCTTGCCCCACGGCGGAAGGAACACGCCGTTGTTGAACTGCACCAGGAAGTGCAAGTGGCTGACGGCGGTGGAGATGGCGAGGAACTCGCGGTAGTTGCGCGCCGGCCGGTCGTGGAACACCACCGAACCCTTGAACCCGTGCACCTTGCCGTACGACGGCTGGCCGTGCGTGGCGAGCGCGGCGATGGAGCCGGCCAGCATGCGTTCGCCCAGGGCTTCGGCGCGCTCGTACACATCGGGGGTCAGTACCTCGGCGAGCGTGGCGCGCGCCGCAGCCATCGTCAGTGGATTGCCGTTGAACGTGCCGATCTGGTCGTAGCGCCCATCGGTGATGGCCGACATCACCTCTTCGGTGCCACCGATGGCGCCGCACGGCAGCCCGCCACCGAGCGCCTTGGCGAGGCACACGATGTCGGGCGTGACCCCGAACAGGCGGGTGGCGCCGCCCCAATCGACCACCAGCCCTGTCTTCACCTCGTCGAAGGCCAGCAGCACGCCGTAGTCGCGTGTCATCTGCCGCACCCCCTCCAAGTACCCCGGTTGGGGTGGGATGATGCCCGCGTTCATCATCATCGGCTCGACGATCATGCCCGCGATCTGGCCGCGGTGCTGTTCCAGCACCCGTTCCAGCGCCGGTAGGTCGTTGAACGGGACGATGCGCAGCAGATCGGCCATCTCCTGCACCACTCCCGGCCCTGGCACCCGGTGCGGCTCGTGCAGCGGGCCGAGCTGCGCCGCCGAGCGGAAGATCGACACCATCGCCGAGTCGTGGTGGCCGTGGTACGTGCCTTCGATCTTCACCACCAGCTTGCGGCCGGTGATGGCGCGCATCAGGTGGAACGCGTCCATCGTCATCTCCGTGCCGGAGTTGCCGAAGCGCCACTGGGGCAGGCCGAACCGCTGGGCCAGCGCCTCGGCCACGTGAATCGCGTCTTCGGTCGGCTGGGCGAAGTGTGTGCCTCTGGCGACGCGATCCTGCACTGCCCGCACCACAGCGGGGTTGGCGTGACCCACCGCGTTCACGCCGTAGCCGCCGTGCATGTCGGCGTAGCGCGTGCCGTCGGCGTCCCACACGTACGCGCCCTCGCCGTGGCTGACCCACACCGGCAGCGGCCGCGAGCTGGCCCAGCTGGAGCACACACCGCCGGGCATCGAGCGTTGCGCACGTTGCCACAGCTCGGCGGTCTTGCCCATGCGGGCAACGAACACCGCTTCCTCGCGCCGGATGAGATCGTCGAGGGAAACATCGGATCCGAGCCCCATGGCGGAACACTAGCCCAGCTGGCTGATCGGCCGTTCAGGGTTGGGGTACAGTCGCGCCCGGGGAACAAGGGAGCGCACTCTCATGGCTGACGGCACGTCGCACGACACCCGCACACTGACCAGGCAGGACTACCTCTCCGACGAGGTGTACGAGCTGGAACGGCAGCGCATCTTCCACGCCGGATGGATGCTCGCGGCCCGGGCCGACCGCCTCGCTGCAGGCAATCGCACGGTGGTGGATCTCGCCGGCGAGAGCGTGCTGCTGACCCGCGACCTGAAGGGCCGGCTGCACGCGTTCGCCAACGTGTGCCGTCACCGCGGCGCCCGCCTGTGCGACGGCCGCTCCGATACCGCGCAGGGCTCGCTGATGTGCCCCTACCACGCGTGGACGTACGCACTGGACGGCCAGCTGGTGGCCACGCCGCACCTCGACGACGAGCAGGTGGACAAGGCCGCGCTGCCACTGTGGGCGTACCACGTGCGCGAGTGGCAGGGCTTCGTGTTCGTCAGCATGGCCAAGGACCCACCGGCGTTCGACGCGTGGATGGAAGTGCACTGTGCCGAGCTGTTGTCGCTCGCGCGCTTCCAGTTCGGCGGCTTGAGGGTCGGGGCCATCACCACGTGCGACATCGCGGCCAACTGGAAGATCGTGGTGGAGAACTACCAGGAGTGCCTGCACTGCACGCGGGTGCACCCCGAGCTGGTCGAGCTGGTGCCCCTGTACCGCACCGGCTGGGTCACCGACAGCGAGCGCGACGACGGTGGCGTGGCGCTGGCACGCGGCCACAGCATGGCGTCCGACGCCGTCGACCTGCCGCTGCTGCCGGGCATCGGCGGTGCCGACGCGGCTGATGCGAACAGCTACTACGGCGGCACGATCTTTCCCAACGGGTTCATCGACGTGACGGGCACCTGCGCCATCGTCAGCACGCTGTTCCCCAAGGGGCCGCACCTCACCACGATGACGATGGAGTTCATGTTCGCGCCCACGACGATCGAGGCACCGGCCTTCGACCCGACACCGGTGGTGGAGTTCAACGAGCTGGTGGCCACACAGGACAACCTGGTCTGCGAGCGTGTGCAGCAGGGCGTGTCGTCACGGGCCTTCGAACACGGAGTGCTGACGGAGAAGGACGCACTCGTCATCGCGTTCACGAAGCACTACCTCGCTGCCCGCGGACCGTTGGGCTGAAGTCAGGCCGGCAGCACGCGCAGCGCGTCGGGCGCCAGGCGCAGCCCCACCTCGCCGCCTTCCACCGCGGCCAGCGCGGCGCCGTCGTTGGGCACCACCGCCTGCAATGCACTGCTGCCCACCTGCAGGTGGATGTGCGTCGCGGCGCCGGCGAACACCACGTGCTCCACACGCGCCCGCAGTTGGCCCTCGGCCGGTGCTACCAGCGTCACCCGCTCGGGCCGCACCAGCACGGTGCATGGGCCGCGCGTGCCCTCGGTGGCTGTAGCCACCTCCACGCCCAGCAGTTGCACGCCGCGGTCGTCAGCCTCCGCGGGCAGCAGGTTGGCCAAGCCGAGGAAGTCGGCGACATAGGTGCTGCACGGCTCGTCGTACACCTCGCGTGGTACACCGACCTGCTCGATGCGGCCCGTGTTCATCACGGCCAGGCGGTCGCTCATCGTCAGCGCTTCCTCCTGGTCGTGGGTGACGTACACGAACGTGATGCCCACCTCGCGGTGCAGCGAGCGCAGCTCCACCTGCAGCACGCGGCGCAGCTTCGCGTCCAGCGCGCCGAGCGGCTCGTCGAGCAACAGCACCTTCGGGCGCAGCACCAGCGAACGCGCAAGCGCGACACGTTGCTGCTGCCCCCCGGACAGCTGGTGCGGCTTGCGCGACTCGAAGCCATTGAGCCGCACGAGCTCGAGCGCTTCGCCCACCCGCCGCTTGGCCTCCGCCTTCGTGCAGTCCTGGAAGCGGAGGCCGAAGGCGACGTTGTCGGCGACGCTCTTGTGCGGGAACAGGGCGTAGCTCTGGAAGACGGTGTTGACGGGGCGCTTCTCGGCCGGCACGCCGCGCATGTCGACGCCGTCGATGCGCACGGAACCGTGCTCGATGTCCTCGAAGCCGCCGATCAGCCTCAGCGTCGTGGTCTTGCCACACCCCGACGGGCCCAGCAGCGAGAAGAACTCGCCCGACTCGATGACCAGCTCGATGTTGTCGAGCACCTGTTGCTGGCCGTACCACTTCGACAGGCCGGACAGCTCGATGTGGCCGCCCCCTGCCCCGCGATCATCTGCCATCGACATCCCCCACACCGTGGCGAGCGACTGACCCACCGTTCAGGAAACCGTATCGCACAGCGGTGGTGGCCTCGTTCACGCAGCTCGCCACTTGGCAACCATGGTCGGCAGTGCGGTGGCCACCAGGCAGGTGTCGGCCGCGGCGGCGAGCAGGTAGCGCGTCATCAGGGCGGCGCACACCTGGGCCGTCACCGCTGCGTTCGGCCACAACCGAACGATCGCCTCCGGGGGCAAGCACCAGCACCCCCAACATGGCGCCGACACCGGCCACCACCAGCCCGACGATGAGGAACCCCGAACCCCAGCTGAGGCCGGCGTGGCGCACCAGCAGCACGTTGCGGTACATGCCGGCGACGTTAGCCGCGGCCGGCGCAACGGTGATCGCCGTTCGCACTGACCTAAGGCCTCTTGCCTACGGTTTGGGTCACCGTGCAGAGTGGTAGCACGCAACGCGGGAGGGCGAGATGACCACTGCCTCATGGCAACCGGACCCGATGCACCGGCACGAGTACCGCTGGTGGGACGGTCAGGCCTGGACCGAGCACGTGAACGACAGCGGCGTCGCCGGGGTCGACCCCTTGGGGATGGCCTCCACCGCCCCCACGCAGGCGATGCCGATGCAGCCCATGTCGATGCAACCCGGACCGGAACTACCGATGGCGGTGCAGCCGCCCACGCAACCGCAGCCACCGATCGGCGCGCAGGCGTACCAACCACCGGTCGCATCGCAGGTGTGGGGCACGCCGGGTGCCGACGTTCAGCACCCCACCATCGCTCCCCCGGGCGGCATTCCCACTGGCACGGTGCTGGCGACCTACGGCGCAGACCCCGCATCCAGCGGGCCGAATCGCAAGACCGGCATGATCGTCGGTGCCGTCGTCGCGGTCGTCGCCCTCGGCGCCGGTGCGTTCTTCCTGCTCGGGGGCGACGACGACAACAGCACGGTCGCAGGCACATCCACTTCCGCGCCCGGCTCCTCGGTGGAGACTTCCACCAGCTCCGGCAACGGCACCGCCACCAGCGTGGTGGCCAGCACGCAGTCGCCCACCACGGTGGTGGCCACCACCGTGCCGCGCACGACCACCCCTGTCACCACACCCGGGGTCGACGGTGACGCGCTGGTGGCCGCGATGCCTGCAGCGGCCGATGCTCCCGCAGACTGGAGCTTCTACTCGGAGCCCGACCCGGCCCCTGCGGCAGAGGCCGACGGCGGCTTCTGCATGGCCGGCAACAACACCTACCGGGCACAGGAGGTGGGCAGCCTCGCCGATGCGTACGGGCCGTCGTGGGACCTGCCGAGCAGTGGGTGGTTCGGCGTCGACGCATACGCCTTCGCCAACGACGCCGCTGCCGACGAGTTCCTCACCGCAACCGAGGCGCAGGCGAACGGATGCATGACCGAGTCTCCCCAGGGCACGGTGCCGGAGGCCGAGGCAGAGTGGTTCGACGACGGCTACGGCGACGACGCCGTCTGGAGCTGGGTGAAGAACAGCGCCGCCTACCCAGAGGCCACACCCATCGCCGACGCGCTCGTACGCACCGTCAGCGACGAGTTCTACGTCACCAACTACGGCGGGTTCGACTACGGCGTCACGTACACCTCGTTCGCCCGCTTCGAGCGCTTCGGCAACATCGTGCTGGTGTTCTGGCTGGACGGCAGCCACGACTACAACGGCTTCGATGGCGAGCCCGACTGGGCGTACACCCCGACTGACGCCGACCTCGACGCGTCGGCGGCGGTGGTTCGCCCGGCGATCCTGCAGCGACTGGCCCAAGCCGGCCTGGTGTAGCCGGCCGGCGACGTTGCGCGGCGCAGCCCAGCGTGCCCTCAGCTCTCGGTGACGCCCTTCGGCGCGCGCTGGTTCATGAACCCGAACATGTAGCCCGCCACCCGACGCATCTGGATCTCGTCGGCGCCTTCGGTGATGCGGTAGCGGCGATGATGCCGGTAGATGTGCTCGAACGGCTTGTGCCGCGAGTAGCCGAGGCCGCCGTGCACTTGCATCGCCTGGTCGGCGGCGTCGCAGCACAGCCGGTTGGCCTGGTAGTTGCAGATGCTGACCTTGTCGCTCTGGCTGAACGCACCATCGCGGTCCATGTGCCAGGCGGTCTTGTGGACGAGTGCCCGCACCATCTCGCAGCGGGCCTGCAGGTCCACCAGGGGAAACTGGATGGCCTGGTTGCTGGCCAGCGGCTTGCCGAACGGCCGGCGCTCCTTCGCGTACTTCACCGACTCGTCGACGCAGTATTGCGCCGCGCCCAGCGACGACGCCGCCTGGCGGATGCGGTTCTCGTTGAAGAAGTGCTGCACCACGGCCAGGCCCTTGCCCTCGCCACCGAAGATGGCGGCGTGCGGCACGCGCACGTCGGTGAGCCTGATGTGCGCGTGGTCAGTGGGCATGTTGAAGGTCCACAGGTACTCCAACACCTCGAAGCCGGGGCTGTCGGCGGGCACGAGGAAGGCGGTGATGCCGCCGCCGTCGCCCGCAGCACCGCTGGTGCGCGCCATGATCAGGTCGTACTGGGCGGCGTGGATGCCGGTGTTCCACGTCTTCTCGCCGTTGATCACCCACTCGTCGCCGTCGCGCACCGCCGTGGTCTCCATGTGCGTGGCATCGCTGCCGTGGTTCGGCTCGGTGATGGCCACTGCGAAGCCACGGCGGCCCTCGGCGAGCGCGTCGATCCAGTCGGCCTTCTGCTGATCGGTGCCGTACTCCAACATCAGCAACAGGCCCACGTTGTTGCCGACGATGCTGTGCTCGTTCTGCAGGTCGTTGTGCAGCCCGAGGCCTTTGTGCGCCAAGTGCTCGCGGATCACGGCCATGCCCAGGTTGGTGCCGTCGCGGCCGCCGTACTGCTTCGGGAACGGGTAGCGATAGACGCCCGCGGCATCGGCCAGCCGCTTGGCCGTGTGCAG
>JAUSLQ010000214.1 GCA_030645675.1 Actinomycetota bacterium | reverse complement strand
GGCTCGCGGTCGGGCGGCATCATCGCCGCCGCCTGGGCGGCGATGGTCACGCTGGGGCGCGAGGGCTACCTGGCGATCGCCGGCGACATCTTCCGAACGGCCGCCGGCCTGCGAGCTGCGATCGGCGCGCTGCCGGAGCTGCAGGTGCTGGGCGACCCGTTCTTCAACGTCGCGTTCACCACCACCGCCGAGTCGGGTCTCGACATCTTCCTGGTCAACGACTTCCTCGCCACCCGCAACTGGCGGCTGAACGGCTTGCAGGCGCCGCCGGCCGTGCACTTCTGCGTCACCCGCCCGAACACCCAGCCAGGGGTGGTGGATCGCTTCGCCGCCGACCTGGCCGAGGCGGTGGCCTTCGCTCGTGCCCATACGGGAGAGCCCGCCCGCTCCGGAGCGTTCTACGCCGGGGGAGTGACACGCGAGCAGATCGAGGCCGGCATGGCGTGGTGGCTCGACGCCACTCAGGCGTTGCCGCCCGCCTGAGGTCTACAACCCGAGGGCGCGGGCCGTGCTGCGGACGGCGAACCCGTGCCGCTCGTACAGCCGTTGCGCAGGTTCGTTGGCCGCGTAACTGTCGACGAGCGCCTCAGCGCAGCCCTTGACTCGCGCCCACTCGACGAACGCTCGCGTGAGCTGATCGGCCACGCCGCGGCGCCGATGGCTCGGTTCGACGTACAGGCTGCGCAGGTTGGCGTACGTGACCGGCAGTCGAGTGGGGGAGGCGACGTGGGTGTAGCCGACGAGGTGGGCGATCACCTCGTCGTCGCGGGCGACCAGTACGAGGCAGTCCTCGCTGCCCAGCAGGCGCTCGAGGTCGGCGCGGCCCTCGCGGGCGGACCAGGTGAAGTCGATGAACGTGTCGAACGCACCGGCGTCCTCGCGGAACAGGGCGGCGCCCTGCTCGACCAGAGTGTCGATGTCGTCAACGGTTGCCGGGCCGACGATGAACATCGGCGAAGGGTAGCCAGTGCCGCCGTCGGGACCGGCCGACTTTCCATGCGGGGTCACTTCTTTCGGACGATGGGTGTGCCCACCATGATCGTCCGAACGAGGTGACCCGAAGCGTGCGGGGACGGGGACGGGGACGGGGACCGAGAGCCGGACCGGGACGGGCGAAGGCGAGGGCGCGGGCACGGGCGTGAGCGAGGGGGCGGGCCAGAGCGAGGGGGCGGGAGCGGGCGCGGGACCGGCCGGCGGCGCGGTGAGCCAGCGCGGCGGCGATCTCCCGCACGGTGAGCGGGCGGCCTGCCGCCAGCAGAACGCCCAGCACCGCCCGCCGCAGCAGAAGGCCCTTGATCGCGATCGGTTCCACACACGTACTGGGCACGGCGGCCGCCGACGATCGGCAAGAACGCCCACGAGGGCGCACCATTTGTGATGCCATTCACGTGGCGTAGTAGCTTCGTGGCCGATGTCTCCGTTCCTGCGCGACTACCTGAATGTGGTGTGGTTCGCTGCCATTGCACTCGTGCTGGCCAGCCTGCTGCTCGGCATCGCCGCCATCATGCGGCCCAACAAACCCTCGGCCGAGAAGAGCATCGCCTACGAGAGCGGTGTCAACCCGGTGGGCGACGGCTGGTCGCAGAGCCAGGTTCGCTACTACATCTTCGCCCTGCTCTTCGTGGTGTTCGACGTGGAAGCCGTGTTCATCTTCCCGTGGGCCACCCGCCTCGAGACGTACGCCATGTTCGGCCTCGTCGAGATGGGAATCTTCGTCTTCGTCCTGCTCCTTGGCCTCGTGTACGCGTGGCGCAAGGGCGTCTTGCGCTGGGTGTAACCACATGGGTCTTGTCGACAAAGGGCGTCTGCCCAAGCCACTCACGTCCCTGTTCAACCTGGGCCGTTCCTACAGCCTGTGGGTGTACCAGTGGGGCCTCGCCTGCTGCGCCATCGAGATGGGCGCTGCCTTCGCGTCGCCCCGCTACGACGTGATGCGCCTCGGCGTCATCCCGCTGCCCGCCAGCCCCCGCCAGGCCGACCTGGTGGTCATCTCCGGCACCGTCACCGACAAGATGGCGCCCAGCATCAAGCGCCTCTACGAGCAGATGCCCGAGCCGAAGTACGTCATCAGCATGGGGTCGTGCGCCAACTGCGGCGGCCCGTACTGGGACAGCTACAGCGTCACCAAGGGCGTCGACCAGATCATCCCGGTGGATGTGTACGTGCCCGGCTGCCCGCCGCGGCCCGAGGCCCTGCTGGAAGGCGTGGTGCTGTTGCAGCAGCGCATCAAGAACGAAGACATGGGCGCCCGCTGGCGCGGCGAGGGCTACAAGAGCATCGCCACCGTCGCCGCCGAGCGTCAGGCGATCGTGGTCGGGGGTGGCGCAATTGAGTGACGCCAACGACACCGCGCTCAACAACGACACGCTGGCCCTGCCCGGCGACGCATTGCGTGAAGGCGTCGTCACCGCGCTGCGCGACGCGTTGGGCGAGGGCCTGCTCGACAGCCTGATCAAGCCCAACGACGACATCTGGGTGCGGGTCACCAACGAGGCTTGGCAGCAGGCCGGCCGCGTGCTGCGCGACATCGTCGGCTGCGACTACTTCTGCTTCCTGTCGGCCATCGACTGGATGCCCAGCCCGTTCGGCAAGGGTGAAGACGACCCCACGGCCGAGGTGCCCGAGCGCGACACCGAGATCAAGCAGGGCTACACCGGCGGCGACACCCGCCTGCAGGTGTTCGCCCGCGTCACCAACACCAGCAAGCACTTCGGCGTCACCCTCAAGGCCGACGTGCCCGACGAGGCCCCGGCCATCGAGACCTGGATCCCCGTGTACGCCGGCGCCAACTGGCATGAGCGCGAGTGCCACGAGATGTTCGGCATCGGCTTCACCGGTCACCCCGACCTGCGCAACATGTACCTGCCCACCGGTTTCGAAGGTCACCCGCTGCGCAAGGACTTCCCGCTGCTGGCGCGGATGGTGAAGCCGTGGCCCGGCATCGCCGACGTGGAGCCCCTGCCCGGCGACGACAGTCAAGACGAGGATGCATGAGCGACATCGCCGACCGCCAGAAGCTCAGCTACATCGCCGCCCAGGCTGCCGACGCGCGCCTCAACGTCGAGCTGGAAACCGAGGGCATGACCCTCAACATCGGCCCGCAGCACCCGGCCACCCACGGCACCCTGCGCATCATCGTCCGCCTCGACGGCGAGCAGGTGATCTGGGCCGAGCCCAGTGCCGGCTACATGCACCGCGGCTACGAGAAGCTCACCGAGGTGCGCACCTTCCCGCAGGTGACCGCGTTGGTGAACCGCATCGACTGGCTGGGCAGCTTCGCCAACGAAGTGCCGTTCATCCTGGCTGCCGAGAAGCTGATGCAGATCGAGGCGCCCACCCGCGCCCAGTGGATCCGCACCATCCTGTTCGAGCTGTCCCGCATCGCCAACGTCGGCCTCTTCCTGGGCGACCTGGGCGTGCAACTGGGCGCGGTCACCCCGGTGTTCATGGCGTTCCGCGACCGCGAGTACGTGCTGAACCTGATCGAAGCCGCCACCGGTGGCCGCTTCCACCCCAACTTCGACCGGATCGGCGGCCTCAAGGACGACCTGCCCGCCGGCTGGCTCGCCGAGACCAAGCAGGTGATGAAGAAGCTGCGCAACTTCTGCGACGAGATGGAAGACCTGCTGTTCGGCAACGAGATCTTCCAGAGCCGCCTGCGCGGCATCGGCGTCATCCCCGCCGAGGTGGCCAAGCAGTACGGGCTCAGCGGCGCCAACCTGCGCGCCAGTGGCGTCGACTGGGATCTCCGCCGCGACCAGAGCCTGCCGCTGGCATACGACAAGATCGACTGGAAGGTCTGGACCCACCCCGACGGCGACAGCTTCGCCCGCTGCTGGGTGCGCCTGCAGGAAACCCGTGAGGCCAC
>JAUSLQ010000208.1 GCA_030645675.1 Actinomycetota bacterium | reverse complement strand
TTGGCCTGGTGCTTGATCGCGTCGATCGGGCGGGTGAGCTCTTCCACCGCCCGGGTGAGCGCGGCGGTGAGATCGTCGATGACCGCACTGGGTGTAGCGATCTTGCCGCTGGCCCGCTGGTAGGCCTCCAGCGGCGATTCGCTGGCCAGGTCGCGCAGCAGGCCCACCAGGCGCACCGCTGTGGAAGCCTCCAGGTGGCCGTCGTACTGGGCAGCCCGCAGGCCGTCGAGGAACTTCTCGGCATGCACGACGATGCCCGAGCGCACGGCCCACAGCACGTCGTCGCCCTCGCTGTGCGCGGCCAGCGCGTCTTCGATCACCTCGCGGGCGGCACGCAGCGGGCGGGCCGACGCATCGATGGCCAGCGCGGCCTCGTATCCGAACAGGTGGCCCACCATCGCGGACAGGATGAACGCGAGCGCAGAGTCCACCGCCGGCACGGTGAGCACGGCGGCAGCAGCGGCGAAGCGCTCGTCGGCCTCGGTTGCCACCACGATGGGCGTGGCCTTGTGCGCCTTGTAGATGGCCACTTCCTTGGCCACGTCGTCGGCGGTGCCGCCCACCAGGCCGGCCGCGCACACGAGGATCAGAGGCTCGCTGGACAGATCGATGTGCTTCTTGTCTTCGGTGATGTCGCAGGCGATGCTCTTGTAGCAGAGCTCGCTGAGCTTGATGCGCACTTCCTCGGCTGCCACCGCATTGGGCCCGCTGCCGACGATGGCCCAGTACCGCTTGGCGGGTGCGAACCGGCGGGCGGCCTCGCCGATGGCCGGGCGGGTGGCGATGGTGGCCACCATTGCGTCGGGCAGCGTTCGCAACGAGGTGAGCAGCTCGTGCCGGCGGTGCGCCGTGCCCTTGCCGGCCGCCTCCGTGATCGCACAGGCCAGCAGCACGCCGGCGGCGACCTGCGAGTAGAAGGCCTTGGTGCTGGCGACGCTCATCTCCACGTCGCGGCCGTCGCTCGTGTACATCACACCGTCCGCCTTGTCGGTGAGGTCGCTGTTACGGCGATTGACGATGGCCAGCACGGACGCACCACGACCGCGGGCCAGATCGACCGTGCGGTTGGTGTCGGTGGTCGTGCCGCTCTGGCTGACCGCGACGACCAGCGTGTCGCGCATGTCGAGCTGGAGGTGGAAGCCCGAGAGCTCGGTGGCGGTGATCGGGTCGACATCCAACGTGCCGGCGCACAGCGTGTCGAGCACAGCCGCCATGCTGCGCCCGGCGACGGCCGCAGTGCCCTGGCCGATGACCCGCACCTTGGTGATCTCGCCGCTGGCGAGGCGGGCGGCGATGGACGCCGGCAGCGAGCGCTCGCCCACCTCGGCGCGCAGCCCAAGCGGGGTCTCGACGATCTTGCCGCGGAGGGTCTTGCGGAAGCTGTTCGGTGCCTCGCCGATCTCCTTCAGCAGGAAGTGGGGAGCGTCGCCACGATCGATGTCGCGGGTGGTGACCTGCGGGACGACCAACTCGGTGGCGCTGATCGGCAGATCGCTGCCGTCGTAGGCCATGCGGCGCACGCCGGCGAGCGAACCGGCCTGCGCGCCGTCGAGCACGAACACCTGCCCACGGCTGCCCGACGGAGAGGGCGTCTCGCCGTCGACGCGCAGGTAGCAGCCTGCTTCCTCCACCACGCCGTACGGCTCGCTGGCGACGATGAACATGTCGTCGCCCAGGCCCACGTACAGCGCCTGGCCGCTGCCGCGCAGCGCCATGTACACCTGATCGGGTGCGTCGGCGGCGGCGGCGGCGATGGCCACGCTGCCCTCGAACTCGGCCACCGTGCGGCGGAACGCCTCGGCCAGATCGGCGCCGGCGCCGTGGGCCTGCGCCACCGCGGCGTGCTGCGCCATGACGGCCGGGATGACCTTTGCGTCGGTGGTGATGGGGCCGGCGATGCGCAGGCCGTGGTTCACCTTGATGTCGGCGTGGTTGTCGACGTCGCCGTTCAGCACAGCGACGGTGTACGGCAACGCCGCCGCGCCGGCCTGCTCGGCACCGCTGAGCTCCACCTGCTCGCCGTTCACCGGGTGGCAGTTGGGTTCGCTGATGATGCCCACGCTGGCCCAGCGGGTGTGGCCCAGCACCGAAACGCGGGCACCGGGCTGGGCCAGAGCCAGGCGCAACAGCCCGTCGGCCTGCACCGCGGCGCGCAGTGCCTTCACGTTGTCGCCCAGCTCGCCGATCTCGGCCGCAGCCTTGTACACGAAACCCAACCGCTCGCCGGCTTGGCGCACCGAGCCGTTCTGGAACAGCGGGTCGAGGCCGCGCTGGGCCAGCGTGGCGGCCACCGACGGGTCGGCCAGATCCAGCCCGTGGTTCCACACCAGCACGTGGATGCCGGCGCTGTCGCGGCCGCGCACCTCCATCCGGTCGATGGCGGACAACGCCTGCTGGATGGCCAGGTAGCCGGCCACCGCGGCCGTGCCCGCATCGCGTCCGGCGAAGTCGGCGACGGCGTTGGCCGTGCGGATGCGATCCTTGCGCACGGCCCACACCGCGTCGCGGGCGGCCAGCAGCTCGCCGTTGACCGCTTCGATCTCGTCGGGCGTGAGGGTGTTGCCCTCGAGGTGTGCCTCGCTCTGGGCGATGCGGGCGTCGAGCTGGTCGAGCCGGGCGGTGAGGCCGGCGATCAGCTCGCTGCGACCGGCCAGCGCGAGCGTGCCCGGCACGCCGTGCAGCAGCACGTCGAGCTCGGCCACCAGTGCGGCTGCGTCGGTGAGCGTGGCAGCGGCCACCGCTCGGTCGAGCAGCGCGACGATGTCGCCCGCCGCTGGGAGAGGCCGGCTGCTGGGCCGGGAGGTGATCGCCACGATGCCGCACATATGACAAAGAGGTTACCGACCCCTTCGGGCTGGTTTCGTTCAGCCGATCGTCAGGGTTCAAGCAAGCGCCAGCGCACGTGCGCGGGTGCCGCGCCCGCGACCACCTCGTCACGAGGTCACGGACGCGACACGTGCGTTGTGAGCGTGCTCCGGACTGGCGGGCAGTGGGCGTCAGAGCCGGCAGGCGGGTGCGCCGGGGGCGGCGGCGTCGCTGGGCAGGGCGTCGGGGCAGATCACGTCGGAGAACGTGATCCCCTCCATGATCGCGCCGGTGAAGTTCGCGCCGGTGAGATCTACAGCGTAGAAGTACGCGTCCGTGAGGTTCGCCCCCGACAGGTCGCGCGCGACGAAGCTGGTGTCGGCGCCGTAGTTGATGAACGAGTAGCCGGTGAGATCGCGACCGGCCAACGACACGTCGGCAGGGACGCCGGCGTGGGAGAGGTACAGGCGCGGCGCGGCCACGGTGGCACCGGTGAAGTCGCCGAGGAAGAAGCGCCCGTCGAACTCGGTGCGGTCGAATGTCGCGCCGGTGAAGTCGATTCCCGACGGATCGCTGTAGAACGTTGCGCTCGACAGGTCGGCCCCCGACAGGTCGGCACCCTCGAGCACGACGTCGTAGAGCTGGGTGCCGCGCAGCACTGCACCCGACAGGTCGGCGCCGGAGAGATCGGTGCCGTCCAGCACCATGAACGACAGGTCGGCACCAGCAGCCGAGATCGCTCCCGCACCGGCGCTCGCCGGCTCCACCGAGGTGGCGAAGGCGCAGGCAGCCCCGGGGGCGAGCACGCACCGCGTCCAATCCACAACCGGGCTGGGCTCGCTGACGAAGGATTGCACCACTCCTTCGTCGAATGTCGACACCGACAGCCCGAGGCCGGTCTCGGTGGCGAACAGGTGCAGACGCCCATCGGGCGCCGGCGCGAGCGGCCGCCCGAGTGGCATCCGCTGCCACTCCTGCCCGTCGGCGCTGATCCAGCCGACGACATGCACTCCGCTGCCACCGACCAAGTGGTCGTCGGTGTCGCGTCGGGCTTCCACGTTCACCGCCACCCAGCCCTCGGCGGTCTGGAACACCCCCGCCGCCTCCGACTCGGCCACCGGCTCGGCGCTGGATTCCGACTGCAGCGCGACGGCGCCGGCGAGCTCGGCGGTGGTCCACTCCAGGCCGTCGGCCGTGGATGCCAGGCGCACGCCGTCGGCCGACCACACGAACAGGCGGTCGCCGGCGGTCGTGATCGCGCGCTGCGAGACGCGCCACTGGGTACTGATCTCGGCGAGACCGAGGCCGGCGCACGCGCTTGCGTCGGCGGGTGCCGCCGGGGCTGTGTCGAGCACCGTGGCGGCGCGTGCCTGAGCGGCCCACGAGCTGCCGCCGTCTACCGAGGTCCACAACCGCGGCTGATAGGTGGTGCCGATGCTCTGGATCACGTCGCTGCCATCGAACACGCAGACCGCATCGCCACCGACGAGCACGAGCGAACCGCCCACCGTCTGGAGCGAGAAGGCCTCCACCGCCGGGGCTCCGCCTGGGTCGCCGCCCACCGTGGCCACCCGCTGCCAGTCGCTTCCGTCAGCGGACCGCAGGATGCCGATCGCTCCCGGTGCCGCGCCGTCCGCGTCGGTGAACGTCACCGCCATCAGCAGACCGCCGTCGTGCTCAACGATGTCGCCCACCCGGCCGTTCACGTCGCCGAGCGCGGCGGACAGATCCACCTGCGCCCAGGTGGAACCGCCGTCGGCGCTGCGGAACAAGTAGACCGGGGTGCGCAGGCCACCAAACACGCCCGTGTTGTTGCCACCCTCCCAGCAGCCGCAGGAGCCTGTGGCCAGCAGCACGCCGCCCAACTCGTAGACGGCGCTGATGTAGTCCGACTGGCGGTACGGAAACCCGGCCGGTGCCGGTGGCACGCCGGCGGTAGCGGTGACGGCATCCCACGTGGGAACAGGCGCGGCCGGCGGCGGGGCGGCGGCTGAGGCCACCCAGTTCACGCCTGCCGGCGCCACCTCGGGCGCAGGTTCGGTGGTGGTGGTGGTGGTGGCCGCGGAGGTGGTGGTGGGCGCAGTGCTGTCGGAGCCCGTAGCAGTGGTGGTCGCCGCCCCATCGCCGTCGTCGCTACAGCCGGCGAGGAGCACGACCGCGACGAACAGCGCAACACCCACCCGACGAGGGATACCCACCGTTCGACCGCCGCTCACCGTGCTCACGCTCCCGTCCGTTGGTGTCGACGCGACGATAGCCGAGGGCAAGAACGCTATGGCAGCGATCGTGTGTACCTCACCTCCGGCACCACCACCCCCAGCACCTCGTCGATGCGCTCCGCGCCGTCCGCGGCCCAGCCACGTCGCTCGTAGAAGCCGCGGGCGCGAGCGTTGGCCGGGTGCACCCACAGCACGGCTGTCGGCCACCCCTGTGCAGCCAGCGTCGACACTCCCTCGGTCAGCAGTCGAGAGCCGGCTCCGCCGACCCATGCGGAGGGGTCGACGTTGATCGCGAACACCTCCCCGCGGGCAGCCCCGTCGGCGCCGCTCTCCGGCCCCACGATCACGAACCCGATCACCACGCCCTCGGCCGACTCGGCCACGAACCTGCCGAAGCCCGGCCGCAGCTCGCGTTCCAGCCCCTGTCGCCACATCTCGGTGCGCTGCTCCACCGTCAGCGAATCGAGGTACTCGTCGGGCATCAGGCCCCGGTACGCCGCGAGCCACGCCGCGACGTGCACCGCGCCCATGCCCGCTTCGTCACCGAGCGCGGCAGGCCGAACGACGACACCCATGCGCGCCAACCTAGCCCCACCACGCGACTGCCACGGCCGCCCACAGACGATCAGCCGAAGCGGGCGAGCACCACCGCGGCGAGGTCGTCGGCCACCTGCTGCGCCAACGGCTGGGTGGCGGCCTCCACCATCACGCGGATCAGCGGTTCGGTGCCGCTGGCGCGCACCAGGATGCGCCCGTCGCCGCCCAGCGCACCCTCGGCGGCGTCGATCTCGGCGGCCAGCTCGGCGGCCACGTGCGGGTGGCGCTCGCGCACCTTCACGTTCACCAGCAGCTGCGGGTAGCTGACCATGACCTCCGCAGCCAGCTCGGCCAGCGAGCGGTGGTGCCCGTGCACGAACTGGGCCAGGTGCACGCCGGCCAGCAGCCCGTCGCCGGTGGTGGCCACGTCGCGGTAGATGATGTGGCCGCTCTGCTCGCCACCCACGCTGAAACCGCCGGCGTCGAGCGCCTCCAGCACGTAGCGGTCCCCGACGGCGGTGGTGACCACCTCGATGCCCGCCGCGGCCATCGCCTTGTGGAAGCCGAGGTTGCTCATCACCGTCACGACCACCGTGTCGTGGTGCAGCTCACCCGCCTCGCGCAGTTGCAGCGCGGCCAGCGCGATCAGGCGATCACCATCGACCGGGTTGCCGAGGTGGTCGACCGCGATCACACGATCGCCGTCGCCGTCGAACGCCAGCCCCATCGTGGCCCCGGCAGCCACCACAGCGGCCGACAGCGACTGGGTGTGCGTAGCGCCGCAGTGGTCGTTGATGTTGCGGCCGTCGGGTGTGTCGTGGATGACCACGACATCGGCACCCAGCGCACGGAACACCTCGGGTGCCACCTCGAACATGGCCCCGTTGGCGCAATCCAGCACCACGCGCAGACCCTGCAGGGTCTCGCCCAGCGAGACGATGTGGTCGGCGTAGGCCTGGTGGCCGCCGTGCGCCGGCACCACCGCCGGCGCCGCAGGCCCGGCCGGCAGCAGCACCGCTTCGATCGCGCGCTCGACGGAATCGGGCAGCTTCAGGCCACCTGGCGCGAAGATCTTCACGCCGTTGTCGCGCCACGGGTTGTGCGAAGCCGTGATCATCGCCGCCGGGCAGCCCAACTGCGCCGACATCCAGGCCAGCGCCGGGGTGGGCACCACGCCCGCCGACATCGGCTCGCCGCCTCCGGCGGCCAACCCCGCCGCCACTGCGGCCTCCAGCGCAGCACCCGACTCGCGGGTGTCGCGGCCGATCAGCCAGCGCCCACCGCCCAGCACCTGCGCGGCGGCGCGGCCCAGCGCCGACACGTAGTCGGTGGTGAGCACGGTGAGTGCTTCGGCGCGCACCCCGTCGGTTCCGAACTTCAGCGACATGTCACCACTCTCTTGGGTTCACTCACGGCGCCGCGGCCCGAAAACGGCGACAGCGCCCCGCGGCCGCTTGCGAACGGCCGGAGGCGCTGTGGCACGAGAACCCAGGCGGCTGGGATCAGCGCTTGGTGTACTGCTTGGCCTTGCGGGCCTTGACGAGACCGTACTTCTTGCTCTCCTTGCGACGGGGGTCGCGGGTGAGCAGGCCGGCCTTCTTCAGCGCCGGGCGGGCCTCGGGGTCGAGCTCGACGAGGGCACGGGCGATGGCCATGCGCAGGGCGCCGGACTGGCCGCTGATGCCGCCACCGTGCATGGTGGCGTCGACGTCGTAGGTCTCTTCAGCGTTGACGACGCGCAGGGCCTCGGTGACGACCATGCGCTGCATGGCGGTGGTGAAGTAGGCGTCGAACGCCTTGCCGTTGATCGTGTGGGTGCCGTTGCCGGGGCGCAGGCGAGCGCGGGCAACAGCTTCCTTACGGCGGCCGGTGGTCTGGGTGAGCGGCTTGGTGGCCATGTGTGTCGGTACCTTCCGGCGCTTCAGCGGGCCTTGGCCGCGGGGAGTTCGAGGGTGACGGGGTTCTGAGCGGTGTGCGGGTGCTCGGGGCCGGCGTACACCTTCAGCTTCTTGATCTGCTGGCGGCCGAGCGGGCCGTGGGGCAGCATGCCGCGCACGCTGCGACGTACGGCCTCGGCCGCGTCGCGCTCGAGCAGGTGCTGGTAGGTCTCGCTCTTGATGCCACCGGGGTAGCCCGAGTGACGGTAGACGCCCTTCAGCGCTGCCTTGTTCTTGGTGAGCACCACCTTCGCCGCGTTGACGATGACGACGTGGTCGCCGGAGTCGATGTGGGGGGCGAACGTGGGCTTGTGCTTGCCGCGCAGCAACCGAGCAGCCTCGGTGCACAGACGGCCGAGCACGAGATCCTCCGCGTCGATCACGTGCCATGCACGCGTGATCTCGCTGGCCTTCGGGCTGTAGGTAGTCATCTCGCCGTGTCTTTCATCTGTACGGTCCTTCACACGAATACGCCCGGCGGAACCGGCCATGCACTGCGCGGTGGGCGGTGCTGGAACGGCTGCCAGGGAACCGTGAAATGATACGGGCATCGCGCCGAAACCGGCAATCGACCTGCGCGAATGCCCGCGATTTCACGTGATCAGCCCGGCGAGCTGGTCGGCGAGGTGGTCGGCGAGCTGGTCGGCAGGCTGGTCGGATAGCCCACCTCCCACAGCACCAGGCCGTGTGGGGGCGCCACCTGCGGGGCGGTCTGCCGGTTGCGCTGCAGCAGCAGCGCACGGATGTCGCCGGCGTGCAGCTTGCCGGTACCCACCTCCACCAGCGTGCCCACGATCGAGCGCACCATCTGGTGGCAGAACGCGTTCGCCCGGATCTCGAAGCGCAGCAGCCCGGGCACGTCGCCGTCGACCTGGCTCCACTTGGCGCTGATGAGGCGGCGCACCATCGACGGGTTCTCCTGCCCCTTCGGCCGCCGGCAGAACGTGGAGAAGTCGTGCTCACCGATCAGCGGGTCGCACGCGAGCTGCATCGCCCACAGCTGCAGTGGCTCGATCACGTGCCAGGCGGTGCGCGCGGCGAACGGGTTCGGTTCGCGCGTGTTCAGCACGTGGTAGCGGTACTGCCGGTACACCGCATCGAAGCGAGCATGGAACTCGGGGTGCTCGGCCCAGCGCATCTCGCGCACGGCGATCTGCGGGCCGCACATGCGGTTCACCCGCCGCTGCAGCATCGCCAGATCGAGCGTCTCCGGCAGATCGAGGCTGATCACCTGGCCCCACCCGTGCACGCCGGCGTCGGTGCGGCCGGCGCCAACCATCTCCACCGGCCCGCGGGCCACCTTCTCGATGGCCTCGCGCAGGCGGCCCATCACGGTTGGAACCCCCACCTGCTCGGCGAAACCGTAGAGATCGGTGCCGTCGTAGGCCACCGTGACTCGGGCGCGGCGCATCACAGCGGTCAGCCTACGGCAGGCTTCGGGGCCATCGCCTCGCCGGCGGGCGCCGCCGTCAGCGCGACCAGCGCGGTGGCCAGACGGTCCCAGGCCGCCTGGTACTCGGCCGCCGACGCGCCGTTGAGGATCAGCACGAACTCCACCTCGGCAGCCCCCGCCATGAAGTAGCCGCACAGCGCCTTCACCTTCACCGGGTTGTTCAGCGAGCCGGTCTTGCCCTGCAGCACGCCGACCAGCCCCGGCTGCTCGAATGCATCGACCAGCGTCGAGCCGTCCTGGCCCCCACGGGCCAGCCCGGCCCCCACCGCATCGACGGCACTGCCATGCTGCAGCACTGCGACCAGCGCCCCGCACGTGAACTGGTTGTCGTAGCTGAGGCCCGAGCCGTCCGTCAGCGCGATGCCGGCGGTGGGCACCCCCCACCCGGCGATGGTGGTCACGATCGCCTGCAACCCGTCGTTGCGCGTGCCGCGACCGGGTCCGCCGGAGGCCAGGCCGATCTCCTTCACCAGCATCTCGGCGGTCAGGTTGTCGCTGGTGGTCAGCATCTCCTGGAGCACCTCGGTGAGCGGTGCCGACTGGATGGCGGCCAGCACCGGCTGCCCGGCCGGGGCCACGCCCGTGCCCGAGCCACCGGCGACGGTGATGCCGCGCTGGGCCAGCAGCGCCCTGAAGGTGGCGGCTGCGCTGGCGGCCGGGTCGGTTCCCAACGCGCCCGAGGTGGACACCGAGTCGTTGATCACCAACGCGCCGACGGCGACCCCGTCGGTCGACGCCCGGATGTCGGCCGACCAACCCGGCGGGTAGCGCTCGTCGTCGTAGCGGCTGCCGTCGCCCAGGACCTTGCCGGTGATGCGCGTGACCCCGGCGGCGACCAACTGGTCGGCCAGCGCCTCGGCACTGGTGGTGTGCAGGGGCGGCCGCTTGCGCGTCGCCGACGGCTGGGTGTACCAGGCCTCGCTCAGCAACGGGTCGCCACCGCCGACCAGGTGCACGTCGCCCTGCACCACTCCGTCCACGGCCGCCGGCCCGGTGAGCGAAGTGGTGAACGTGGCACCCGGGCCCAGCACCTCCAGCGCCACCGCGGCGGTGACCACCTTCAGGTTGCTGGCCGGCACCACCGCCAGCTCGGTGTTGCGGGTGGCGACCAGCGTGTCGTCGAGGCCGACGGCCACGCACGACGAGCCGTCGACGGCCTCCACCACCGGCACCACGGCCGCCGCCAGCACGTCGGCCCGCCGGTCGCCGGCCAGCACAGCAGGCGCACGGCGCACCGACAGCAACGGCGTGGGCAACACGGCCGGCAGCACCGGCGGCGCGGTCGAGGTGGTGACAGGCACGATCGGCCCGGCCGCCCTGCCGTTGGCGACGAACGCCAGCGAGCCCAGTGCGACCGCCGGCACGAAGGCCAACACGCCCAGCATCAGCAGCGGGCGGCGGGCGCGGCGAGGCATGCCTGCGAGGATACGTGGCGGCGGGCGCTCAGCGAGCGGGCAGCGCCAGCGCCAACTCCAGCGCTCGCTGGGTGCCCTGCGTGTCGTACGCGGCGAACCGTTGCGCGAACTCGGCCCGCGCGGCCACCCGGCTGGCATCGAGCCGCTCGATCAGCCGGCCGAGCGCCACCAACGTGTCGGCCGACGTGGCCGGCGGCAGGGCGTGTGCCAGCGCCCGCAGTTCCCCGACGTACACCTCTGCATCCTGGTGACGGCCGAGGTTGTCCTGGAGCGCCTTCAGCCGCTGCACGAAGCGCTTGCGCGGCGCAGGCGGCAGCAGGCCCCCGAAGCACTCCAGCAGGTAGCGGAGGCGCTTGGCGTCCTTGCGCAGGTCGTGCACCTGGGCGGCGGGGGTGTCGGGGTGGATCAGGCGGCCGCGCTCCAGCAGCGTGTCCTGCGCGCGCTCGATCCGCCGCACCACGAACGCACCCAGCAGACGCTCGGCCTGCGGCCCTGGCGGCGGGCGGCGGGCTCGCGGGCGTGGGTGCAGCCACGCCCGCCAGAACTCCAGCAACTCGCGCGCCTGCGCCGACTGCATGCCCTCGGCAAGCGCGGCGTGGGCCTCGGCCTGGCGCTGCTGCAGCAGCGCCCGCACGGGTTCCAGCGACGACACAGCGGCCGAGCCAAGCGGGGATGTGTAGCGATCCCAGTCCAACAGGTGCACGTCGAGGTCGCGCGCCGGCCCCGAGATCGCACCCAACCAGGCGAAGCCCTCTCGCGCCCGCTCGGTCACCGTCGGCGGCAGCACGTTCTTGCCGTGCGCCAGGACCGCCCGAGTACGGCGCACCGCCACTCGCAGGACGTGCAGGAACTCCGGGTCGAGGTGTTCCACCGTGCCCTGCCAGTTGGCCTCGATCACCTCGGCCATGTTGCTCAGCACCGCCCGGAACCCATCCAGCGTGTGCATCATCGGGTCGAGTGCCACGGTCGGCGGTGCGGAGAAGCCTGCCAGGTCGATGCCCGCGGCCTCAGCTGCGACGACGACCGTGTCGCCCGGCGCGCCCGCCAGGCCGCGCCCGGCGATCGCTTGTTCCACGCGGCGAGCGCGCTTGCGGCACCCGGGCACGGTGTGCACCTCGACGATGCCGGCAGGCTGGCCCACTGGCCGCCCACCGACCACAAGGTGGCGGCCGAGCGTCACGATGCCGACGGTGAGCCCTGATCGATCCTTCCAGGTACCGGTGGTCTGCTCGACCGCAACCTGCACCAGCGGCAGCAGCCGCCGCGGCTCGATCACGGCGTGCAGGCAGCGGCCCAGCTCGCCGTCGGGCACATCGGCAGCGAACGTGGGCAGTGACGCCACCTCCACGTCGCCGAACCCAGGGCCGACTCCGAGTCGCAGGTTTTCGCCCACCACGACCAGACGAAAGGGCCCGACGCCGATGGCGTCCAGCCGCACGCCTGCCTTGTGCAGCCGGCCGTCGAACGTGTCGAGCACCGTGCGGGCCACCACCTCTGCCGGCCCGAAGGCGAACCCGATACCTCCCAAGGCGTCGACCACTTCGTCCCATCGTTCGAGGGGGAACACGAAGGTGGTCGGCGGGCGCATGCTCCGAGCAACGTACCGCTGCCGTTGGGGTCCTCCGCCGATTGTTCACCTCTGCTTCGCCCACTGTTCATCTTCGCCCTGTGACGCAAGAGTTCGCGGGCCGTTCACACCGTGTTCAGCCGCTGGTCGCCCACGGATTCCTAGGCTGGTGGGTGATGCCGCGCAGACGCCAACGGCCGGCCACGGCCACCATCGAAGCCGAGCTCCGCTCGCTGCGCGACGCACTTCTCGCAGCCGAGGCAACACACACCGAGCAGATCGAGTCCGTGCATCTGGCGCATCGCCGCTCGGCGGCCAACCTCGTGCACTACGTCGAGTTGCGCAACCACGACGTGCGGCGCCTGCAGGTCCGCCTGGGCGCGCTGGGGCTGTCGTCGCTGGGCCGGTCGGAGTCGCACGTGCTGGCCACCATCGAGGCCGTGCTGACGCTGGTCTGCCGGCTCAACGGCACCACTCCCCCGCGCCCGGCCGCCGGCGTCGCGCTGGGCGAGGGCAGCGAGCTGTTGGCCGCCAACGCCGGTGCGCTGCTGGGGCCCGCCCCACACGGCCGCTCCACGCGCATCATGGTCACGCTTCCCAGTGAGGCCGCACACGACCCGGAGCTGGTCGCCCGCCTGTTCGCCGATGGCATGGACGTCGCCCGAGTGAACTGCGCCCACGACGATGCCGAGGCATGGCAGCACATGTTCCACAACATCCGCCGCTGCTCCGACAGCAGCGGTCGCACGTGCCGGGTGGCCACCGACCTGGGCGGCCCGAAGCTGCGCACCGGGCCGCTGCAGGCCGGGCCGCAGGCGGCGCGCATCGCTCCCGACCGCGACCGGCTGGGGAAGGTGACGCGCAGCGGCCTGGTGTGGCTGGGACCCGGCACTGTCGCCCCCGGGGTAGTGGGCAGCCGGAAGGTGACTGCGCTGCCGGTCACCGACACCGGCTGGCTGCAGCGGCGTCGGGTGGGCGATCGCATCGACCTCACCGACACCCGCGGCGCGACCCGCAGCTGGGAGATCATCGGCGAAGGCATCGGCGGTTGGCTGGCGTCGGCGGAGCGCACCACCTACGTCGCCACCGGGCTGCGCCTCACCTGCCTCACCACCGAGGGCCCCGACGTGGTGGCCATCGGCGAACTGCCGGCGACGGACCAGTCGCACCGGGTGGTCGCCAACGACCACGTGGTGCTGACGCGCTCACTCACCCCGGCCGAACCCACCGGGCCAGGCGAGGTGCACCGCATCGGCTGCACACTGCCCGAGGTGTTCGGCCGGGTGGCGGTGGGCCAGCGGGTGTGGCTGGACGACGGCAAGATCGGCGGGGTGATCTGCCGGGTTGCTCCCGACGAGATCGAGCTGACCGTCAGCGTCGTTCGTCCTGGCGGCGCGAACCTGAAGGCCGGCAAGGGCATCAATCTGCCCGACACCGATCTGTCGTTGGCCGCACTGACCGCCAAGGATCTCGACGATCTGGCGTTCGTGGCCCGCCACACCGACATCGTCAACGCGTCGTTCGTTCGCCGGCCCGACGACGTGGTGCAGCTGCAGAGCGAACTGCGGCGCCTCGACGCCACCAACGCGGGCATCGTGCTGAAGATCGAGAACGTCACCGCCTTCGGCAACCTGCCCGATCTGCTGCTGGCTGCGATGAGCAGCGAGCGCGTGGGAGTGATGATCGCCCGCGGCGACCTGGCCGTGGAGGTGGGCTTCGAGCGGATGGCGGAGGTCCAGGAGGAGATCCTGTGGGCCTGCGAGGCGGCGCACGTCCCCGTGGTGTGGGCCACGCAGGTGCTGGACACGCTGGCTCGCACAGGTCTGGCGTCGCGAGCGGAGGTCACCGATGCCGCCATGGCCGAGCGGGCGGAGTGCGTGATGCTGAACAAGGGACCGCACATCCACGAGGCGATCGTCGCGCTCGACTCCATCTTGTCGCGCATGCAGCACCACCAGCACAAGAAGCGCAGCCTGCTGCGCCGGCTGCAGGCGTGGGACCACCCGGCGGACGCCGGCTGACCGCTTCGCCGGATCCGCCCGAAAACGGCCGAAGGGCGCCGCCCGAGGCGACGCCCTTCGTGCAGTACTGCGATGGGTCTGGGGTCAGACCAGTTCGATGCGCGCCATCTGGGCGTTGTCGCCCTGGCGCGGGCCCAGCTTCAGGATGCGCAGGTAGCCACCATTGCGCTCCGTGTAGCGGGGGGCGACATCGTTGACCAGCTTGTGGGTCATTTCCTTGTCGCCCAGGTAGCTCTGGATCTGGCGGATGCGGTGCACGCGCATCGGGCCTTCGTCCTGGGCCTTCTTGGCCTTGGTGATCAGCTTCTCGGCGATCGGTCGCAGCGCCTTGGCCTTGGCCTCGGTGGTGACGATCGCTTCGGCGGCGAACAGCGACGCGGCCATATTGGCGAGCATCAGCTTCTGGTGTTGCGAGCTACCGCCGAAATTACGGGCTCGGCGCGGTGTGGCGGGCATGGTTCTACGTCTCCTCTAGCGGCGTTCTCTGCTCAACCGCGCAGCGTCAAGCCGCGCTCGTCGAGCTTCTGCTTCACTTCATCCAGGCTCTTCTGCCCGAAGTTGGTGATGTTCAGCAGGTCGTCTTCGGTCTTCGTGAGCAGCTCGCCCACGGTGTTGATCTGGGCGCGCTTCAGGCAGTTGCGCGGGCGCTCGGACAGATCGAGGTCTTCGATCGGCAGGTCGAGATCGGGCGACGTGCTGGCGGCGCTGGCCACCTCGCCCAGCTCCAGGCCCTGCGGCTCGTCGCTGAGGTTGGCGATCAGGTCGACCAGCGAACGCAGCGTGGCGCCGGCCGAGGCCAGGGCCTCGCGGGGCGTGATGCTGCCGTCGGTCTCGATGTCGATGACCAGGCGCTCGTAGTTCGTGCTCTGCTCGACACGAGTGGGCTCGATCTCGAACATCACGCGGCGCACCGGCGAGAAGATCGCGTCGATCGGCACCACGCCGATGGTGCGGTTCTGGCTGTCGCGATCGCTGGACAGGTAGCCACGACCACGGCCGACGGTGAGGTCGACGGCCAGACGGGCCTTGCTGTTCAGGGTGGCGAGCAGGAGATCCTTGTTCAGGATCTCGATCTCATTGGGGCACTTGATGTCGCCGGCGGTGATGACCGCCGGGCCGCGCACGTCGAGGCGAAGGGTGATCTCTTCGTCCGAGGTGGAGGTGAGCACGACGTCCTTGATGTTGAGGATGATGTCGGTGACGTCCTCGCTCACACCCTGGATGGTGTCGAACTCGTGCAGCGCGTCGTCGAAACGAACCGAGGTGATGGCCGCGCCCGGGATGCTGGACAGCAGGGTGCGGCGCAGCGAGTTGCCGATGGTGTGGCCGAAGCCGGGCTCGAGTGGACCGACGGCGAACCGCTGACGCGAGGGGTGGTCGTCGCCGAGAGCTTCGACGATGGGGCGCTGGATGACGAGCATGCGATTGCCTCTGTGCGGGGAGTGGGCCGGATTACTTGGAGTACAGCTCGACGATGAGCGACTCGCGGACGGGAACGTCGATGTGGTCGCGCTGGGGCAGGTCGCGGACGGTGACCTGCTTGCCACCGTCACCGACCTCGAGCCAGCCGACGACCGAACGATCGAGCACGTCGAGGTTGTGCTGCACGACGATCATTTCGCGCGACTTGGGCGAAAGGCTGACGATGTCGCCCTTCTTCACCCGATAGCTGCGGATGTCGACGCGCTTGCCGTTGACCTGGATGAGGCCGTGACTGACGAACTGCCCTGCCTGCGGGCGGGTGCTGGCGAAGCCGGCGCGGTACACCACGTTGTCGAGGCGCTGCTCGAGCAGGCGCAGCAGGTTCTCGCCCGTGGGGCCCTGCAGGCGCACTGCCTCCTCGTAGGTGTTGCGGAACTGACGCTCGAGCACGCAGTAGATGTACTTCGCCTTCTGCTTCTCCTGCAGCTGGGCGAGGTACTCGATGGGGTTGCCACGGCGACGGGTGCGGCCATGCGCACCGGGCGGGAAGGGGCGACGCTCAAGAGCCTTGCGGCCCTTCTCGTTTTCGTAGATGTTGATGCCGAGGCGGCGCGAGACGCGCACCTTCGGGCCGGTGTAACGAGCCATGATCAGGTCCTGCGGCGCTTCGGCTGACGGCAGCCATTGTGGGGTACGGGAGTGACGTCCTTGATCGAGGTGACCTCGATGCCGGTGTTCTGGATGCTGCGCACGGCGGTGTCGCGGCCCGAACCCGGGCCCTTCACCTGCACTTCGACGCGACGGAGACCATGCTCCATGGCGGCGCGGGCAGCCTTTTCGGCGGCCATCTGGGCAGCGAACGGGGTGCTCTTGCGGGAACCCTTGAAACCCACCCCACCGGAGGACGCCCACGAGATGACGTTGCCCTCGGTGTCGGTGATGGACACGATGGTGTTGTTGAACGAGCTCTTGATGTGAACGACACCGTTGGTGACGTTCTTGCGCTCGCGCTTGCGGGGGCGGCGACCGCCCGGCTTCGGCTTCGCCATTACTTCCTCACAGCCTTCTTCTTGTTGGCGACGGTCTTCTTCGGGCCCTTGCGGGTACGAGCGTTGGTGTGGGTGCGCTGGCCACGCACGGGCAAGCCCTTGCGGTGGCGCACACCCTGGTAGCACCCGATCTCGATCTTGCGCTTGATGTCCTGCGCCACGTCGCGACGAAGATCGCCCTCGACCGTGATGTTGGCATCGACCCACGCACGGATCTTGTTGACTTCATCCTCGGTCAGGTTGCGGACCCGCTGGTTGGGGTCGAGGCCCGTATCGGAGCAGATGCGCTGCGCCGTGGGCTTGCCGATACCGAAGATGTAGGTGAGCGAAATTTCCAACCGCTTCTCGCGGGGAATGTCGACGCCGGAAATACGTGCCATCGTGCGATCTTCTCTTTCAGCCCTGGCGCTGCTTGTGACGGGGGTTCTCGCAGATCACGCGCACGCTGCCATGGCGACGGATGACCTTGCACTTCTCACAGATTTTCTTGACGCTCGGTCGAACCTTCATGGTGACGTGCTTTCTCGAGACC
>JAUSLQ010000207.1 GCA_030645675.1 Actinomycetota bacterium | reverse complement strand
CGAACGTGTCCTGCAATGCCGAGTCGACGATGTCGGCGTCGTTGCAGCGTTGGTGCAGCCGCGTCAGCAGCCAGCGTGCATGGCGTTGGTACAGGGCCTCCAGCGCGCGCCGATCGCCCGCCGCAACGGCGGCGAGCAGTTCGGCGTCGGTGCGCTCGGGTGCGGTCACGGTCACCAGCGTGCCAGCTCGCACGCTCAGGCCGCGGCAGTGCCGTGCGGGTGCGACCGGCGGGCGGCCCGCGCCACCCGCCGAGCCCGACGCCACTCGCGCCACTGGCCGCGCAGACCGCGCAGCGGGAACACCAGCTGCCGCGCGATGCCGTCGGGCATCGGGCCGGGGATGCCGTAGTGCTGCGGGCGCTGGTTGCGGGGCATCCGGTAGGTGCCGAAGAGGATGTCCCACAGCGGCAGGAACGTGGAGTAGTTGCTGTGGTGCGCATCGTGCGACAGCTCGTGGTGCCAATGGTGGAACTCGGGCGTCATCACCACCGGCCACAGGGGGCGCAGCCGGAAGCGAACGTTCAGGTGGGCGCCGAGGCCCACCAGGAACTGCACGATCGCCAACCCACCGGTGATGCGGTTGTCCACGCCGGCGGCCAGGAAGAAGGCGACCACCGGGGCGATGAACACACCGTCGAACGGGTGGGCGCGGAATCCCGACACCCAGTCGAGGTGACGGGTGCTGTGGTGCACCGCGTGGAAGCGCCAGAACAGGGGCACGGTATGGCCCCACCGGTGCGTCCAGTAGATGAGGAAGTCGAACACCAGGAAGCCCCCCAGCATCTGCGCCAGCGGTGGCAGGCCGGTGACGAACGGCCGGAGCAGCAAGCCGGGCAGCCACGCCAGCGACAGCACCCCGACGACTATCGCCACGACCAGGCCGGCGAACTGCAGCGCCGGCTGCGCGGCCGCGTAGGCCAGGTCGGTGCGCAAGGCCAGCCGGCGCACCGGCACCGGGTGGCGCCGCCACAGCCGCTCCAGCGGCCAGGAGACGACGAACAGGAAGGCGATCGCACCGACGGCACCGTTGCCGATCGCGATGCTGCCGAGCGCGGTGGCGGTGGCCAGCACGATGAGGATGTTGGCGCGACGGGTGCGCGGGGCTCGCCGGCGGGCCGCAGGATCGGGTGGCGCCCAACAGCCGGCCGTCGCCCCATGGTCGGCCGTCGCCCGGGTGAGAGTGGAGGAGGTCATGCCCTCTCTATCGCAGGCTGCTGTCCGATCGGTTCACGGGCCGGTTCAAGAGTCCGGCGCGCGTGCCCGGCGGGCAGCCGGTTGCATGGTGCCCGCGGCGAGCCGGCACCATGCTCACCGCTCACCGCTCACCGCTCACCGCTCGCCCGCCAGCCCGCCAGCCCGGGACCGCGGAGCGTGAGAGGGTCTGCCCCATTAGGCTCTCCCCCCGGGCGGACCGAGCCATTCAGCCACGGTCCTGGAGATCTTGTGTCGAACAGCAAACCTCACCTTCGTTCGTGGCGTGCGACCACCTGGGCCGCCGCCGCACTGGTCTCCGTCGCCGTCGCCGTCGCCGGGCTCGGCGCGCTGCCCAACGGTGCACCCATTGCGGTCGCACAGGCCGGGGCTTCCCACGGCGCAGCGGTGCAGTCGCTCGACGTCTCTGCCGATGCGGTGCAGCCCGCGCAGCGCCTGCGTGTGGTGCCACCGGCCAACTTCCCGATGGAGGTCTCGCCGCGCTGCGACATCCTCGACAACTTCGGCGACCCGCGCAGTGGCGGCCGCACTCACGCCGGCACCGACATCCTGGCCACGTTGGGTCAGGAGGTGTACGCCATGGCCGACGGCACGCTGACCTACCAGAGCGCAGTGGGCGACGGCACCAGCGGCAGCCTGCTGTCGGGCAACCTGTGGAAGCTGACCGCTGCCACCGGCGGCACGTACTACATCTACGCCCACCTGTCGGCGTTCGCACCCGGGTTGGCCAAGGGCGCCACGGTGTACAAGGGGCAGCTGCTCGGCTACGTCGGCGACACCGGCAACCCCGGCGCCGGCAACTACCACCTGCACTTCGAGATCCACCCCGGTGGCGGTGCTGCGGTGAACCCGCTGCCGTTCCTCACGCTGCCCGCTGGCTGCAAGGTGTACTGAGCCGATGAGCATCGCCGTTCCCCTCGAAGAGCTGCCCGCGGCACTCGCCGCCTATCCGTGGGGCTACCTCGTCACGGTCGGCGACGACCAGCGTGCGCACACGCTGGCGGTGCCCACGGTGTGGAGCGACGGCGGGCTGCAGGCGTCGGTTGGCCGCACCACGCGCGCCAACGTGCTGGCCCGCCCGCAGCTGACGATGGTGTTCCCGCATCCGTCGCCGGGCGAGTACTCCCTGATCGTCGACGGCGACGCAAGGGTCGGCGACGACGGCGCGCTGGAACTGCGGCCGACGTGGGCCGTGCTGCACCGCCCGGCGCTACCCGCCGGCGCCTGACCAGGCACGCGGCGGCAGGCCGCTCGTCAGCCGACGTCGCGCAGATCGGTGCCGAACGCCGCGTGGAACGCGTCGTAGTAGGCGTCGTCGTCGGCGATGGCACCGAGCGACACCCACTGCTCGTCGGTCATCTCGGCCCGGCCGTCGATCATGTCCTGCGAGCCCCAGCTGACGGCGTAGCGCAGTTGCGGCTGGTCGGTGGTGATCGCGTGGTGCACCACCCGGCCCACCTCGAACGGGTCGGTGGCATGGGCCAGCCCTGCCGCGTACATCTGGAACATGCGGCGATAGGCGGGGTCGTAGGCCCCGCTCTGGTTTGGTGCGTCGATGTTCTTGGCGAAGATCGCGCTCTTGGTGACACCAGGCTCGACGATGGCCACGCGGATGCCGAACGGCGCGACCTCTTGTGCCAGGCCTTCACTGAGCCCTTCGAACGCCCACTTGGAGGCGACGTACGGGCTCTGCGCGAGCGCGGCGATGCGGCCGGTGACCGAGGTGATGTTGACGATGGTGCCGCGCCTGCGGGCGCGCATGCCCGGCAGCACCTGCTGCAGGCACCGCACCGCGCCACAGAGGTTCACGTTCATGACATCGAGGTACAGCGAGGTGGGGCACTCCTCGGCCACGGCATTGCCGCCGACCCCAGCGTTGTTGACCAGCACGTCGACCACGCCGTCGGTGTCAGCCAGCAGCTGCTGGAAGCCCGCGCGCACCGATTCGTCGTGGGCGACGTCGAGCTCGACGAGGTGGATCTCCACGCCGGCCTCGGCGGCCATCGCCCGCAGCTTGCCCGCCTTGTCGAGGCTGCGGACGGTGCCGTACACGACGTGGCCCTGGGTGGCGAGGTGGATGGCCGTGGCACGGCCGATGCCGCTGTTGGCGCCGGTGACGACGGAGATGGTGCTCATGCGCCGATCGTAGGCGGCGCCCGGGCGGGCGACGAGTGGGAGCGGTGCGGCACGTTCAGGCCGCTTCGTCGCCGGGGGCGCCGTGCTCCAGCATGTGGGGCTCGAACTCGTCGAACCACACCGGGTCGGGGTCGCAGCCGATCGCCAGGCTGCGGATGGTGTCGCCGTCGGTGAGGATGACGTCGAGCAGCAGCAGCCCCTGCGCCATGTGAGCGCGGCGCAAGGCGAGGTAGCCGCGGCGGTCGTGCTCGGTGGGCGGGCCGGTGCGCACCTCGGGCTCGATGACGATGCAGAGCGTCTGGCAGAACGGCGTCTCCACGCCGGGCAGCGCGGCCATTCCCACCAGCAGGCCCACCTCGGCCGGCGGGTCGATGAGCATGGCGGTGATGCGGCGGCGCTCGTCGAGCAGCACCACCGCCTCGTGCTGAACGGCCATGTCGGCCACGGCAGCGGCCAGCTGCGCGGCCTCGCCGAAGCCGTCGACGATCATCGGCTCGTCGGGGTCGGGGTGGAAGATGCTCCACTGATGATCGTCGGACTGCAGGCGCAGGCTTGGTTGACGACGGCGCGGCAGACGCAGGCGCGGCTTGAACGGCATGGTTCCCTCCCGAGGCGGGTGGTGAGTTGTCTCCGGGGGGAAGCCGTTGTTGCGGAGACTATCCGGACGCCCGCCGGTTTCGCACCGGCTGGTCCGCAGCTGGCGAGCGCTGGGAGCCGCCTCGACCGGGTGCGCTCTGATCGGCCGGGGCCGGACGCGGCTCTCAGTCGGGGCGGCTGTGCCAGCGGGCGGCGAACCGGTTGCCCAGCGCCAGCAGCGGCCAGGCGGCGGCGATGAAGCCCGCCGCCATGCCGTACGCCCACGTCTCGGTGCGGGGCAGCTCGAACAGGTCGCGGCCCCATGGCAGCACGAACGCGAGAGCGAACAGCCCGACCATCGTGGCCACCAGCACCAGGCGCAGCGGGTTCATCGGCCGCGCCACGCGGTACAGGTTCATCAGCGCCACCGAGCCGGCCACCAGTACGGCGATCGTCTGCGCGTGGTCGTGGTCGATCGCGGTGTCGAGCTGGGCGATCGCGAACGCGCTCATCGTGGCGACGGCGATCACCACGCCGGCCGGCACGCTGCGGCCCAGCACCCGGCGTAGGAAGCCGGGGCTGACCCGCTGGTCGTTGGGTTCCAGCGCGAGGAAGAACGCCGGCACGCCGATGGTGAACCAGCTGAGGATGGACAGGTGGATCGGCCGCAGCGGGTATGCCAGGGCGACCACGCCGGTGAGCACCGACAGGATGACCGAATAGGTGGTCTTCGCCAAGAACAGCGCCGCCACGCGCTCGATGTTGTTGATGACGCGCCGGCCTTCGCCCACCACGGCCGGCATCGCCGAGAAGTTCGAGTCCATCAGCACCAGCTGGGCGACCCCACGGGTGGCTTCGCTGCCGGAGGCCATGGCGACACCGCAGTCGCTGTCCTTCAGAGCGAGCACGTCGTTCACGCCGTCGCCGGTCATCGCCACGGTGTGCCCGCGGGCCTGCAGTGCCTTCACCATCGCCCGCTTCTGGTGCGGGGTGACGCGGCCGAACACCACGCCGTTCTCCACCGCATCGGCGAACTCTTCGCTGTCGTCGGCGGGCAGGGTGGTGGCGTTGACGTTGTTCTCCCATCCGGCCATGCCGGCCCGGCGGGCGACGGCGCCGACCGTCACGTTGTTGTCGCCGCTGATCACCTTGACGGTGACGCCCTGGTCGGCGAAGTACTGCAGCGTGTCGGCCGCATCGGCGCGCACGATGTCTTCCAGCAGCACCAGTGCCACCGGGTGCACGGCCGGCAGCGTGGCCTCGGTGCCGTCGGAGAACGGCTTGTCGGTGGTGGCCAGCACCAGCACCCGCTGGCCCAGTGCCGCCTGAGTCTCCACCTGCTCGCGGAGTGCGCCGGTGTACGCGGTGGTGAGCACGTTCTCCGGGGCGCCCAGGACCCAGCTGCCCTGGCCGTCGAACGTCATGCCGCTCCACTTGCGGGCCGAGGAGAACGGCACCCGGCCGGTGACGCGCCACGTCGTGGCCTGCTGGTAGTGGCTGGACAGTGCGCGCGACGTGGCGTTGGGATCGGGGTCCAGCTGGGCCAGCGCGGCCAGTGCCGCTTCGATCGCCGCTGCGTCTTCGTCGTCGAGCGCATGCACGTCGGCGACGGCCAAGGAGCCCTCGGTGATGGTGCCGGTCTTGTCGGCGCACAGCACGTCGACGCGGGCCAGCACCTCGATGGCCGGCAGTTCCTGCTCCAGGCAGCGCTGCTTGGCCAAGCGCACCACACCGACGGCGAAGGCCATGCTGGTCAGCAGCACCAGGCCTTCGGGCACCCTCCCCACCAGGCCGGCGACGGTGCTGATGATCGAATCCTGCCAGCCCTGGTCGCGGCGGATGAACTGGCTGCTGGCCAGCAGCAGGCCCACCGGGATGATCATGTAGCCGACCCACTTGACGATGCGGTTCACGTCGTTGCGCAGCGGCGAGTTGACCAGCGTGAAGCGGCGGGCCTCCTCGGCCAGCTTCGCCGCGTAGTTCTCCGCGCCCACCTTGGTGATCACCATCCGGCCGGTACCGGCCACGACGGCGCTACCGCTGAGCACGTCGTCGCCCGGTGTCTTCACCACCGGGTCCGCCTCGCCGGTCAGCAGCGACTCGTCGATCTCCAGGTTCTCGGCCACCAGCACGGTGCCGTCGGCCACCACCTGTGCACCGGCGCGCAGCTCGACCACGTCGTCTTGCACCAGTTCGTGCACCTGCAGCTCGATGATCTTGCCGTCGCGCACGGCCTGGGCTCGCGGCGCGTTCACCACGCTGAGCTGGTCCAGCACCCGCTTGGCGCGCAGCTCTTGCACCACGCCGATGACGCTGTTGGCGATGATCACCCCGCCGAAGAGTGCGTCCTTCGGCGAGCCGGCGGCGATGACCAGCGCGGCGAGGATGCCGACGACCGCGTTGATCGGGGTGAACACGTTGGCCCGGATGATCTGGCCCACCGTGCGCGTGGGCGCCTCGGGGATCGCGTTGGTCAGGCCACGTGCCACACGGTCGGCCACCTCGGCGGCGGACAGGCCGGTGTCGGGGTCGGTCGCTGGGTCCGTCGCGGGTTGGGTCACGCAGCGACGTTACCCGGCAGTGCCGCGCGCACAGCCCGGGTAGCGTGCCGACATGTCGATCGCTGACGAGAAGTACGTGTTGCTCACCACCACCCGCAACAACGGTGCCACCGTGCCCACGCCGGTGTGGATCGTCGCCCTTCCCGATGGCACGGCCGGCTTCACCACCGAGGCGGCGTCGGGCAAGGTGAAGCGCATCCGCAACAACCCGGCGGTCACCCTGCAGGCGTGCAGCGTGCGCGGCAAGGTGCGCGCCGGCGCGCCCGTGGTGGCGGCGACGGCAGAGGTGTTGGAAGGCCCGGCTGCACACGCCGTCGGCGACGCGGTGCGCGCCAAGTACAGGGTGGTGACGTCACTGCTCAAGGTGGCCTCGCTCGCCCGCAAGGTGTTGCGCAGGCCGCAGCCCGCCGAATGCGCAGTGAAGCTGACGTTGGGCTGAGCCTGGGCTGAGCGTTCGCCGGCGCTGCGTCAGTACTCGATCGCCGAGGTGTCGACGCCGGCCGCGCCCGCGACGATCTGGCCGAGGTGCTGGCGCAGGAAGGCGCCGGCGATGGCGGCGCTGGTCTCGTCGCGGCGGCGGTCGACGATGATCACCACCATCTTGCCGTCCGTCCACCCGGCGGCGCAGCGCTCGCCGCTCTCCTCCGGCGCCGAGAGGCCGGACTCGCCCCCGGAACCCCCGCACCATGTGGTGAGCGTGCCGCCCGCGTACGAGACTTGCGGCTCGGCCGCTACAGCGCCCTCCGAGTTCACCAGGTCGGCGAGGAAGTTGTCGTCGGAGAGGTCGACGCGCGGGTCGGTGTTCAGCCCCACGATCATGTCGTAGTCGTCGCCGTCACAGGCGATCACACCGGGCGGCTCGGCGATCCAATCGCTGTTCTCCACGAAGGTGCCGAGGGGGCATGGGCCAGTGCCGCTCATGTCGTTGCCGTCCGAGCGCTCAGGGTCGGCCTGGTAGGCGCGGTCGCTGATCGCCTGGAGCTTGGCGACGGCCGCGGTGGTGGACACTGCGCCGCCCGACGAGTCGTCGCGCAGCAGCACGAACGCCAGCACGCCCGCCAGCACCAACGCGACGGCGATGCCGCCGTACAGCACGTTCTTCGACGTACCGCCGGACGATGCAGCAACGCCCGCCGTGCCGGGATACGAAGCCGGCGGCTGCATGCCGGGCGGCTGCATGCCGGGCGGCTGCACGAGTGGCGGTTGCACGGCAGGCGGTTGCATGGCCGGCGGCTGGGGTGCAACTGGCTGCTGAGGCGCAACTGGCTGCTGAGGCGCAGCCGGTGGGGGTGGGCCGGCATCGATCAGGCTCTGCCCGCCGCTGGTGACGTGGTCCGTCCAGCGTTGGCCATCCCAGTACCGCTGCTCGTACCGGCCGTACGGGTCGGGGTGCCACCCAGCTGGTGTCATCGTGTGCTCCGTTCAGATCGACAGTGGGTAGCCGGCGGCCACCTTGAGAGTTTCACCGGTGATGAAGCCGGCCTGCCCGCCACACAGGAAGAGCGTGGTGTTGACGATGTCGTCCATCAGGCCCAGACGGTGCACCAGCTGGCGGTTCTCGATGAAGTCTCGCACCATTTCCTCGGGCAATCCGTCGAGCGCGTTCTCCGTACCCATCAGCCCCGGCGCGATCGCGTTCACGCGGATGCGATCCGGTGCCAGCTCGGTGGCGAGCGCGATCGTCAGGCCGCGCACGGCCAGCTTCGAGACGCCGTACGGTGAGGTGCTCATGTAGCCGGCGATCGACGAGATGTTGAGCACGGCGCCCCCACCGCGAGCGCTCATCGACGGCCGGCAGGCGATGGTGCAGTTGACGATGCCGATGACGTTCACGTCGAACAGCGCACGCAGATCGGCGCGGGGCAGCACGCCGAATGGCTGGTTGTACTTCAGCAGGTGCAGCCCGGCGTTGTTGATCAGGATGTCGACCCCACCGAACTCCTCGACCGTGCGGGCCACTGCGGCTTCCACGGCGACCTCGTCGCTCACGTCGCAGCGCACGGCGATGGCGCGCGCC
The DNA here is from genome assembly GCA_030645675.1 of Actinomycetota bacterium. Taxonomy (GTDB): domain Bacteria; phylum Actinomycetota; class Acidimicrobiia; order Acidimicrobiales; family Ilumatobacteraceae; genus UBA668. The sequence continues at coordinate 85,403 of JAUSLQ010000207.1, read as the reverse complement.
CCGTCTGCACGCAGCGCCGCGGCGGTGGCCTCACCCGCGTCGACGTCGATGTCGGCGATGACCACTGCCGCACCCTCTGCAGTGAACGCCTTGGCAAAGGCCCGGCCGAAGCCGATGGCGCCGCCGGTGATGAACACAACCTTGTTCTCGAATCGCATGCGCTGAACCATATTCGGCCACCGCCGGTGCGTCCGGCTCGGCCGGTCCGGAGTCGCTGGAGCTCCCCGCCGTCAGATGACGATGCCGTGTGCCTTCAGCTCGGCGATCTGTTCGTCGGACAGCCCCAGTTCGCGCATCACCTCGTCGGTGTGCTCGCCGTGGTTCGGCGAGGCGCGCAGCTCGCCCACCGGGCGGCCGTCGAACTGCGCGGGCGAAGCGCCGGTGAGGTAGTGCGTGCCGTCGGGGTAGGTGACCGGGGTGACGAACCCGTTCTCCAGTGCCTGCGGATCGGCGATCACTTCCAGCGGGCTCTTCGCCGGCGACCACACGCCTTCCAGTTCGGCGAACTGCTCTTCCCACTCGGCCAACGTCTGCGAGGCGAAGATCGCGTCGAGCTGTGCGATCATCTCGACGCAGTTGGCGGCGCGGGCGGTGGGGTCGATGAACTTCGGGTCGGTGATCCACTCCGGGTGGCCGATCCGCTGAGCGAAGTCTTCCCACCACGCGTCGTACAGCAGGCACAGCAGCAGCCAGCGGTCGTCGCCGGTCTTGTACCAGTTCATCATCGGGTCGGGCATCGCCTCGCGCGGCGGCATCGGGCCAGCGGCCTTCCAGCCCATCGACGCCTGGATCAGCGCCTGGCTCATGATGTACGTGCCCATCTGGTAGAGCGCATGGTCGACGACGGCTCCCTTGCCGGTACGTTCGCGGCGGAACAGCGCGGCGCAGATCGCGCCGGCCAGCGTGGCGCCGCCGGTGAGGTCGCCCACGGAGCCGGGCTGGTTCGGCGGCGGGCCGCCGTTGGTGGGTGTCTGGACGAACGCCGAGCCGCTGCGCGTCCACGACGACGGCATGTCGAACCCGCGGGCGGAGGCGATGGGGCCACGGCGGCCGTAGCCGGTGCCGCTGGCATACACGATCGTCGGGTTGATCTTCATCACGTCGTCGGCGGTGATGCCCAGCTTGGCCAGCGCGTCGTCGCGCAGGTTCGTGATGAACACGTCGGCGCCCACGATCAGCTGCTTCAAGTAGTCGCGGCCCTCGGCCTTGGTGAGGTCCAGCCCGAGGCCGCGCTTGCCGCGGTTGGCGGCTTCGAAGTAGGGGTTGCTCTTCAGGCCCGGGCGCTGGATGGCGCGCATGCTGCGCGAGGCGTCGCCGCCACCGGCGACGCGTTCGATCTTGATCACGTCGGCGCCCCAGTCGGCCAGGATCATGGCCGCGGCCGGCACGAACGTGTGCTCTGCCACCTCTATCACCCTTACACCTTGCATGACGTCATACATCGACTGCTGCCCCTTTGTCCCGAACCTGCTCGACCGTCTCGAACCATCCGAACGTACTCGTCGTGGCCGTCCAGGACGCCACTGTGCAGTGGCGGGTGACTACTGTGACGATGTCAGTCCGTGCACAGGCTCCGGTCGGCGTTCGGGAAGGTTCGACCGTCGGCGTTTGGCCCGGCACCAGCACAACGAGGGACCCCATGAGCCACAGGCACGACGTCGACGAGCACTTGCTGAAGGTGCCCCTGTTCTCGCGACTCGACGACAAGGAGCTGATCGCGGTGCGCAGCCTGCTGACCGAGGTGGAGGTGCAGACCGGCGCCGTGCTCGCTCGCGAGGGCACTCACGGCCACGAGTTCCTCATCATCGTCTCGGGCACCGCCTCGGTGGACCGCGGCGGCGTGCACGTCGCCGACGTCGGGCCCGGCGACTTCCAGGGCGAGATCTCGCTGCTCGACGGCGGCAACCGCACGGCCACCGTCACCGCCACCTCGCCGATGACGCTGCTGGTGGCCTCGAACCAGGAGTTCCACTCGCTGCTGGAGAACACGCCCTCCATCGCCTGCCGCATGCTGCCGGCGCTGGCCGCTCGGCTCCGCGCGGTCTCCGGCGACGCCGTCACTCACTGACGCGCCGGCGCGCCGTGTACGCGGCACGCAGCTCGTGCTTCAAGACCTTTCCCGTGGCGTTGGTGGGCAATGCGTCCACCACCTCGACCGCACGCGGCACCTTGTAGTTGGCCATCGTCTCGCGGGCGTGTGCCAGCACCTCGGCCGGGTCCACTGTGTGGCCCGGCTTGGCCACCACGAACGCGCAGCCCACTTCGCCCATCCGCTCGTCGGGCACGCCCACGACGGCCACCTGGGCCACGTCGTCGAGGCGGCACAGCTCCGACTCGATCTCGGCGGGCGACACGTTGAAGCCGCCGACGATGAAGATGTCCTTCTTGCGATCGGTGATGTGCAGCCGGCCTGCGTCATCGATGATGCCGACGTCGCCGGTGTGCAGCCACCCGTCGCGAATGGTGGCGGCGGTGGCCTCGGGGTCGAGGTAGTAGCCCGACATCTGGGCGTACGATCGCACCACGATCTCGCCGGGCTGCCCCTGGGGAACTTCGGTTCCGTCGTCGCCGAGGATGCGCACCTCCATGTCGGGTGCCGGGTGGCCCACCGAGCGGGCGGCTTCGTCGGCCGCGTCGTCGGGGCGGCTGAACGCGACGATTGCATGGTTCTCGGTGAGCCCGTAGCCGGCCATGACGGTGCGGAAGCCGAGATCGCGCACCATCTCGCCGGGCAGGGTGATGGGGATGCTGGCCGCGCCCACCATTGCCGTGTGCAGTGACGACAGGTCGTAGTCGCCGCGGCGCGGGTGATGCAGCAGTGAGGTGAACACGGTGGGCGCCCCGGGGATGTGGGTGATGCCCTCGCTCTGGATGATGCCCAGCGCGACGTCTGCGTCGAACACGGCGACGGGGAAGGTGCACGCGCCGGCCAGGAGACTGAGCATCCAGCCGGCCTTGTAGCCGAAGCAGTGGAAGAACGGGGTGGTGACCAGGTGGCGGTCGCCCTGGTGCAGGCGATAGGCGATGTTGATGCTGTCGTAACAGCGCAGGCTGGCGCCGTGGCGCAGCAGCACGCCCTTGGGCTTGCCGGTGGTGCCCGAGGTGAAGATGATGTCGCAGATGTCGTCAGCGGTGCCGGCGGCGATGCGCTCGTCGCCCGCCGCGAGGTGGCCGTCGCCGCGGGCGAGGAACGCCTGCCATGCTGCGCCCGTGCGGGTGCCGGGGGAGGGGATGCGCACCACGTCGGTCAGCACCCGCAAGCCGGGGTCGACGGCGCGCAGCTCGCCCACGTGGTCGGTGCCCATGAACTCGTCGACGACGAACAGCGACCGTGCGTCGGCCTTCTGCAGCACGTACGCCGCCTCGGTCGCCTTGAAGCGCGTGTTCAACGGCACCAGCCAGGCACCGGCGCCGAGGATGCCCAGCGCGGCAGGGATCCACGCCGCCGAATTCGGTGCCCACAGCGCGATGCGGTCGCCGGGCTGCACGCCGGTAGCGACGAGCGCGGCGGTGACGCGGCGGGTCTCTTCGGCCAGTTCGGTGAACGTGTAGCGGGCCTCGCCGTCGACGACGGCCGGCACCCCGCCCCAGCGCGCTGCAGCGGCGAGTGCCATCCGCGGGATGGTGCCGTACCGCTGGTCGGCGCGCTGAGGTGACATGCGGGTTACTTCTTGAAGCCCTCGATGGTCTTGCGGATGTCGTCGGTGCTGAACGAGGCCTCTTCGGCGGCGTTGGCGAACGGCGACACCAGGCGCACGGCCTGCTGGATGTGCAGGTTCAACGCCCGCTTGGTCTCCTGGATGGCTTGCATCGGCTGGGCGGCCAGACGGTTGGCGATGCGCAGTGCTTCCGTCATCAGTTGGTCGTCGGGCACGGCGAAGGTGGCCAGGCCCAGCTCGACGCACTTCTGGGCGGGGATGCGGTCGCCGGTGAGCAGGTAGTACTTGGCCTGCAGCATTCCCATCAGCACGGGCCACTGCACGGCGCCGCCGTCGCCGGCGACCAGGCCGATCGGCACATGGGTGTCGGCCATGAACGTGCTCTCGGCGATCAGCACGACGTCGCACGAGGTGGCGACGCTGCAGCCGAGGCCGACGGCCGGGCCGTTGACGGCGGAGACCATCGGGATGGGGCACTCCAGCATCGCGTCGAGCAGGCGCTGTGCGCCGCGCATCGACTCGGCGCGGTGGATCGGGTCTTCGTACGAGCGGATGAAGCCGGGGATGTTGCCGCCGGCGCTGAACGCCTTGCCGGCGCCGGTGATCACGATCGCCCTCACCGAGCGGTCCTTGGCCAGGTGCGTCCAGATCTCCTGCATGCCGTCGTGCATCGCGTCGGAGAACGCGTTGCGCTGCTCTGGCTGATTCAGCGTGATGATGGCGACGGGGCCGTCGTGCTCGATGATGATGTCGGGGGTGGGGACGTAAGCCATGGCGGATCTCCGTTGTCGTGGGCGCGAGCTGACAAGTGTGTCAAACGGCGGTGGTCGCGGGCGACCCCGTGCGATTCCGGCGTCGCCGGCTGACGGTACGCGGCGACCGGCGGAGTACGGTCTGCGGTCGGGATTCATCGACAGAGGAGTGGTTTGTGGGGCGCGCTCAGCAACTGATGCCGTTCGACCGGAACGTGCCGATGGATCTCGATCTTCTCGCCGTCACCGACGAGTTGCGCGCCCGGCTCGACATCGGCGAACGCATGGTGCCCAGCGCGTTCGGGCCAGACGTGCGGGTGGTCACGTACCGCCCCCGCGATGCCCACGAGCCGCTGCCCGCAGTGCTGCACCTCCACGGAGGGGCGTTCTGCCTGCTGCGCCCCGAGGACTTCTCGTACGACGACGCGGCGACGGCGCTCGCGCACCGGGCGATGGTGGTCGCCGTCGACTACCGGTTGGCACCCGAGCATGCGTTCCCGGCGGGCCTCGACGACTGCTACGCAGTGTTGCAGTGGATGGCCGCGTCTGCGGCAGACCTGGCCATCGACGCCGAGCGAATCGTCGTCACCGGCGCCAGCGCAGGCGGTGCCCTCGCCGCAGCCGTATGCCTGCGGGCGCGCGACACGAACGGGCCGCACATCGCTGCCCAGGCGCTGCGCATCCCCGTGCTCGACGACCGGCTCGACTCACCTTCCATGCGCACGTACCGGAAGAACGACGGCTTCAGCGGGCGCGCCGCCGAGGGTATGTGGCTGCACTACCTGGGTGAGGATCGCGACGTCAGCGCCACGTCGGCATATGCGGCACCCGCCCGGGCCGACAGCTTGGCGGGCCTGCCGCCGGCGATCATCGTCACCCACCAACACGACCCGCTGCGCGACGAAGGCATTCTGTTCGCGATGCGGCTGCTGGCCGACGGCAACCCGGTAGAGCTGCACAACGTGCCGGGCGCGTATCACGGTGCGCCACCGCTCGATCCGGCGGCGTTGCGCCGCTCCGAGCAGTGGTTCCGGGCGGCACTCGGCCAGGCCCTGCGACCGACGGAGCAGGCAGATGCCTGACGGCTCGCCGGTCGACGTGCAACAGGACGGCCATGTGCTGGTCCTGCGGATCAACCGCCCAGAGGCGATGAATGCCATCAACGGCCGCGTGCTCGATGAGCTGACCCGAGCGGTGAAGCGTGCCCGCAACGACGACTCGGTGCGGTGCGTGGTGCTCACCGGCGCGCCGCGCGCCGATGGCCGCCCGTGCTTCAGTGCGGGCGACGACCTGAAGGAGGCCGCTGCCGGGTTGCACCCGCCAGGCAACCCGGGCAACAAGCTCTGCAACCTGATCGACGATCTGCTGAAGCCGTCGATCGCCGTCGTCGACGGAGTGTGCACCACCGGTGCGATCGAGCTGGCGCTGGCCTGCGACCTGCGGGTGGTCGCCGAGACCGCACAGATCAGCGACTGGCACCTGGCCCGGTTGGGCTCCGGCCTCGGCGGTTGGGGTGCCAGCACGAGGCTCAGCCGCCTGGTGGGTGTCGCGCAGGCGAAGGACATCATCCTCACCGGCAAGGTGATCGACGGTCGCGAGGCCCACCGCATCCAGTTCGCCCAGCGAGTGGCGCCGTCCGAGCAACTGTGGCCGGAGGCGATGGCGATGGCTCGCGCGATCGCCGGCATGAACCCCGATGGCGTGAGGATGACGATGGCTCATCTCAGCCGAGTGGAAGACCTGTCGAAGGAAGAATCGTTGCGCTTCGCCACACAGGTGCGCGAGTGGTTCGGCACCGGGGCCGCCTTCGCGTCGTCGGCGCAGGACGTTTTGCACCAGAAGTCGTCGGGCTGAACCGCCGAGTCGGCATTTCGTGTCACAGCTGCTCAAGTGAGGTGATGTGGCGGCCGATGTCAGAGGTGGACGCGTGGTCCCTTCCCTGACCGCCGCTGCAGCACCGAACCTCTGGTCACCGACATGAACACCGACACCACCGACACGATCTTCGACACGGCCGAGGTCAGTGACGCGCATCGCACTTCGCTGGCCGGGGTGTTCGGGTCAGTGTCGGCGTTGGCCGGAGTGGGTGCCGCATACGTGGCCATCACCCGCCAGGACGGCGGCGCCGTCGCACAGATGGCCGTCGTCGCTGTCGTGTGCGGCGGGATCGCAGTGTCGAAAGCCCGCGCAGCGCACTGACGCCCGAGCCATTCGGTTCACTAGGTCCCGCAGAACTCCGCAATGACGTCGCCGGCCACCTGCGTTTCGTCGATGAACGTGTCGAAGGCTCCCGGATTGCCTTCAGCCATCTTCGCAGTAGCCGCGACGACCACGGCGACATCGTCGGCGATCTCGGGAGGGGCTGCGGCGAGGGCCTGGTCCCCATACTGCTCAAGGACTGCAGCGGCGACCGTGGCCGATATTTCGTCCGACGGTGGTCCGATTCCTGTGAAGGCCGCAGTGAACATCGCGTCGACGCTGGCTTCGATGGCACAGTACGCGGCCTTTGCGCCAGCTGCATCCAGAGTCGTCGCCGTTGCGTCGTCGGAAACCACTGGCGAAGTCCCCTTGTCGCTGTCGTCTCCACAGCTGACCATGGCCACAAGCAGCGCGCCGCTGAGTGCGGCGGTGATGAAGTTTCTGGTCACCGAGACCAACCCCTCTCATCGTTGGAGGCTCACCCCCACGGTCCACCTCGCAGCGGCGCAGTGGTAGGGCTGAAGGTCCTGGTGGCTGAGCCTGACGTTCTTGACGGTGACACACCCTTCGATGTGGCGATTCGCAGCCGAACGCCGACGGCGTGCTGACCGGACGCGGGCCGAGCGATCCTCGGTTGTCCTAGACCCCACGAAGGCTCTGGAGCATCCGGTCCGGCCCGTTAGCCTGTCGGGTCAGACGGCCCGACCGACGGCACCCAATCTCGCGCCAGACTTCGCGCCATCCCCGCTCCCGTAGCTCAGTCGGATAGAGCAACGGTTTCCTAAACCGCAGGTCGTAGGTTCGATTCCTACCGGGGGCGCTCTGCAAATCGGCTCTCTACCAGGGGATATTACCTGGTAGAGAGCGATGCGCAAGAAGTTTCTGCCGTGCTCGGATTGTCCACCAACGACCATGCGTGACCGCCATTTGCCTCTGTCATTGGGAGGAGATTGGGAGGAAATGTTGGATGCGCGGAAACAGGCGGGATGGGATGTGCCGTGGCCGGTGGGATAGCGACGGTGGCTGGCGGCACCGCAGTTGGTCGAGATGTCGTGGCGACTGCTTGGTCGTGTACCCAAGGGCACTCGTCTTGCTCCGGCTGGGCGGGATCGCTTATTATTCATGTCATCGCGTTCGGGGGCAAAGCGTCGATTCCCAGCCTCGTACCAGGACTATCGAGCTCGCAGATTAAATCCGTGTCATTGGCGTGGAACACCCGTGATGACGGGGTTCGTCGCGGCCAGCTCGCTGAATATATATACGGCTGGCCAGGACCTAGGCGGAGGATATACACTTAACTGGAGCTACGTTGTCCAAATCTAACTCACAAAGCACCGTTCTGCTAGCAGTATGTGCAGTCGCCTGCGGTCTGGCTTGGTGGTCAGGCCTGCGTCGACGACGGCGCACTCCGAGTTCGTTCGCCGGCGACTTGGGTCGTTGGTGGGCGTTCGGGTTCGGCGCCATCCTCTTGGGTCTATTGGCAATCTTACAACTGTTTCGTTGATGACTCCGTTTCGTCTTGGACCCTACGGGCACTCAGCTTCAGAGGGTGTCCAGCATCGTCGAACTCGGTAGCCCCTGTGAGACGAGGAGTGCCGCAACGAAGAGAGCGTCAAGCGGTGGACCGCAACTCGGCGATGGCACGTGGTACGGCGACGGCGAGTTGGTCGAGCAGCGCCGCGCGGGTGACCGGTCTGCGCTGTCGCTTGGTGACCAGTTCGTCGATGACATCGTCAACCTGCGTGCGGTCGTCGAGCACGAGGCGCAGGACGAACTCGTCGGCCGAAAGTGCTCGAAGGGGAAGGCTGAGCGCGTTGATCTCTCGTCGGAGCCGACGATCGTTGGTCACCACCAGGTCGGCGTGCTGAGTCAATGCGAGCGCGGCGACATGTCGGTCCTTGCGATTGATGCCGGCCAGTGCCGCATCGTTCTCTTGGGTGACGTCGTGAACGTGCAGGGCAAGCGCCCGTGCCATGGCATCGACTCGTCGACGAAGTCCATCTGGATCGAGGCGAGGGAAGTCAGCGATCAGGCTTCGTTCTACCTCCGCCAAGATCGTTGGGCTGACCGCTGGCTGGAAGAGTTCGGCGTCGAACATGGAGAGCAGGAGATCGCAGACGAGCACCGGCACCAGCACGTCGGCGTCGAGCACTGCGACTGGTTGGTTCATCGCCCTCAGTCGTACAGCCCGAGTTCTTCGGCGTCGGTTGTCATCTCGTCGAGTGCCGCACGGCGTTTCGCGACTACATCCTGACGAAAGGCAAGCAGATCGGTGAGTGGTACTCGGCGATGGGAGCCGACCTTGCGTGCCGGCAGCACGCCGTCGTCGATCAGCTTCACGACCGTCGGCCGGGATACGTTCAAGAGCTTTGCCGCCTGCTGCGTGGTGAGCTCCCGTGGCGAGCGAACGATCATGGCCTCGTCGCCGGCGGCGGCGGCTGTCAGTAGTTCGATCAGGCCGTCGACCGCTGCTTTGGGAATGCGCACGGACGTGCCGTCGGGCAGCGTGAAGCGCGACGGTCGCCGGCGCAGAGCGAGGAGTGCGTGGTTCGCCAGTGCACGATCATCGAGGACCTTGGACATGAGCCAACTGTACCCTGTATCGAAACAAACGCAAGTGACATCGAATGTTGCGACCAAAGTTGTCCATCCACTTGTCCATCTACTGCGCGCTACTGCATGATGTTCAACGAGGCCAGACGAGGAGAAGACAGAAGCTGAGCAGGTCAGATGCGATTCAAGGTGACTCGCTGAGGCCTCCTCGCGCTCATTCCTAAACCGCAGGTCGTAGGTTCGATTCCTACCGGGGGCGCCAATAACACCTGGTAGATGGTGGTGCTTGCGGTGTGCAACCATCTGGTCGGCCGTTGAGTTGTCCATCTTTCGGATGGACAAGTGGTGGACAGCGAGCCCTAGGAACTCTGAAGGTGGCGAACTCGGCGACGCTCAGGCAGGCTGGAGATGGCGCGACGACACTGGTTGAGATGGAGACGCACGGTCTTGTCGGTGGTTGTGCAAGGACTCGTTGCACAACTACCAGATGCCATCAAGCTCGGAGGTCGCAACGGGGCCACCCAACTCCCGGACGCGGCGCCGTCAGCGGCCCGCCTCGACGAGAGCTGGCGAAATCACCCGGGCGAGGGGTGGCTTCAGGCGTCCGGGGTGGATCCGATGCCGTTGGTTCGCGCCGCGACGATCGCCTCGGACCGCGTGGACACTTGCAGTTTGGTCAGCACGGATGACACGTAGTTGCGGACGGTCTTCTGACTCAGGTATAGACGCCGTGAGATCGCATCGTTGTCGAGTCCGTCGGCGATGGCCTGCAGCACGTCGCGTTCTCGTGTCGTGAGGGACGGGAACGGGTGGTGGTCGTCGCCGTTGCGCTCACGAGCGATTCCCGGCAGATGCTTCACGACCGATCGGGAGATGACGGCGTGGCCGTCCAGCACCATCTCGACGGTGCGGCGGATCTCGTCCTGGCGAGCGCCCTTGACCAGGTAGCCCCTCGCTCCGGCGCGCAGCGCCATCGCAACGGAGTCGTCGCCGTCGAACATCGTGAGCACGATGACCGCGATCTGCGGTGCCGCATCGACGATCTGGCGTGTCGCCTCGATGCCGCCGATGCCGGGCATCTGGATGTCCATCATCACCACGTCGGGCTGTAGGGCAAGGCATTGTTCGACGGCGCTCTCGCCGTCGGACGAGGTACCGACCACTTCGTAGCCTTCGCCCGTCAACAGGACGCCCAACGTGCGGACGAACGTCGGGTGGTCGTCGACGACGAGAACGGTCACGGTCATTCGGTGACCAGCTCATGCAGCGGAAGCCGAGCGCGCACGCGGGTCCCGGGATCGTTGTCGTCGACCTCGAGGTCACCCTGCAGCTCCTCGGCGCGGTCGCGCATCGACGTCAGACCGACACCGACGTGACGGTTGTCGGACAGGCCAGAACCGTCGTCGGTGACCTCCACCCATAGGTTGCCGTCGCGAATGGCAAGCTGAACTGCGCACGACGTGGCGTCGGCATGGCGGGTGACGTTGGTGATGGCCTCGAGTGTGATTCGATACGCGGCCACTTCCACCGCGGCGGGCAGCGCCGGAATATCGTCGCACGAGACGGTCAACTCGAGCGCGCCGTTCACCCTCGCTGACACGGACCGGACGTGATGCTCAACGGCGCGTGCCAGCCCGTACTCGTCGAGCTCCGGAGGACGCAGTCCGTACACGACGCGGCGGATGTCGTCGATGGCAGTGTTGACGTCTCTGGCCAGGTCTGTCAGTAGATCGCGGAGGTTGTGGTCGTCCACGTGTTGGGTGGCCACATCGAGCCCCAGGACCACGCTTGCCAAGGTCGGTCCCAGCCCGTCGTGAAGGTCGCTTCGTAGTCGCCGTCGCTCCTCCTCGCGGGCCACCACCAGTTCCTGTCGGCTCGACCGCAGTTGCGCTTCCAGGAAGACGTCGTGGGCGACGACCCCCACCTGGAGTGCCAGCCGTGCAAGCAGCTCGAGTTCCTCGGATCGCAGCTCCTCGCCGGGCGATCGCCGCGCCACCTCCAGATGGCCGAGCTGGATCCCGGCGTGCTCGATCGGGAACGACTCGTCCAGGGCGACCGGCGTGCCGGCGCGTGCGCTCACCAGTGCCGCGCCGTCGGGCCCCGCGTCCAGCGACACGGACACGAATGGCAGCTTCATCGAGGCGTGGATGGCCTGTACGACGGCGTCGAGTGCAGAACGGGCGCCGGGGGCTTCGGCGACGCTGGTGCCGATGGCACTGAGCACTGTGTCGGGTCGCCGGGAGTCGCCGTACATGTGTGTGTCGATCCACCGCCGCGCGGCGGCGTGTGCCGGGACGAGCGCCAGTGCTGCGCCCGCCGCAGCCGACGCGCGCGCGACCGAGCTGGATGGTGAGAACGCCGCTGCGAGCAAGGCGGTCACGGCCGCATAGGCGACGAACGCGACCACCGACAACGTCGCATAGAGGGCAGCCCTCCGGACGATGAGCTTGGCGTCGAGCAGGTGATCGACCGTCACCGCGAGGGCGAGCGACACAGGAAGCAGCAGGCTGGCGACGAGTTCCCAGCGGTCGCCTGGCCACGGCCAACTCGGGAACGCCTCTCTGCCGAGCTCGGAGACTCCGCCGAACGCGAGGGTCGCCGAACCCACGACGAACCAACGTGTCTGGCGGCGGACGGCCGACCCGTTCAGCATCAGGCCGGCCGCGCCGAGTAGCCCGACCGCTAACGCCCCGGTGAACCACTGCGCTCGCCAGGCCCACTCCATGACATCGCTCGCGCGACGCTGCAACTCAGTCGGCTCGATCGCCTCGCTACCGTCGAAAGGCATGTCGTACTGAGTGACGAGTTGGGTGACGCAGAGAACGGTGGTCACTGCGACGCCTGCCCACAACACCGCTCGCCGCGGACGCCCCAGCAACTCGCGGACCACCTGCGACGGGGCGACGATGAGGAGCATCGAGCGCACCACGAGCCACGGCCACGGCATCAGCCACCACACACCGCGCAGCAGCCACGTCGGAGCACCCAGCAGGTACAGCTCCACCCACAGCGGTTGACCCACGTACATCCATGAAGCCAGCAGGCCGGCGGCGAGGATGACCCAGGCCACGGACTCGCGTGGAAGGCGGTGGGCCAGCCAAGCGCCGACAGCGACCGACGAGACCCCGATGGCCAGGTGTGTGGGCGCGTACGGGTTTGGTACGTCCTCCGGCCGCAGTTCATAGTGCAGGCGACCGAGTGCCAGCGCGACCGCACCGGCAGCGCCCAACGTCATAGCGAGTCGAGAACCCTTCGCGGATACCGGCGAGGCAGCCATCGGGCGCACACTACGTCGCTCGCTCACTCCTCCGTGCCAGGACACTCGGAGTCGTCCACGTCGTCCAACGCCGCTTCCATCTTCTCGATGAGACCACCGGTCAGTTCCTCGCTGGCGTGGAACGCGTCTTCGTCGCCCGCCTTGGCCGCTTCGAGCGCGACGGTGAAGTTGGCCTTGGCGGCCACCATCGCATCGATCGCGGCCTGGATGGTGTCCTCTTCGCCCTCGGGTCGGGGTAGGTCTCCGACAGCGATCAACTCGTCGAACTCGCTCTCGACGCGCGGCAGGAACTCGACCCAATCCGCGAGCGTGGGCTCGGGGTGATCGGCGAAGAACTGTTCGAACCCGGGATCGACGCCCTTCAGCTGCTCGCACGCGGCGGCGATGAACTCGTCGTGGGTGACACTCGCCTTCTCCTCGTCGTCGCCGCAAGCGACGAGGGCACCCATGGGAAGCACGCTGAGCGAGACGAGAGCAAGGGATCGGCGGATTGGGGACATGGTGTGATGCATGTGCGGAGCATCTGCGCTTCCGTGTCCCGGGCGCCAGTGACCACTGTCCCGCTGTCGTCGGGACGATTCCGCTGGTTGGCCGCGCAGGAGTACCGTCGGCCACCGCCTTCAGCAGACCTGCGCCGCGCTCACTGATGCCTCGACGTGCGGTCTTCGCCGACGCTCTTGCGCACCTGGTCGCCAAGTCGCGGATGCTCAGCGCGAAGCGAGTTGTCCATCCCGTTGTCCATCCACCGCGAGCTACTGCATGGTGTTCAACGAGGTCAGACGAGGAGAAGGCCGGAGGTGAGCAGGTCAGATGCGACTTGAACCGATTGAACGAGGCCTCCTCGCGCTCATTCCTAAACCGCAGGTCGTAGGTTCGATTCCTACCGGGGGCGCAATGTCCTGTCTCAGGACGTAGGAACGATCCGAACCCTCATTGGGGTTCGGGTTGTTTCGTTCTTCGGGGTCCTTTGGGGCCGCCGGGTGGTTGTCCGGTGCCTCGGTAGTGGCGTGTTGGGTCGAGGGTGAGTGTGCGGATGATCTCGCCGGTGGTGGGCGTTCGAACCGCGCTGCGGGCGTGGCGCGATCGTGTCGGCGGCGAGGCAGCCAGGGCGCTCGAGCGAAACGTGCGGGCCGTGTGCTCAGCCGGCGCAGGCGTCAGAGCAGACGGTGCAGGCCGCGTCGAGTTCGGTGAGGATGACGCCGACGTCGCCGTCGGCCGCTACGAGCGAGCCGGCGGGATGGCTCAATCGGAAGCGGCACTCGACGGTGCCGTCCGACCATCGGACGCCGGTGAGGCCGACGGGCACTGACTGGCTCCCACCGGCCGTGAAGGTCCGGCGCTGTGGTGAGGCGGTGGACATCGGGTGGATGGTACGGGGGAGTGGACGCTCAGCCCTGGAGAAGGGCTTGCATCTCGGTGATCTCGCCTTGCTGGGCGGTGATGATCTGGTCGGCGAGGGCGAGCACGTCGGCGTTGGAGCCTTCCGCCTTCACGGTCTCGGACTGGCTGATCGCGCCTTCGTGGTGGGCGATCATCATCTCGAGCCAGGTCTGGTCGAAATCCGTGCCGGTCATTGCCGCCATGGTGTCCATCTGCTCGACGGTCATCATGCCGTCCATCGACGACATGTCGTGGCCGTCGGAAGAGTCCATCATGACGGGCTGACCCGCGGCTGTGAGCCAGCCGGTCATCAGCTCGACTTCGGGGTCCTGGGCACCTTTGATCCTGGTGGCGAGGTCGATGACCTCGGGGCTGGCGCCGACCTTGGGGTCGAGTGCGATCTCGGCCATCTCGATCGCTTGCTCGTGGTGGGCGATCATCCCTTGTGCGAACTCGATGTCGGCCGCGTTGAGCGCCACTGGTGCAATGGATCCGCCCGGGGTTTCTGTGGCCGGGGTGGTGTTGGCCATTGAGGAGTGGTCGGAGCCGCACGCAGCGAGCGTGGCGACGAGTGTGAGGGCGATGGCAGGTAGAGCGAGGCGATGAATCATCGAGTGGGCCTTTCGGGGGTGATTACTACATCATGTAGTATAGAAGTGAAGCGGGTGTCGAGGGGCGCGCCGGTCTCGGTCTGGCTCGAGGACGGCGGGGAAACGACCATCGCGGCAGTGATTCCGACGATGACGAGCCCGATCGCGAACTCGGTGACGATCGCCTGGCGGAGCGGGCCGGTGTGGCGACCCAAGCCGTCGGGGTCGTCGAGGCGGTGATCCACTCGTCGGCGGTTGGCGTTGGCGATGCCGAGCATCACTGCGAGGACCACGATCTTCGCGAGGAGGTAACGGCCGTGGTTGGCGTCGAGCAGGTCCATCGGGCTGCCGACGAGTCGCACGCTCTGGACGAGCCCGGTGACGACGAGGACCGCCACGCTGACCGCCGCCACCCGCGAGAAGCGACGGACCGCCGGCACGAGCACGTCCGGTGTCGTCGCGGGGATCACGATCCAGCCGACGATCGCAAGCCCGGCGATCCAGGCTGCTGCGGCGGCGTGGTGAGCGACGTCGGTGGCGACACCGATCGCGGGCCAACGCATCGATCGTGAGTGGCCGGCGAAGGCCCATGTGGCGAGCAGCCCAAGTTCGGGCAGTGAGACGGCGGTCCAGTACACGTCGCGATGAACGATGTCGGCGCGGAACAGCACCAGCCACATCGCGACTGCGAGGGCGATGCGGATCGCGAACGCCATCCCGGCATCGGTGGTCGTGGCGGCGTCGATCGACCCAAACGATGACCATGGGGCCTCGCCGCTGATGTCGGACGCGACCACGAGCAACTGCAGGAACCCGAGTGCAGCGGTGGCGAACAGTGCCCGGTTGAGGATGCGCCGCAGGATCGGGTGACCACCGGCACCGGTCCACACGTACGCAGTGGTGAGGAGGATCCCGACGATGGCCATGATCGCCAGGTAGGAGGCGTAGCGCAGGACCCAGCGCATGAACGTTGGTGTCGAGTACGACCCATCGCCCTGATCGAGTGATGAGCCGCCGACTGTCGCAGGCGTCGTGGCCGACGGTGTAGTTGTGGCGACCGCTGGTGCTGGTGTGGCGGCGGCGGCCACGGTGGTCGGGGTTGGCGCGGTGATCGTGAAGTCGACGCGACCGGTGATGGGGTGACCGTCGGGTCCAACGAGACGCCACCGTATGGAGACCGGCCCGGGCAGCAGGGGCGGAAGCGGCGTGACGACCTCGGTGTCGCCGGCAGCGCCGTGGGTCGAGCCACTCAGCTCGCTACGGGCACCGGTCGCGTCGATCAGGGTGATCGTCATCGTCTCCAGCGGTACTGCCTTGTCGAAGACCCACGTGATCTTCACCGGCACGACGAACAACTCGGAACCATCGACCGGGTCGCTGGAGACCAGCGTGTTGTGCGCCGATGCGGTGCCCGCCGGCAATCCGACGACACCGGCGATCGCGGCGCACAGTGCCAGTGCCAGCAGGGCGAGGCAGCGGGGGAGTGTGCGAGACATAGGCTGTCGAGTCCGGCAGTGCCCCGACAGCAGAGCAACTACACGATGTAGAAGTATATTCGAGGTCGTTCGCGAATGGGCGGCGCCCCGTGGAGGATGTGCATGACACGACGACCCGATGGTGCTTTGGAAGCCGACGTGCTGCGCGTGTTGTGGGCCGCTGACGGCCCGCTGCTGCCTGGCGAGATCAACGAGCAACTCGATGCCGGATACGCCTACACCAGTGTGGCGACGATCCTCACCCGGTTGCAGGCCAAGGGTTTGGTCGTGCGCACTCCTGCGGGCCGAGCATTCGCTTACTCGGCGGCGGTCGACGAACCCGATCTTGCGGTGCGGCGCATCAGCGAGCTGCTCGACTCGTCGTCGGATCGTGCCCAGGTGTTGAGCAGGTTCATCGGTGGGCTGCCGGCGAAAGAGGCCAAGGCGATCAAGACCATGCTCGACAGGGCCAAGTCCGACAAGGACAAGCACTGATGCTGGGTTCACTGGCGTTTCCGTTGCTGGTGACCCTCGTCGTCGCCGCCGTCGCTACGTCGGCGCATCGGCGTCTCCCTCCGCGGCTGGCCACCCGGTTCGTCACGATCTCGCTCGTCCTCGTGGTCGTCGCTGCCCTTCCGACCGCGTTGGTCGTCGCCGTTGCATTTTTGGCGCACGCGCCGGTGATCGGGTTCGGGTTCGAGTGGTGTGCGCAGGCAATGGGGCTCCACGGCTCTGTGCCGGCGTGGCTCGGCGGTCCGGTGGTCGTGTTGATCACCGTGGGCGCAGTGAGGGCGTTCAGGTTGTTGCGCCAGCACCGGACACTCCGGGTCGAGCACCCGCGTCCGATTCACGTCGCTCACAGCCACAAGCCGTACGCGGTGACCTTGCCCGGCCGGGCGGGACAGATCGTGATCTCGACCGCGATGGTCGAATTGCTCGACGACGAGGAGCAACGGATCGTGGTCGCGCACGAGCGAGCACATGCCCACTACCGGCACGACCGCTATCTGCTCGCGGCCGAGCTCGCCGCCGCGGTGCTGCCACCGTTGCGAGCCCTGGCCAAGCGGGTGAACTACTCCATCGAGCGATGGGCGGATGAGGCCGCTGCCGCTGCGTGCGGTGATCGCCGGCTGGTCGCGATCACCCTCGGCAAGGTGGCACTGCAGACCAACCCGCCCACGGTCGCAGGTTTCTCGGGGCTCGGGATCGCGTCACGGATGGGGGCGCTGCTCGACCCGCCGATCCCGAACCCACATCGCGGTCAGGTCCTTGCGCTGTGGGCGAGCATCGTCGTGACCGCCGGCTTCAGCGTCTACCAGTTGCACCATCTGGAACAGTTGCTGACCGCGCTCTGTCCGCACTGACTACGGCGTCGTCGCAGAGTGCGCCGGACTCGTGCCGACGAGTTCGTTCGCTTCGTCGGGGCGCAGCTGGACCCGACGGAGCGTTTGTGCGTTGAGGGCGACGACGATGGTGGACAGGCTCATCAGGATGGCGCCGACTGCTGGTGCGAGTGTGATGCCGGCCCATGCGAGCGCGCCGGCGGCGAGCGGGATGGAGACGATGTTGTAGCCCGCCGCCCATGCCAGGTTCTGGCGCATCTTGCGGTACGTCGCCTTCGACAGTCTGATGACCCCGACCACTGCGCGTGGGTCGTTGCCGGCGAGGACCACGCCAGCGGATTCGATGGCGACATCGGTGCCGGCACCGATCGCCAAGCCGACGTCGGCGCGGGCCAGGGCGGGGGCGTCGTTGACGCCGTCGCCGACCATCGCGACCTTGTAGCCGCGAGCTTGAAGTTCGGCGACCTTGTTCTGCTTGTCCTCCGGGAGCACCTCGGCGAAGACCTCGTCGATGCCGAGTTCGGCGGCGACTGCGTCGGCGACCTGGCGGGCGTCGCCGGTGATCATCACGACTCGTTCGATCCCGATGTGGTGGAGATCGATGACTGCTTGGCGGGCCTCGGGGCGGATCTTGTCCTCGAGCGCGAGGGCGCCGATGATCTGGTCGTCTCGAACGAGATGCAGCACGGCTGCGCCCCGGCTGGCCCATGTCTCGATGTCGCTGCGGATCGATTCGGGGATGTCGAGTGAACGTTCGCGGAGCAGGCCGGGGCCGCCGACTGCGTAGCGGCGGCGGTCGATGATCGCCTCGACGCCGCGGCCGGTGATCGCTCGGAAGTCGGATGCGTGGGCGATGTCGCCGCGTTCGCGTGCGGCGGTGACGATCGCTCGGGCGAGCGGGTGTTCGCTGTCCAGTTCGACGCCACCTGCGAGGCGCAGGACCTCGTCGGTCGACATGTCGTGGCCGGCGACGCCGGTGACGACGTGGCGGCCTTCGGTCAGAGTGCCGGTCTTGTCGAACAGCACGGCCGTGATGGTGCGCATGCGTTCCAGGGCGAGACGGTCTTTGACGAGTATGCCGTTGCGGGCCGACACGGCTGTGGACAGCGCGATCACGAGTGGGATGGCGAGGCCGAGGGCGTGTGGGCAGGCGATGACGAGGACCGTGACGGTGCTGGTAATGGCCTGGTCGGTGTCACCGGCGATCGACCATGCGATGAACGTGATCACCGCAGCTGCGGTGGCGATGTAGAACAACCACTTGGCGAAACGATCGGCCAGGACCTGAGCGCGGCTGTTCGATGCTTGGGCTTCGGCGACGAGACGTTGAATCCCGGCGAGGGCCGTGTTGTCGCCGACTGCGGAGATCCGGATCCGGATCGAGGAGTCGGTCGAGACGGTGCCGGCCACGACGCGGTCGCCGACCGCTTTGACGGCCGCCTTCGACTCTCCGGTGATCATCGACTCGTCGAGCTCGGCTTCGCCGTCCTCGATCGTCCCGTCGGCCGGGACACGTCCACCGGCACGAACGAGCACGAGTTGGCCTTCGCGAAGATCACTGAGACCGACGGTCCGTGTGGTGCCGTCCTCGATCACTTCGGCTTCGTCGGGGAGCAGAGCTGCAAGGGCAGCGAGTGCACCCTGTGCTTGGCCGATTGCCTTCATCTCCTGCCAGTGGCCGAGCAGCATGATGGTGACCAGCGCGGCCAGTTCCCACCAGAACTCGAGGTCGAACCACCCGAGGCTCGATGCCATCGACGAAGCCCACGCGACGGTGATCGCCATCGCGATCAGCAGCATCATCCCCGGTGCCTGGTCGCGTACTTCGTCGCCGGCGCCTTTGAGGAACGGCCAGCCGCCCCAGAGGAACACGAACGTGCCGAGCACCGGGCCGACCCATGTGACACCGGAGAGCTCGTAGCCGAACCAGTCCATGATCATCTCGCTGGTGGCGATGACCGGGAGCGAGATCAGCAGGGTGAGCCAGAAACGGCGGCGGAACGTCTCTGGGTCGTGTCCGGCGTGCTTGTCGTGCCCTGCGTGCCCGCCGTGCACATTCGGCGCAGCCTGGTCGTCGTGGTGGTGTTGGTGATCGCCGGCGTGCTGATCGTGATCAGAGTGGGCCGCGTCCGCTCCTGGATGCTCGTTCGTGGAGTGCGCGTTCATATCGCGAGCATACCCCCCTGGGGTATGGTGTCAACGTCCATGTGGCGATGTGCACCCGGTCACTCGACGGTGACGTCGATCTTCATTCCGGCTCCGTAGTGGCCGGGCTGGTGGCAGCCGACCTCGTAGGTCCCGGGCTCGGTGAAGGTGTACGACAGTTCCCCGGAGTCGCCCGGTTGCACCACGACTGCCGCATCTTCCATTGGATGTTCGCTTGCTTCGCCCATCTCGGCCATCTCGGTGTCGTGTTCCATCTGAGCGGCGGCGTCGCCGATGAAGGCGTCATGGGGGACTTGACCGGTGTTGGTGAACCGGAAGTCGATGGTCTCTCCTGTCTTGACCGTGAGCGTCGTCTGGTCGAACTTGATGTCTTCCATGGCGATGTCGACGGTCCTCGCGCCCGCCGGGCCGACGCCAGCATCGACGGTGGCGGAGGAGCCGGACTCGCGGGTCTGTCCACACGCGGCGACAAGGGCGGCCAGAGCCACGATGCCTGCGATCAACGGGAAGCGTCGAACTGTGTGCGTCATTGGATGGTCCTCTTCTGGGTGTACGTCTCGGGTGCGCGTCTGCGCCCCACTGGTCGAGCACTGTGCCGACACGGTGTGCAGAACGTGTGGAGGTCCGGTGCAGGCCGTCTGATTTCGCAGGTGACGCACGCCCGGGCCACAACGGCGCGTCGTAGAGTCGATTCGTGAGCGTGACCGTGCTGGTAGTCGAGGACGAGGTGAAGATCCGCGACCTGGTGCGTCGCTACCTCGAACGTGAGGACCTTGCAGTGGTCACGACTGGTTCAGGGGCGGAGGCGTTGTCGATCCTCGAACGCGGTGGGATCGATCTGCTCGTGCTCGACCTGAACCTGCCCGATGTCGCCGGTGAGACGATCGCCGCGGAGTTCTCCGGTCGGCTTCCGATCGTGATGCTGACCGCGAAGTCGGGCGAAGCAGACCGCATCCACGGCCTGGAACTAGGTGCCGACGACTACCTGACCAAACCGTTCTCACCACGCGAACTCGTGCTGCGCGTCCAGGCTGTGCTTCGCCGCAGCGCCACGTCGAGCGTCGAATCCGAGGTCGCGTCGTTCGGCGCCGGGTGTCTCGTCATCGACGAGATTCGGCACGAGGCGACCGTTGCTGGTGCCGTTGTGGAGTTGACGCCGACGGAGTGGTCGTTGCTGACGGTGCTGGCGTCGTCGCCGGGGCGGGTGTTCTCGCGTAGCGAGTTGGTCAATCGCGTCCGCGGGTACGAGTTCGACGGCTACGAACGCACGGTCGACTCGCACATCAAGAACCTGCGCCGCAAGATCGAGCTGGATCCCCATGATCCGACGGTGGTGGAGACGGTGCTCGGTGCTGGCTATCGGCTGGGCCTGTCGCGGGATCGGGTCTGACGGGTGGCGCGTCGTCCGCTGCTGGGCCCGCTCGGTGTCCGATTGGCGTTGGCGTTCCTGACGGTCGCCCTCGCCGCCGTCGCGGTGTTCGCCGCGCTGACGATGTTGTCGGCGCGCAACGAGGTCTCCGGGCTTGCCGACCGGCAACGTGAGGACGACCTCGCGGCCACGGCGATCGCGGCAGGCGACGCCTACCAGCGTGCCGGCGGATGGGCAACCGCCGACCTGGCAGGCGCGGCTGCGGTCGCAGCGCGCAGCCAAGCAACGCTGACCATCGTCGACGCCAACGGTGAAGTGGTCGCAGCACCGACCGACGCGCTGGCATCGATGATGATGCAGATGCACGGCATGGCCGCCGTGGACACACCCCGTGGCGACCCGGTCTCGGCCGCGGTCGTGGTCGAAGGGCAACCGGTTGGTGCCGTGATGCTTCGGTTCCCCACCCAGGCAATGGAGGCCGAACGCCACGTTCGGGACGCGCTCGCACGAACCGCGATCCTGGGTGTGCTCATCGCTGCGGGGGTGGCCCTAGTCGTCGCTCTGTACGTGTCCGTGCGGGTCACCCGACCGGTCACGGCGCTCACCACCGCTGCGGGCGACCTTGCCGCCGGGCGGCGCGACACGAGGGTCGATACCGACGGGCCTGGCGAGCTGCGCGCGCTCGCCGAGGCCTTCAACGGGATGGCCGACCACCTCGACCGCGAGGACCGGCTCCGCCGCAACCTCGTTGCCGACGTTGCCCACGAGCTGCGCACACCACTCGCCATCCTGCAAGGGTCGACCGAGGCACTCCTCGACGGCGTCGACCAGCCGACGCTGGAAGTGCTCGGCTCGCTCAACGACGAGGTGACCCGCCTGCGTCGCCTCGTCGGCGACCTGGAAACCCTCGCCGCCGCCGAAGCAGCCGGTCTGCGCCCTCGCACCGATCCGGTCGATCTCGCCGACGTCGCGGCAGCCGCCGCCGACCTGTTGCGCCCGTTGGCCGACGACCGGGAAACCAGCCTGACGGTCGACGCCCAGCCGGCAGGCGTGATCGGTGACGCCGACCGATTGCACCAGATCACCGTCAATCTGATCGCCAACGCAGTGAAGTTCACCCCCGCCGGCGGTGCGATCACCATCAGCACCCGCTCGGACGGAACCACAGCGTCGCTCGAGGTCTTCGACAACGGCCCCGGAATCCCCGAACAGGACCTGCCCCACGTGTTCGAGCGGTTCTGGCGCGGCGTGAACGGCGACAAGGCGACCGGCAGTGGCATCGGTCTCGCGGTCGTAGCGGAGCTGGTTGCCGCGCACCACGGCACGGTCGCCGCCGGCAACGTGCCCGGTGGGGGAGCGCGACTCACCGTGACGATGCCGGCGGCACCCGCCGAGTAGACGCTGCGAGCGTGCGTCGAAATCGCGTCGCGTGCACGTCGCCTCCATCCGCCCTCCACACCTGCGGTGCACCATGGTCCTCGTCCAAGGAGGAAACCATGAAGCCACGAACTCGCACACTCGGCGCCATCGGCGCCACGGTGGTGACCGCAGGACTGATGCTCGGACTCTCGTTCACCGGTAGCTCCGCTGCCACTGGCACCAACCAGACCACCCCAACAACGGTCTCGATGCCGATGAGTGAGATGCCCGACATGGGCTCGATGATGACCGGCGACCACGGCGGGATGGCCACCATGATGGGCTCGACCGACATGTCGGCAATGCACTCGATGATGCACCAGATGATGGAGGGCAGCATCGACGACGAGGCCCTCGCCCAGTGCGACAAGGCCCACGCCGCAATGACCGGCTCGGCGGCGACCGCACCCGAGCTGGGGCAGACGCAACACGAAGCGCATCACGGGGGGACAGGGTCATGAACCACCGCCACCACCTCGTCTGCGTCGCCGCAGCTGTCGGCCTCGCAGCGTGGTTCCTTGTCGCCGGCAACGGCGGCGCCGCCCTCGCCGGCGTGAGCCTCGCCCTACTGATCTGCCCGCTGGTGATGGGCGTCGTGATGTGGTTGCTGATGCGCCAACCGCAGTCGGCACCTCGCCAGAGCGTGGGTGACCCGTACGAGGAGCGTGTACCGGCGGGACCGCGATGAACGCCCGACCGCCCTCCAGCCCGACCAGTCCACCGAACTGACCTTCGAGCTGTCGATGCACCCCGGCATGGACGGAGCCCACGACATGACGATCCATGTACCGGTGCAGTACGCCGACGGGTCCAGCTCGGTCCTCGACCTGGCCGTCACCGGCGACTTCCGCGACTGATGGCCAGTCGAATGGATCGCAACTGCGAAGCACGCAAACACGACAACGAACGGAGGCCGTGATGCACGGCAACTGGAACAACGACATGCACGACGGATACGGCTGGGGCTGGATACCGATGGCGATCATGATGCTGCTCGTGTGGGGCAGCCTGATCTGGCTCGGCGTTGCGCTGCTCCGCCGCACGGGCACTCACGAACATGTGGCCGTGACCGGCCCGACTGCCCCGCAGGCGCCGAACCCGCAACAGATCCTCGCCGAACGCCTCGCACGCGGCGAGATCGAACCCGACGACTACCGCGCCCGGCTTGAAGCTCTCACCATCACACGCACCTGATCCGGCTGCGATCGAGGCTGGGCTGATTCACGTCGGCGATGTCGATGGCGAGAGGTGGCACGTTCGCGCCCCCGCGTTGCTCGGCGTCGAGCTCCGGGCGCGCGCCACGATGCCCGGCGGCGCCGGTCTCGACGAGCTCGTTGACGGGCTGCGAGTCGGTGTCGTACGCAGTAGAGCTCCTCCTCGTTCGCCATGTGGAGTCGAATGATTGCACCGAGCCCGTACAGAGTGGCGCGTAGTTCGTTGTCGAGCCCGAGCCCGAGCCCGAGCCCGACCGTGGAGTCTTGTGACGCAGCTCCGATCTGCACCGTGCACCGTCGCATCTCGTCGTGGTCGCGGCGCATCGCCGCGGTTGCTCCGCTTCCAGCGATCTGGTCGATCGCCGGGTACAGCACAGCATCCTCGGCGTCGATGTGGGGAAGCAAGTGACGTACCAGGAGCCGGTAGGCCCGGGCGACATGCTCTGTCGCCGCCGCAGTGCCGACTGCGTCGGCGGCGACGCGCAGCATTGCCAACTCGGGCAACAACGCACGATGTTCATCGCGCAACGGCTGGGTCCTGGGTTCCATCGGTTCACCTCTCAGAGAATGTGTGCTGTCTGCTGCGTTCATCGCGGGTGCGTCTCGTACATGCGCACCGCAACGACGAGACCGGAGATCGCGGTGAGCGCGGCGACGGCGTAGATGGCGGCGGGGATCGAGATCAGGTCGGCGAGGATGCCGGCGAGGAGGGCGCCGATGGCGAAGCCGCCGTCGCGCCAGAGCCGGTAGATGCCGACTGAGCGGGCGCGCCAGGCGGGATGGGCGACGTCGCCGATCGCGGCGAGCAGTGTGGGGTAGACCATCGCGGTGCCGGCGCCGAGGACCATTGCGCCAATGGCCCATGCGGTGAAGCTGCCGGTGGCGGCGATCCAGGCGATGGCAACGGCTTGGGTGAGCATCCCGCCGACGATGAGCGGTTTGCGCCCGACGCGGTCGGAGAGCCCTCCGGTGTAGAGCTGCCCGAGGCCCCACACCGCTGGGTAGAGCGCGGCGAGGACACCGATGCGTCCGATCGAGAGCCCGGAGGCGGCGAAGAAGATCGGGAACAGGCCCCAGGCGAGCCCGTCGTTGAGGTTGTTGACCAGCCCGGCTTGTGAGCACGACGAGAGCGCTTTGTCGGTGAAGGAGGTGAGCCGGAAGATCTGTCCGGTGGTGAGGTCTTGGTGGTGGGCTTCGCTGGTGGCGACGTGGTTGGCGGCTTCGTGGTGGGCGTGGCCGCGTGTTTCGCGGACGAAGAAGACTGACAGGCCGAGGCCGAGGCCGGCGTAGGCGATGCCGAGGAAGAACGGCTCGGGGCGAAGTCCCCATCGCTGGGCGATGTAGCCGGTGGCGAGCGCGGTGGCTGCGACGGCGCCGTAGCCGGCGGCTTCGTTGAGGCCCATCGCGAACCCGCGACGTGCGGGGCCGACGAGGTCGATCTTCATGATCACCGTCGTGGACCAGGTGAGCCCTTGGTTGATGCCGAGCAGGACGTTGGCGAAGATCACCCACCCCCAGCTCGGTGCCCAGATCAGCAGCAGTGGGATCGGCAGCGCGATGATCCATCCGGCGACCAGCACCGGCTTGCGGCCGTAGCGGTCGGACAGCGTGCCGGCGAAGAAGTTCGTCGCTGCCTTCACCGCGCCAAAGGCCACGATGAATGTGAGCGTTGCGGTGAAGGCGGTGAGCCCGAACTCCTGCTTGGCGAGCAGGGGGAGAACGGTGCGTTCCTGGCCGATCATGCCGCCGACGAGCGCGTTGACGCCGACGAGTAGGGAGAACTGGGCGATGTTCTGCTTGAGGCCGAGCCGCAACGGTGCCTGGGTGACTTCGGCGCTCATTGCGAGGTCTCCAAGGCCTGGCCGGTCGCTGCCGACCAGGTGTCGGGTCCGCCGTCGAGGACCAGAACATCATCGCGTCCGGCCGCGGCGAGGATGCTGGCACCCGTCATTGCGCGTTCACCATGGCCACACATCACGGTCACCGGTCCTGACGTGACGGCAGTGCCCGAGATGGCACCGAGTTCGATGTTGACGCTGCCGGGGACGTGCCCGGTTGCGTACTCGTTGACTTGGCGAACATCGATCACTTGGCCGATCATCCCGGCTGGGTCGACGAGCGGGATCGAGCCGATGGTTCGCCCGGACTTGCTCCATGCGCCGATGCCGCCGGCGAGCTCACCGATGATCAGTTCCTGGCCGACATCGAGGCACTGTCGAACGAGGTCGTTGCGGTCTTGGCCGTCGTCGAGGACGAACACGAGCGGCCGGTTTGGTCCGACCAGCCAACCGAGCCAGCTGGCGAACACCGGTCGCAGCGTGTTGGACAGCGACCCAGGAACATGCCCGGCCGAGAACGCCGCGACCGGTCGCGCATCGACCACGACACCGCCCGCGGCGACGTGTCGATCGACATCGTCAGCGCCGAGGGCGGCAAGCTTGGGCAGCGTGTCGTAGCGGGTGGGGCCGCGCCGGTTCAGCTCCGGCAGGCGAGCGAAGTAGGAGGGGAAGGTGCCGAACCCGGCGACCAGACGATCGACGAACTCATCCTCGTCGATGATCGAGAACAACGGGTTGGTGTTGCGTTCGTGATCCAGCGTCGAGGTGCGTTGCGATGCGCCCGGTGCCGAGCAGAACGACCCCGCCCCATGCGTCGGGTAGACGGGCAGTGCGCCGGGAAGTTCGTCGAAGCGTCGCAACGCGACGAACATCTCGTGGGCGAGCGGCACCGCGAGGTCCGGCCCGCACAGGTCTGTTCGTCCGACCGTGCCGACCATCAGCGAACCACCGGAGAACAACGCCACCGGTGTGCCGTTCTCGACCAGCAGGTACGCGTGATGGTCGGGCGTGTGACCAGGCGTCGCCAACGCGACCAGTTCGGCAGCATCGCCCACACGGACGTGTTCGCGGTCGGTCACCGCACGATGGGGAGTCTCGAGACGGGACGCAGCGGGGGCGATGAAGGTCGCCCCAGACCGGGCAGCCAGCGCGGGGCTGCCGGTCACGTAATCGGCGTGCGAGTGCGTATCCAAGGTCCACGCCAGCCGAAGGCCCAACGCCGTGACGAGGCGCTCCTGGGCGATCGGGAACCTGGGCGGATCGACCACCGCGGCAGTGCCGTCACCGAGGTCGATCACATACGACGAATGACCCAGACCCTCGTCGACGAACTCATGAACACGCACACTGCCTCCTCAAATAGCAACTTGAATAGTCGCGGCGATGACGCTATCTTGTCAAGTAGATCTTTGAACACGGAGGTAGCAGTGGCAAGCCGAGGCAAGAAAGATGCACTCTTCGACGGCTTTGCCGAAGTTGCCAAGGCGCTCGGCAACGGTCGCCGGGCCGAACTGATCGACGTGCTTGCCCAGGGCGAACGGCACGTCGACGAGCTCGCCACCGAGATCGACCAGAGCGTCGCCAACACGTCGTTCCACCTCCGCACCCTGGCCACCGTCGGTCTCGTCACCACCCGCCGCGACGGCAACCGCATCTACTACCGGCTCGCATCGGAACAGGTCGCTGCGTTGTGGGCGTCGCTGCGCTCGGTCGCGGTCACTCACCACGACGCCATTGACGATCTCGCCAGCGCCTATCTCGGCCACCGCGACGACCTCGAACAGGTCCGCCGCGAGGACCTCGCCCGACGTCTCGTCGACGGCGACGTGATCGTCATCGACGTCCGCCCCGGCGCCGAGTACGCCGCCGGCCACATCGCCGGCGCGATCTCGATCCCGATCGAACAACTCGCTCGTCAACTGCGCAACCTTCCCGCTGACGTCGATGTCGTCGCCTACTGCCGTGGGCCGTACTGCGTGTTCGCCGACGAAGCCGTTCAGCTCCTGCGCCGCCGCGGTCGCCACGCACGCCGTCTCGAAGACGGCTTCCCCGAATGGCGCAACGCCCGCCTGCCGATCGAGTCCACCGTCAGCGAGGAGATCACGCCATGAAGATCCTGGTCATCCTGCAAGGCCCCGCCTATGGCACCGAGGCCAACTACAACGGCCTCCGCTTGGCCGGGAACCTCGCCAAACGTGACGACGTCGACGTGAAGATCTTCTGCTTCGGCGACGCAGTTGGTTGCGCGATCGCCAACCAGCAACTCCCCAACGGCTACTACCACCTCGACCGCATGCTCACCTCCGCCGCCCGCCACGGCGCCGAGATCGGTCTGTGCGGCACGTGCATGGACGCCCGGGGGATCACCGACGAGATGCTCATCCCTGAAACCCGTCGGTCGACCCTCGACGAGGTCACCGACTGGACGCTCTGGGCCGACAAGACCATCACGTTCTGACGCTCATGATCACCATTGAGCCGCCGACACGCTGGAGCGCCCCAGCCGACGCGTACGACGCCTGGTTCGACCGGCCCTGGGGCCACCACGCCACCGCGATCGAACATCGGCTGCTGCTCGACGCCGCCGGACCGATCTCGGGACGTGCCGCCCTCGACGCAGGATGCGGGACCGGTCGGTTCATGCACCGCCTCGAAGCCGAGGGCGCCAATGTCATCGGCATCGACCGGGACCCCGACGCGCTCGCCATCGCCCGCAACCGGACAACGGGTGCGCTCCTGCTCGGCGACACCCACCAGATCCCACTCCCGGACGGCTCCGTCGACATCGCCTTCGCCGTCACCGTCTGCGAGTTCGCGGCCAGCCCCGCTCGTGTGTTCGCTGAACTGGCCCGGGTCACCAAACCCGGAGGTCGCGTCGTGGTCGGCTCGCTCAACCGGACCAGCCCATGGGGCTGTTGGAAACGGCGCCAGTTCAGCCTGCCGCCCTGGGACACGGCGCATCTCCTCGACCGTCGCACGCTCACGGACCTCGGCACCCAACACGGTCGCTGCTCGCTTCGTGCCGGGCTGTACTCGCCAGACGCACTCCCGGGGATCGAGCGCTGGTCACCCGCGCTCGAACGACTCGGTCGTCACTTTGCTACGAGGTTCGGCGCGTTCCAGGTCCTCACCATCGAGCTGACGCCCGCGGGGCCGAACAATCTCACCCGGATGGCTCCGCGATGAACCCCGCCGACGTCATGCCGGCCGCACACCAGGTCCTCGCCGTCTGCGCCCATCCCGACGACGAGAGCTTCGGGCTCGGCGCGATCATCTCGACGCTCATCGACCACGGAGCCTCGATCGATCTGGTGTGCCTCACGCATGGTGAGGCGTCCACACTCGTCACCCCGTCCGGCGATCTTGCCGAAGCGCGACGTCGCGAGCTGGCTGCAGCGGCAACCGAGCTCGGCATCAGCACGATCCACCAGTTCGACCATCCCGACGGACAGCTGTCCACGGTCGATGTTGGACTTCTCGCTGCAGCCATCGAGCCCTTCGCCGTCGGCAGCGATCTGATCTTGGTGTTCGACGAGGGCGGCATCACCGGCCATCCCGACCACATCCACGCAACGGCGGCGGCGATGGCCGTCGCCGACCATCTCGATCTCCCGGTGCTCGCCTGGACCATCAGCAGTCAGGTCGCCGACTCCCTGAACGGCGAGTTCAACGGTCGCTTCGTGGGACGCGTTCAGGATGAGATCCACGTACGACTTCCGGTCGAGCGCAGCCGTCAGCGGGCTGCGATGCGATGCCACGACAGCCAGTTCAACGGGAACCCGGTTCCCGAGCGGCGCCTCGCCCTCACTGGCGACATCGAACCGCTCCGGTTCCTGCGGCGACCTCACTCGACGACCCACACAAAGGGCACGACCTGATGAACGACCCGTCCAGCCACCGCTTCAGAGGAGACCACTGATGACTTGTTTCAAGATCCCGAACGTTGCCGCCGGCGCCGACGACATCCGTGTGTTGGCGACGGTGCGACACGCTGCGCAGGTCCTGTGATGGTGTCGACCGGATCTCAGACGGTGCTGGTGGCCGGTGGCGGGATCGGCGGGATCGCCACGGCGAATCGTCTTCGGCGTCGGCTCGACCGCCGCCACCGTGTGGTGCTCATCAACCGCGACCCCGACTTCACCTTCGCCGCGTCCTACCTGTGGGTGATGACCGGAGCGCGCCGCCCTGCCCAGATCACGCGCCCGCTGCGGCGTCTGGAGCGCCGTGGCATCGAGGTGGTCATCGGCGACGTGACCGACATCGACCCTGCGACGCGAACTGTCACCGTTGGTGACCAGCGGTTGACTGGCGACCACCTGGTCGTCAGCCTCGGCGCCGACTGGGCAACCGACCGCATCCCCGGGCTGGCCGAACACGGTCAGACCTTCGCCACCTTGGGCGGCGCGGAACGACTTGCCGGAGAGCTCCGACGCGTCGAGACAGGCCGAATCGTCGTCGTCACCGCCGCACCCCTCTACAAGTGCCCGGCCGCGCCCTACGAAGCCGCCCTGCTGATCGAAGCCGGTCTACGCGCGAGGGGAGTACGCAGCAGCGTCGAGGTCGCCGTTCGCAGCGCCGAACCCGCACCGATGCCCGTCGCGGGAGCCGACGTGTCCGCTGCCGTCACGATGCTGCTCGCACAGCGCAACATCGACTACCAGCCGGGTCGACAGATCACCGCTGTGGAGCCAGGCAGTCTGCAGTTCGGCGACACCAACGAGCGAGCCGACCTGGTCGTCTACATGCCCCCGATCGTGGCCCCACCCGCCATTGCCAACTCCGCCCTGGCCGCCGACGACGGCTGGATCCACGCCGACCGATCCACGCTGGCCACCGCCTTCCCCGGTGTCTACGCGATCGGGGACAACACCCACATCGTCCTCGGCATCGGCAAACCACTCCCACGCGCCGGGGTCTTCGCACACGGGCAGGCACACGTGGTCGCGGACACGATCAGCGCATCGATCTCGGGCGCGCCGACACCCACCGGCTTTGATGGGCACGGCGGCTGCTTCATCGAGACCGGAGACGGGCGTGCCGCCTATGGCGCAGGCAACTTCTACGGCGACCCGGCCCCAACGGTGGCACTGCACGATCCCGGTCGCCGCTGGCACTGGGGCAAGGTCGCCTTCGAGCAACAAGTCATGCGGCGGTGGCTGTGACTGCCGAGAAGAGTGCAGCTATGACCAACCGACCCATCGCACGACTCAGCCAGGCACGCCGCGTTCCCAACCCGGTGTCAGCCTGAAACCGACGTCAGCAGCAGTTCGAAGTAGAGCACCCCGTCAGTCGGATCCTCGACATACGGCGCGCACGGCACGAACCCAAGAGACCGGTACAGGCCCACCGCCTGAACCATCGTCGGCAACGTGTTCAACACCAGACGATCGAGCCCCTGCGCCCGCGAGCGGTTGACCAACTCGGCGACCAAAGCTCTGCCGACACCTGACGCGCGCGAGTCAGGATTGACGAACAGGCGGCGCACCTCACCGATCCCCTCGGCGTGCACGCGCATGCCGACACACCCTGCCGGCTTCCCATCGTCGCCGGCAGCGAGCAGAAGGAACCCCGGGGTGTCGTAGAACGAACGAAGCTGCACCAGCTCCGCTGAGATGTCATCGAATCAAGCGCAGATCTCCGCGTCGGACGCGAAGCTCTCCACCGCCCGCTGATACGCACCGAACAGACGGCGAGCCGATCCGTAGTGGGTGACAGTCGATACCTGCTCGATTCTGGTCATCGCCAGAAGCTATCCGGCTCTACGGCCCTGCATCACTTCGTAGAGCGGCCTTCGGTGCTGCGGTCGACGCGGGGGCGAACAGGTCGCTGCTCGCCCCTCCTGGCGCGAGTTGGGTGCGTTGCCGGGTCTAGCTTCTATCCGTGGAAGACACTCGCCGTCATGTGACTCAGAGGAACGGGTGGGTTTGGTGCGCGCTGGCAGCCGTGCTGTTCGGTGCGGCTACTCCGGCAACCAAACTGCTCGTCGACAACGTGGGCGCTGTCGCCCTTGCTGGCCTCCTGTACCTCGGTGCCGCTGCCGCGGTCGCGCCGTTCGCGCTCCGCGAACAACGCTCGACAGGGTCCAGGCGTCAGCGGGTGCGAGGCCACCTCCACAGCCGACGGCGAGCATCAGGCGTGAGCGAGCGCCTACTGATCATCGATGCCCTCGGCCGCTTGTCCGCCGGCGCCAGAGCCGCCATCACCCGTACATCGTCTGCCAGTGACGATCTCAACAGCGAACAGGCGAACTAACAGCCATGCCCACCAACACCCGCATCGACCCGCCAACCGCGCACGGCGATCAACCCGGACGGAACGAGTCACGATGAACGACAACCTGGCCATCTCCGTTCGAGGGCTGACCAAGTCCTTCGGCGATCAGCGAGCGGTCGACGATCTCTCGTTCGACCTTGCACGCGGCACGGTGACCGGTTTCGTCGGGCCCAACGGCGCCGGCAAGAGCACCACGATCAGGATGCTGCTCGGCCTGATCCAACCCAGTGCAGGCACGGCAAGCGTGCTCGGACACTCGATCAGCGAACCACGCGGGTACCTGAGCCGGGTGGGGGCGCTGGTCGAGTCCCCCGCCTTCTATCCGCATCTCTCCGGCTACCGGAACCTTTTGGTCCTGACGCGACTGGCCCGGCTACCCGCAACGCGCGTCGATGAGGTCCTTGTCGTTGTCGGGCTCGCCGACCGCGGCAACGATAGCTACAAGGATTACTCGCTCGGCATGAAGCAGCGCCTTGGTATCGCCGCCGCGCTGCTCCATGATCCTGAGTTGCTGATTCTCGACGAACCGACCAACGGCCTCGACCCGGCAGGGATCGTCGAGATTCGCACGCTGCTGCGTGAGCTCAGCGAACGCGGTACCTCGGTGCTGGTGTCGAGCCACAATCTGTCCGAGATCCAGGCGGTGTGTCATGGGATCGTGCTCATCCAGCACGGTCGATTGCTGTGGTCCGGCGCGATCGACGAACTCCTCGCGAGCCACGGCGCCACCCTCGTCGCGGCGCCCGAACACGCCAACGACGTCGACGCGCTCGCCGTTCTCGTCACCACCGCCGGCTACGGGTCCACGACTCGAGACGATCGCGTCGAGATCCGCGCCCCGGGATCCTGGGCGGCAGAGCTGAACAGACAGGCAATGACGGCCGGCATCACCTTGCGCGAACTCACGATGCGTGACGCCAGCCTCGAGCAGACCTTCCTCGACCTCACCACCAACGGAGCACAGCCGTGATCGCCGCCTTCCGATCCGAATGGGTCAAACTCACCCGCCGCAACTTCGCAGCCGGCTCCCTGGCCGCGCTCGTTGGCTTCAGCGTCGCGATCACCTCGGTCAGCATCCTGCGCGCCAACGACACCGGCATCCGGCACGGCCCGATGGGCCAGCTCACCCTCAACAAGCTCGTTGCCCCCGGCGGCTGGCTTGCGGGTCTCGGTGCAGCCTCCACCTTCCTGGGGCTCGTCACCCTCGCCATCTTCGCGTCGAACGTCGCCGGCGAATTCACCACCGGCACCATCCGATCGGTCCTCACCATCGAGCCACGACGGCTCAGGGTGCTCGCCGGAAAGACCATCGCGCTCGTCACCTTCATCGCCGCCGGCCTCGTCATCACCAGTGCGGTCGTCGCCGCGGTCGCATTCCCACTTGCCGCCCGTCAAGGGCTCGACACCTCCGCCTGGACCACGACCAGTGCACTCGCCGAAGGGCTCTCGACGTACATCAACGTGCTCCTGTCCTGTGTCGCGTGGGGTGTCTTCGGTGCCATGCTCGCCATGCTCACAAGATCGTCGGCGATTGCCATCGCTGCCGGTGTCGGCTACTTCCTCCTCGGCGAGCAACTCCTCCTCAACTCGTTGTGGCCCTCCACCGAGGAATGGCTCCCCGCCAGTGCCATGTCGGCGCTCGCCGAGGGCGGGAACACGAGCATCGGCTTCGGTGCAGCGCTCGGCCTCGTCGCGGCATATGCGCTCGGCGCCTACGTCCTCGCCGCCGCCACCTTCGCCCGACGCGACATCACAGCCTGACCAACCGTGCCCCTTGGAGCGCCTGCGCTCGTCGCCCACTACTGGATGACATCAACCACGTTCCTCGACGGCGTCGCCCTCGGGCAGATCACCCCACGACCATGCTCGGCGAGTGGTACGCGAGCGTGTTGTTCTGGCGGCCGCAGGTGGCGCTGTTCGTCAACGCCATGACCTTCGTCCCGGTGTTGACGCCGCTCGCTCCGGCGTCTGCTGTGGTCACCGCTTTCCGACGGCGATGGCCGAGGTGCTCGGCGCGCTCGAGATCGATCCCGCTTCGTGGACTCGAACGGCGGTGAACGCGACACCAGTGCAGGGAGAGGGGTGGAGGTCCCCCGACGCAGGACGCGGCCCGGTGCATCTTGCGATGGTGATCGCTGCTACCAGTAGCCGACGACGTCGATGATCACCTCGGCAGTGGTGTGCACGTATACGCACACGGTCCCGGTGGGCGACAGACCGACCATCAACTCGTTGGCGATGCTGTGACCGGCGAGGAGGTTGATGCTCGACGTCGGCGGCTGGATGCCGCAGGCATACGCCGTTGCGTACCCTGCCCCAGTCGCACCGGCGATGGTGAGGTTCATCATCACCGCTTCGGCATCATCGGGGACACCTCCGCGCCCGGCGATCTGAACCTCTATCACCTGGCCACCCACGACCGGGCCGGTGCCGGTGAACTCACCATCGGCAGCAACCCAACCGGCGCGGGTGTCGGCCAACCTGACCGGTGTCAGCACGGAGTAGTCCAGGCTGGGCGGGGCGTAGCCGACGACGTCGATGATCACCTCGGCAGTGGTGTGCACGTACACGCACACACCGCCTGCCCATGACAGATCCACCATCACCTCGTTGGCGATGCTGTGGCCAGCGACATAGTTGATGCTCGACGTCGGCGGCTGGATGCCGCAGGCATACGCCGTTGCGTACCCTGCCCCAGTCGCACCGGCGATGGTGAGGTTCATCATCACCGCTTCGGCATCGCTTGGGATTCCCGCCCGCCCGGCGATCTGGACACGGATCCGACTCCCGCTGGCGACCGGGCCGGTGCCGGTGAACTCACCATCGGCAGCGACCCATCCGGCGCGGGTGTCGGCCAGCCTGACCGGTGTCATCGGGATGACACTCGGGATGTCCTGCGGTGCAGTGTGGATCGTCCATCGGTGACTCACCGACGCATGATTCCCGGCGTTGTCCACCGCGGCGACGACGAAGCTGTGCGAGCCGAGATCGAGGTCGCTGTAGTCCGCCGGGCTCGTGCACGCCGCGAGCACCGCGCCGTCGAGCGAACACAACGTGGTGACCGCTCCGTCGACGATGAAGTCGAAGGTGGCGTCCAACTCGGTGGTGGCTGCGTCAGGCACTGTGGTCAGCGACACAATTGGTGCGACCGTGTCGACGATCCACGATGCGACTGCCGTCGGGCCGACCTGGTCGGTCGTCGCGTATACCGCGAACAGGTGCGAGCCGTCGGTCAGGTTCTCGGAGGTGACAGGGCTGGAACACAGAGTGGCCACCGCCCCGTCCAACGAGCAGCCGAACTCTGCCTCGGGCTGATTGGCCTCGAACACGAAGGTGGCCGAGGTCGAGTTGGTCACGACCGGGGGGCTCTCGATGATCGATGCCACCGGAGGCAGGGCCGGCTCCTCGCCACCGCCGCCACCGCCGCCACCACCACCGTGAGCTGGTGCCGCGACAATGATGAACTCATCGACGGCGGGACCGCTCAAGATGGCTCCGCCTCCATCGACGACCTCGATCATCACCTGATAGACACCCGTGGGTGCGCCTTCGGCGACGTTGAGGTACCAGGTGATCAGATGGTCATAGGGGACCGACAACGGATCGGGCAGCGCCCAAGCCCCGACGAGGTCACCGTCGGCCTCGAGCGTGAACTGCATCTCGACGGTCTCCGACCATGCACTCACCTGAGTGTCGAGCAGGAACGCCTCGGGCGCATCAACTGTAACGCGCAGCGAGGTGCCGATCAGTTCGGGCTGGCCGAGGTCGGGGTTGAACACACGTGCGGTGATCGGCTGGTACGTGCCCTGCGCGGCGTACTCGATCATCGACGTCCACAGCACCGTGAGCGCTGCGTCGTGGACCATGGTCGATGTCATCTCAGACGCCAGCACCTCGACCGAAGGATCGGATGCGTCGAGATCGATCATCTCGAGGGTCAGCGTGTAGCTGCCCAGCGGCGCGCCGTCAGCGATGCTGAGGTCGAACGTGGTGTCGAGGTGGTAGCCAGGCGTGACCGCAAAGCCATCCACCGGGCCCCATGTGCCCACCAGGTTGCCGTCAACATCGACCACGAACTCCATCGCACCCGACAGGTCGGTTGCGACAGCGGAGATCTGGGTTCCAGCGGAGAACGCGTCGACCGCGTCGACGGTCAGCCGCAGCTGTGCGGCGTCGACCGTTGTACCCGCCCACGGCATGTAGAGCGAGGTGGTGACGGGAACGACATCGGTCTGGATGATGTCGATGGGAACGACTCCCAGGCTCACCGCAGGCTCGCTGAGTGCAGCGGTCTGCTCAGCGCACGTGTTCTGGCCCACCGGGTCGATGAAGAAGCCGGGAATGACCTCGTGATCGTGCAGCAGCAGGATCACTTCTCGGACGTCGTCGGCCATCTGTGCGAAGCCGGCGACGTTCGCAACGGTGCCGCCTTCAGCGATCGGCGGAAGGTCGGAGAACTGCGCGAGCTCGGCGACCGGGCTGACCTGCCACGTGAGACTGGGGACGTCGAGCCACGTCGCACAGCCCTGGAACACATCGCTGCGGGAGTAGCTGAAGTCGCCGAAATCGACGAACTGCTCACCACCTGGTGGAGTCGTTCGGAGGAAGTCGACGGTCCACACTCCAGGGACCTCGACGTACTCGTCGACGACGCCGACGATTCGGTTGTAGTACTGGACCGAGTCGATGGTGATCGGCGTCTCCTTGCCGGAGGCGGTCCCCACCGAAGCGGCAGCGAGCATCCAGGCGTCCAAGGGGCTGATCGCAGCGGGTTCGACGCCCAGTCCCGGGATCGAACCGCTCGACATCAACGACAGGTAGATGGCCGCGTGCTCGGGCGAGGCATCGATCGGCACGCCGTCCACCGTGATCCGACCGGCGCCGTCGAGGGTGACTTCGTCAGCCGTGAGCAGCTTGACCATGACGTCGGAGAGCTTGCGGTCCTTGACCTCGTCCGGTTGCCGTGCCATGTTCAGGCGTTCGAGCTCCGCCTCCTGCACGTACATCGCGTACGACGGCTGAGGATCGCAGACCTCGACCTCTTCGCCCTCCGGCGGAGGCGGTGCGCCAGGATCGCCCATCAGCGGAATCAGGTACACCTGACGGCCGTCGGCAGGGTTCTCGACCGGCAAGACTGCCGGGATCGAGGTCGTCGACATGGGTTGAACGCAATACATCTCTTCGGTCAGCCCAGGGCTGACGTCGCTCGGCACCACGAACTGGCGGAGGAGCGGCACCCCGTCCTCGTCACGGAGAACGACGATGAGGTCGGCGAACACATCACCCGTGCCCGACCCTTCGCCATCGTCGGGGACCGCGGCGACCATCGGGACCGTCACCATCAGAAAGAACGTTGCCAGCAGGCTGAAGAACCCGCCACTTCTAGTGACCCTTCGCATGTCTCTCTCCTTCACCGGGGGGATCCATGCGAGATGGACCCGCGTTGGCGTTCGAACCCTTTTCGAGAGCCGCCGTTCTCTGATGACTCTCCCGCCCCGGCGCTTGCCGAGTCGCATCGGACCTGTAGGGAAGGACCGTTACCGATAATCCACGGCACCGGACGGAAGGCCTCGATAGGGCCGAAGGTCGTCATGGCTCATGGTTCGTCGGTGTGGCCGCCGTCAATGGTGGGTCGTTGGCGTCGCCGGTAGGAATCGCCGTCGATGACGAGTTCGTGGGCGTTGGTGAACTTGGCAACGCGGCTGCCGAAGCGCCGGCAACGAGTTGCTCGACGTAGTGCTCGACTCGGTCAAGCGCGACGGCGACGTGGCTTGGGTCCGGCCATCAGGCTCGCCATCGCCGCCGGCATGGTGTCGAGCACCGGCGACGGGATCAGGAAGCCGGAGATCCCGATGCGGATGATCAGCTCGGCGAGTTGCTCCTCCGAGATGCGACCCTCCGTCACGGCGGGCACGCTGCCGATCACGGGCGCGATCGCGGCGCGAACCACCTCGACGTAGTCGCCGATCGTGTTCGAGAGGAACTCGATGGTGAATGCAGGCTCCATGCGCATGACGGCGATTGCCGCCGGCTGGTAGTCGCCGTAGCGCATGGTGGCTGTCATCACGACCTCGAAGCGCCGGTCGAGGTCGGGTGTGGCGCTCACCGCCTCCTCGATCGCCCGAGCGAAGCTGCCGCCGACGTACGCGGCCACCCCGGCGAGGACGTCAGCGGTGCTGCTGTAGTAGCGGTAGATCGTGCGGCGCGAGACGTGTGCCTCGCGGGCGATGTTCACGATCGAAAAGTTGTCGGCACCCTGTCGTGCGAGCGTCCGCAGTGCTGCCTCGAGAATGCTCTCAGCGCGGTTGTTCAAGGGTGGGGCCACGGGGCGAGAGTAGCAACCGTCTCACCGGCGCCGATGGTCAAACCTTTTTGTTGCGACGACACACTAGTCTCGCATAGTGTGACATTAGGGAACCCTGCGGGGGAGATCGAGGGAGACAGGCACATGGGGCAGATGGACGGCATGGTGGCGATCGTCACCGGCGGCGGTGACGGCATCGGTCGGGGGATCGCCCGTCGGTATGCGCGTGAGGGTGCGACGGTGGTGGTCGCAGAACTCAACGCAGAGGCGGGCCAGCGCGTCGCCGACGAGCTCGCCGAGCTCGGAGCGCCGGGGTTGTTCCTGCAGACCGACGTCAGCAAGAAGGACGACGTCCTGCGCATGGTGTCGACGACGCTCGAGCGCTACGGCCGCATCGACGTGCTGGTGAACAACGCCATCACGGTCACCCCCGAGGTGCCCCTCCACATGAAGACCGACGAGATGCTGGCGCTGACGCTCGGCGTCGGCCTGTGGTCGGTGTGGTGGGCGATGCAGGCCGTCCTCGAGCCGATGAAGGCCCAGGGTGGCGGCCGCATCATCAACTTCTACTCCGTCGACGCCGACAACGGGAACTGGCTGCACGGCGACTACAACGCAGTGAAGGCGGGGGTCGGCGCCCTCACCCGCACCGCCGGCATCCAGTGGGCCCCGCACGGGATCCTGGTCAACGCGATCTCACCGATCGCAGCGTCGGCCGCCTTCCAGAAGATGGTGGAGGTCAACCCGGGCATCCTCCAAGCCATCCCGATGATGATCCCCATCGGCCGCATGGGCGACCCCGAGGAGGACATCGCGCCCGTCGCCGTGTTCCTCGCCGGAGAGGGCTCCCGCTACATCACTGGGGCGACCATCCCGGTCGACGGTGGCCTCCACGTGCCGCGGCTCAACACCCGCCCACCCGACCTCTCTGTGTTCGAGGGCTGAGCCGTGCCGTTGAAGGACGTGCCGTTGAAGGACGTGCCGTTGGCGTCGTCGCCGGTGCTCGCTGACGGGGTCTTCCTCGACGAGCTCTTCGACCTCGACTACCGCGAGGTGTCGATGCGCGTGTTGAGCGACCCGGAGATCTATCAGCTCGAGCTGGATCGCCTCTTTCCTCGCACGTGGAACATCGTCGCCCACGAGGACGAGATCCGCCTGCCCGGTGACTACGTCCTCCGCTACGTCGGCGAGGACGAGATCGTCGTTTCGCGCGCCGAGGACGGCTCGATCACGGCGGCGCTCAACGTCTGCACCCACCGCGGTGCGCGCCTGTGCCGCTACGAGAAGGGCAACGCGCTCAGGTTCACCTGTCCGTACCACGCGTGGGCCTTCCGACCCGACGGTCGCTTCCTCGGCGCGCCGATCGCCCGCGAGAAGATGCACGGCGAGCTCCGCTCGAAAGAAGAGCTCAGTCTGCAGTCAGCGCGCGTGGAGCAGTACGCCGGAATGATCTTCGTGAACTTCGATCTGGACGCCCCGTCGCTGCGGGACACCCTCGGACCGATGACCTGGTACTGGGACCTCATGTTCGACCGCACGAGTGCGGGCATGACGGTGATCGGCCCACCCCAGCGCTTCACGATCCGTGCCAACTGGAAGACGGCCGGCGAGCAGTTCGCCGGCGACATCTTCCACACCCTGAGCCTGCACAAGTCGATGCAGGAGCTCGGGATGCTGTCGACGGACGGGCCGGTGCAGGAGCCGGCGATGGCGGGGACGAGCGCTGCGCACCGCGGCTCGTTCGTGCGCTGCTTCGACGTGGAGGAGGAGCACTACCTCAATGCCCTGAAGGGCCGGGATCTGAAGAGCCTCAGCGCCGTCGAGCGTCTGCGCATGCAGCCACCGCCCGGCATGTCGGTCGACATGGTCGACCAGATCGTCCAGAAGTTCTCGCCGGAGCAGGTGGAGATGCTGGCGAAGCGCCCGCCCCAGGTCGGTTCGTTCTTCCCGAACATCGGCGGCATCGTGATGCACCAGCCGTTGCCGGATGGCACGCTCGGCGCGTTCATCTCGTGGCGCACCTGGGTGCCAAAGGGACCGGACCGCTTCGAAGTGATGTCCTGGACCGTCGCCGAGCGCGACTC
The DNA here is from genome assembly GCA_030645675.1 of Actinomycetota bacterium. Classification (GTDB taxonomy): domain Bacteria; phylum Actinomycetota; class Acidimicrobiia; order Acidimicrobiales; family Ilumatobacteraceae; genus UBA668. Next base: position 45,508 of record JAUSLQ010000207.1, on the reverse strand, counting down.
GTCGCCCGAGCTCCGCGAGAACGTCCGCATGTTCACCGCGGCGACGTTCGGCGTCAGCGGCTTCGTCGAGTCCGACGACAGCGACATCTGGCCGCTGCAGCAGAAGTCGGCCCGCGGTGCCCTCGGACGCCGGCAGAAGCTCCGCTACCAGACCATCACGCCGGAGGGGAAGCCCGAGGGATGGCCGGGGCCCGGCGACATCTACGACGGATTCCCGAAGGACAACACCCAATGGGCCTTCTGGACCGAGTACCTGGGTCACCTGACGGGGAGGCTCTGATGCCGACTGCTGACACGCCCTACAAGGAGGCGACCGGACGACGCGTCCGTGCGTCCGAGCCGCTCCACGGCGACATCGTCGAGCACCTCGAGGACGAGGCCCAGCTGCTCGACGAGGACGACCTGATGGGCTGGATCCAGCTGCTCGCCGAGGACCTCGTGTACCGGGCTCCGATCCGCTGCTTCACCGAGCGTGGTTCCGGCTCTCCGTTCGACGAGGAAGCCGCCCACTTCGAGGAGAACGCGATGACGATCTTCCTGAAGGTCATGCGCCTCACCCAGACCTCGAGTGCGTGGGCCGAGAACCCGGCCTCGCGAACCCGTCGCATCGTCAGCAACGTCCGCGTCCACGAGACCGACGTCGACGGTGAGTACCGGGTCGACAGCAGCATCCTCCTGCTGAGGTCTCGCTACGACGACACCCACTACGACCTCCTGTCGGGCCGTCGGGTCGACTGCCTGCGCAGGGCCGACAGCGGCTTCAGGCTGGCCTCGCGGACCATCTACTTCGACCAGACGGCGCTCGGCGTGTCGAACCTCGCCGTCTACCTGTGACCCCGGGGGACCTGTGAACGAGCTCGAGAACGAAACGATCATGCGCGTCGGCAAGGGAACGCCGACGGGGGAGCTGCTGCGGCAGTACTGGATCCCTGCGTTGCGCTCCGCCCGGGTCGAGCCCGGACGATCACCTGTCCGGTTCCGTGTGCTCGGCCAGAGCTTCGTCGCCTGGCGAGGCGCGGACGGCGCGCTCGGCATCATGGACGAGGCCTGCCCGCACCGGGGCGCCTCGATGGCGCAGGGGATCGTCGAGGCCGATTGCATCCGCTGCATCTACCACGGCTGGCTCTTCTCCGCCGACGGCCACCTGCTCGAGGCGCCGACCCACCCGGCAACGGCGCGGCTCGACAAGCTGCCCAGCGGTGCCCGGCACTGCTACGAGGACGGCGGCATGGTCTGGGTGTGGATCGGTGACGGTGAGCCGCCTGCTCGGCCGCAGTTCGCCTTCTCGGGTCTCGGCGACGACGGGATCGTGCACGCGACGGGCATCGTCCGTGCCAACTGGGTGCAGATGCTCGAGGGTCTGTGGGACACGTTCCACGCTCAGATCCTGCACAACCGCACGAACAGGCAGACGTTCGCCGGCACGCAGCGACTCGCCAACTACTTCTCCGACAAGGAGCGTCCGAACAGCAAGATGCTCTACGACTTCCCCGACCTCAGCGTGGAGAGCACGGAGTGGGGCCTTCGCTACCAGTCGTCGGACGAGATGAAGGAGCTCAACTACGCGTGGATCATGCCGTGGTACGTGCACCACACGGTCAGCCCTGACCCGATGGACGACAAGGCGGTTCAGATCCATGTGCCGATCGACGACGACCACACGCTGTTCTGGCAGCTGATGTACAACCGCAACGTGCCGATGAAGCCCGACGGCTTCGGCCGCAAGACGTTCGGGATGTTCCCCGACCTGAACAACTTCCGCTCCGAGTACACGCCCGAGAACAAGTGGCTGCAGGACCGGGCTGCCCAGGAAGCCGGCGAGACGTTCACCGGGATCGCGACGGGGCGCGGTGCCCTGACGATCCTGATGGAGGACATCGCGATCGCGGAGGGCCAGGGCTGGCTCGACCGTACAGACGAGAGCCTCGGTGCCACCGACATCGTCGTGCACCGCGGACGCAAGGCGCTGCTGGACGCCGTGGAGTCGTTTGCCAGCGGCGGCCCGGCGTTGGGCCTGGCCGCCGATGTCTCCGACGTCGAAGCGGTCTTCAACCCCAAGCACGTGCAACCCCAACAGGCTCCCGTCACCGCAGGGTGACCGACCGAAAGGATCCGATCCGAACATGACGACCAAACCCGCACGCCTCTCCCATGTCGTGCTGCACTCCACGAACCCATCCGGCCTGATGCAGTGGTACTGCAACGTGCTCGGTGGCGAGATGGTGTTCGACTCGCCGTTCTTCTCGTTCATGACCTACGACGAAGAGCATCACCGGGTCGCCGCGATGCTGAGCGCCGCGGACGCGTCGACGAAGACCCCTGGCACCGGCCTGATGCACCTCGCCTTCGGCTTCGACACAGCGGGCGATCTGCTCGATCACTATCTCCGGTTGAGGACCGACACGGTGACGCCGGCGACGGCCGTGCACCACGGCCCGACGATCTCCTTCTACTACAAGGATCCCGAGGGCAACGTGCTCGAGTTCTTCGTCGACACCATGCCGCCGGCGGACGCCACGGCGTTCCTGACGGGACCGCTTTACGCGAAGAACCCGGTGGGCTACGAGATCGATCCCGACGACATGGTGGCGGCCCGCGCGGATGGCAGGAGCGAGGCCGAGATCATGGCGTTCGACTCCGACCGCGAGGTCGACGTGATGGCAGTCCTCAGCAAGCAGATGGAGCTGCTGTCGTGATGGCCGCCGACCTGGCCCCCGAAGCGCGGATGCTCATCGAGCACCAGTGCATCCAGCTGAACTACGCGTTCGCCCGCTACATCGACAACGCCCAGTTGGAGGACCTCATCGACCTCTTCACCGAGGACTGCGTGTTCGACCGTGCCGGGCCGGTGCACCGCGGGCACGCGGAGCTGCGCGAGGGGATGGCGCAGCGCCCGCCGATCACGACTCGTCACCTGATGACCAACTTCTGGTTCGACCGCGTCGAGAGCGACATCGCGACCGGGGTCGCTGTCGCGCTCACCTTCCACGCTCATGGACCGTTCGAGGGCACCCCACTCGTGTATGCGACCACGCACGGCCGCATGGTCGAGATGCACGACGAGTACCGCCGCACCCCTGCGGGGTGGAAGTTCGCCAAGCGCATCGCGTCGCCCGTGTTCGTGCCCGCAGTGTGGCCCTGAGCCGATGCGCCTCGTCTCGCTGAAGACCCAGGTGGGTTCGTCGGCCGGCGTCGTCGTCGACGACGAGGTCCTCGACCTCGCAGAAGCGGTCGCAGTCCTCGGAGAGGACCCGCTGCCGTCCACCCTGAAGGGTGTCATCGAGGGTGGCGATGCTGCGCTCGACCGCCTCCGCAGGATCATCGACAAGGTGGCCAGCTCCGACACCACGATGGGCGCGCTGCGCGCCCGATCTGCTCTGGTGCCGTTCACGGACGCGGTCGTCGGTGCGCCGATCCCGGATCCCACACACGTCCTGTCGTGCGGGATGAGCTATCGCCAGCACCTGCACGAGATGGGTGGGACACCGCCGGACACACCCACTGCCTTCCTGAAGAGCCCTGCCGCCGTCGTCGGCCCCGGCGACCCGATCGTCCTCCCTGCACAGGCGCCCGACATGGTCGACTGGGAGGCCGAGTTCTGCGGCGTGATCGGACGTCACTGCCACAACGTCACCGAGGCGGAGGCTCTCGATCACATCGTCGGCTACACGATGATCAACGACGTCTCGGCGAGGAACTGGGTACGGCCGATGCACGAGCTCCAAGGGCTCGACGCGACGAAGGCATGGGACCTGAACCTGCTCGGCAAGCAGTTCCCGAGCTTCTGCCCGCTCGGCCCGGCGATTGCGACGAAGGACGAGCTCGACCCCACGGGAGTGACCTTCCAGCTGCGGCTGAACGGGACTCTCAAGCAGTCGGCCTGCACCGACGACTTGGCGTTCAGCCTGGCGTACCTCGTGTCGTACTACTCGCAGTGGTACCACTTCCGGCCGGGTGACGTGATCTCGACAGGAACACCGGGTGGCGTCGGGATGGGGGAGCGGCCGTTCCTCTTCTTGAAGCCCGGCGACGAGGTGACGATCACTGGCGATCGCATCGGCACGATGACGAACCCGGTCGTCGCCGCCGACGCCTGATCAGCCTGGAATGGTCAGCGCGAGAAGTTCGGCGGGCGTTTCTCGAGGTGGCTGGCGAGGCCCTCGCGGGCATCGGCCCCTGTGAACCCGAGCATCTCGTAGGCGAGGCTGGCATCGAAGATCGGCATCTGTGCCCGGTACCAGTGGTTCAAGGTGTGCTTGGTGAGGCGGATCGCCATCTGGGAGCCGGCCGCAAGCTGGACGGCGATGGCCATGGCACGGTCCTGCTCCTCGCCGTCGGGCACGCAGATCGAGATCAGCCCGATCCGCTCTGCCTCTTCGCCTGACAGCTCGTCGCACGTGAGGAGGTAGTACTTCGCCTTCGCCATCCCGCACAGCAAGGGCCAGCACAGGGCGGCGTGGTCGCCGGCCGCCACGCCGAGCCGGGTGTGACCGTCGATGATGCGCGTCGTCCTCGCGGCGACCGTGATGTCGGCGAGCATCGCCGCGACGAGTCCGGCACCGACGGCGACGCCATGGATCGCAGCGACGATCGGCTTCGAGCAGTTCACGAGGTTCGTGACCATGTCGCGTGCCTCGCGCATCGTTCGCAGCCGGCCCTCGTCACTGTTGATGACCCTGTCGATCAGCTCGAAGCTGCCACCGGCGGAGAACGCCCGACCGGCGCCGCGCAGCAGCACGCACCGCACGGAGTCGTCCCTGTCGATCACGGGCCAGATGTCCGCGAACTGCTGGTGCACCGCGGGCGTGACGGCATTGAGGCCAGGCGCGTCGAGCGTCAGGCGCAGGACACCGTCGGCGGGTCGGTCGAGGGTGAGGTCGGGGAATGCCGAGTATCGCGGCTCGGATGCGTTGCTCATGGCGTCACCCGAGGAAGTTGGAGCCACCGTTGACTCCGATGACCTGGCCGGTGATGAACGCTGCTTCCGCCGACGCGAGGTAGGCCACGGCGGAAGCCACCTCCTCCATCTTGGCGGGGCGACCGACGGGGATGACGTCGAGGAACGGCTGCATGAACGCTGGTTTCTCGTCCCACATCACCTGGACCTCGTCGGTGAGCACCATGCAGGGGGCCACCACGTTGAACGTGATGCCGTCGCGGGCGAACTCGCGGGCGAGCCCGCCCACCATGGCGTGCACACCGCCCTTGGCCGCGTTGTACATCGCGTGCGCGGGTACCCCGCTCTTCACCGAGTCGGCGCCGATGTTCACCACCCTACCGTATCCGGCCGCCTGCATCACGGGGATCGCGGCGAGCGTGCAGCGGATCGTGGTCCACAGGTTCCGGTCGATGGTGGCCTGGAGCGTCTCCTCGGTGTGCTGCAGCGTCGGCAGGATCACGCCGCCGCCGGCGTTGTTGACGAGCACGTCCAGCCGGCCCCAGGCCTGGACGGCCACCGCGACCAGAGCGTCACCCGTGCCGGCGCGGCTGAGGTCGCCGAGGTGGACGACGCTGCCGGGGATCGACGCAGCGACGGGTGCGAGCCGCGAGTCGTCGAGGTCGGACAGGACCATGTGGTAGCCGTCCGCGGCGAGTCGCCGGGAGATGGCGGCGCCGATGCCGGATCCGGCGCCGGTGACGATGGCCACGGGAGTGTCGGTGCTCACAGGATGAATCCGATCTTGCCGGTGGGCTGGAGTGCCTCTGCCGTGAGGACGGCCCATCGCTCCCGGATCCGGAACGAGTCGCCGACGACGCGCAGCCGGTGCTCGTAGCGGCCCGTGAAGCAGTCGGTCACGCCACGGCGGACGCGGTGGACGATGAAGCTCGAGCGGGCAACGACGTCGTCGCCTACGGAATCCGTGCCGCTCTCCACGCGGACGTTCCCGACCACCCGGTGCGTGCGCGATCGCGGGCGCTCCACCCACGCTGCGTCCGTGGCGAGCCGGCGGACGCGCCCCGTGAGGCGCTCGTGGTCGTCGGCGATGATGAACGCAGTGGCGATGGTGTCGCGCGCATCGGGCCTGTCGGTCGGCGGCACGAAGTAGCGCCCGTCCGGTTCGAACAGTGCGAGCCACTCGTCGAGCTTCCAGGCGTCGAGGAGCTCGGCCTCCGTGAAGAGGAAATCCTCGATGCGTAGTCGCAGCAGGAGTGCGTCCGTCACGGTGCTGGTCATCGTGTTCCTCCATCCGGGCCGCCGGCCATGTCGCTGTCCCACTGCCGCCAGAACGCCCTGATCTGCGTCTCGTTGTCGACCGCTTCGGGAGCGTCGACGCCATAACCCTTGTTGACGAGGTTCCACTCGACCTCGGCGATGTTCTGGTAGCCGATCTGGCACGTCTCCAGTGCCTCGCAGTCGTCTGGGGTGGCGAAGCCACCCGGGCCGAGGAACTCCTGGTACGAGTCGCTCCTGATCTGGCGGAGCTCACGATCCTCGCCGCGCGGGGCGAGGAGCCAGGCGCTGATGTTCGTGTAGTCCGTGGCGACCGGGTCGAGGACGCGGATCTGCAGGGATGCAGCATCGATGATCAAGAGGTTGGGGTAGACGAAGATGTTCTTGGAGCGGTCGGCCACGAGCGCCGCCCGCTCTTCACCCAGCGCTGCGTCGGCCTCGGCGCGGATGTCGGTGATGAGCTGCTTGGCGCGGTCGCTCATCGGCGCCGTGGTGCGGGCGACGGTGCGGGCGAACGGCGCGAGGTAGTCGAGGCACGCGTGCCCGTTGCCCAGGTCGCGCGGCACTCCGTCGAGGCCGACGGAGAGGTCGACGCCGCGCGATCCGATGTACTGGAAGTACGTGGAGTGCACCGGGAAGCCGTGGTAACCGTCGATCGAGTTCTCGACGACGAGCTTCCAGTTGCAGCGCATGCTGTACAGATGAGCTCCGTCGACGATCTCCATGCCGTCGCGGAAGCCCTGGTCGGCGATCCGGTCGATGAAGTCGGCGGCGCCGGCGAGGTACTCGACCAGCGGAGGCGCGGAAGAGTCGAAGCTGGCGAAGACGAAGTCCCTGTAGGTCTCGACCTGCGACGCAGAGGCCAGTCCGTTGTCGGCGAGGGTGAACGACTCGGGGAAGGAGATCTTGCCCGGGACGCCGATCAGCTCACCCGAGTTGCGGTACTGCCACTTGTGGTAGAAGCACGTGAACGTGGTGTCGTTGCCTTGCGGCTCGCGACAGACGAGCGCTCCTCTGTGGCGACAGGTGTTGAGCAGCACGCGGACCTCGTCGTTGCGGTCGCGGCAGAAGATCACCTGGCGCCCGACGACCGAGCGTGTCCGGTAGTCGCCGACGTTCGGGATCTCGGACGCGTGGCCGACGTACACCCAGCACCGCGAGAGGATGTTCCGGCGCTCGCGTTCCAGCACGGCGCCGTCGGTGAACGCGCTGCGGTGCACCATGAACTCGCCGGTCTCCGGTACGTCGTGGACCATGCGCCCGGTCCGTCTGACGGTGAGGTTCGTCGCCTCCGTCGAGTGGTCGATCGTCACGGCCCCTCCTCTCCTGGTTGTGTGGCGCCTGCCGACAGCTGGCCGGTGGGGGCGAAGAACGTCGGGGGCAGGCTCGGGCCCCACGACGCCACGGGCATCGGCGCCTGGTTGGGGACAGGGTTCCAGAACTCAGCGTCGTCGACGAGGTCGTCGAACTCCGAGTGGTAGTACTCGGCGAGACTTCCCGACGGGTCGCGCAGGTACCAGAAGTAGTTGGCGCTGGCCGCGTGCCGGCCGAGCCCGTAGCAGTTCGTGGACTGGTCGTGGTCGATCAGCTGCATCGCGCCGTACCCCACCTCGTCGACGCTGCCCACCTTCCACGCCATGTGGTGCAGCCACGTGTGATCGCTGCGGAGGAACGCGAGGTTGTGGTGGTCGGTGTCGAACCGGAGGAACACGGCGCCGATCACCTCGTCGCTGATCCGCATCCCGAGGCACTCGGTGAAGAAGCGGTTCACCGCATCGACGTCTGGGCAGCCCAGCACCATGTGGCCCAGCCGTTGCGGCCGCACCCGGGCCCGGCCCACCAGCTCGGCGCGGTTCACCTCCGGGATCCCACCCCGCGGCCTGATGGCCGGCACGCGTGGCTCGACCGTCACCCTGATGGTGATGCCGGTCGTGGGCTCGGCCACGAGCAGGGTCTCTGAACTGGGGCGCTCGGGCGTGTGGCCTGCGGCCTGCAGCCCGGCCTCCACGGCGTCCAGATCCGACGGAGCGTCGGCGCCGATGACGATCTCCACGACGGTGTTCCGGTCGCCGGGTTCGACATGGAGCTGCTGGCCGCCACGCGCCGACGCGAAGCGCCCTGATGCGATCTCCTCCAACCCGAAGCGTCGGTAGAAGTCGCAGAACTCGGCGTAGCGCGCCACGCGGACGTGGACGGCGGACAGACGGTGAAGCGGCATGGGCAGGACCCCCTCGGTGTACCCCAGACGCAGACCCTACGATTCTGCATTGGGCGAATCAAGTGCCAATGGTGAATTTCTCCTTGAATCTGGCGATGGGCGGTCGTACATTGACCGAGGCATTCACCATGGGGCTCGAATCGCGAGCGCCATGGCCGAGGATCGGGGGATTCCATGAAGCTCGCCAATGTGCACGGACGTGCCGCTGTCGCCACCGACGACGGTGTCATCGACGTCGAGATGGCCAGTGAAGGGCGGTTCGGGCCGTCGATGCGCTCCGTCTACGACCAGTGGTCGGCGTTCCGGGACTGGGTTCCGTCGGCGACGGGCACACCGCTCACCGTCGATCCGGCAACGCTCGGCGCGCCCTCACCCGAGCCGCGCCAGGTGTTCGGTGTCGGGGCGAACTACCTGGACCATGTGGAGGAAGCGCGCGCAACGCGCCCCACCACGCCGGTCGTGTTCACGAAGTTCCCGACGTGCATCACGGGACCGAACACCGTGGTCGTCCTCCCGTCGGCGTCGATCGACTGGGAGGCGGAGCTGGTCATCGTCGTCGGCACCGGTGGCCATCTGATCCCACCCGAACACGCGTGGGACGCCATCGCCGGCTTCACGATCGGGCAGGACCTCTCCGACAGGGTGCTGCAGCTGAACTACGACCGGCCGCAGTTCAGCCTGGCCAAGTCGCTGCCAGGCTTCGGGCCGACGGGCCCGGTCCTCGTCACCACGGACGAGTTCGCGGACCCCGACACCATGCACGTGCGTTGCGTCATCAACGGCCGCACCCGTCAGGACTTCACGACCGACCGGCTGATCTTCAGCGTGCCGAACATCATCGTCGAGCTGTCCAAGATCGTGACCCTGCTGCCGGGGGACATCATCTTCACGGGCACGAGCAGTGGTGTGGGGATGATCCAGGATCCGCCCGAATACCTGCAGCCCGGCGACGAGATCGTCACCAGCATCGATGGCATCGGCTCGATGACGACGCGCCTCGTCGGGGCCTGAGATGTCGCCGCGCCCGCTCCAAGAGGGCGATGTCGTGTGGTCGCCGCGGCCGGCCGCGGTCGAGGCCTCTCCGCTGGCGGAGTTCGCCCGCTTCCTGCCGGGTGCCGCGGGTGTCGCCGTCGGCGACTACGGCGCGCTCTGGCGCTGGTCCGTCCGCGACCTCGGCGGGTTCTGGTCCGCTGTGGCTCGGGACGCCCGCGTGGCCTGGCACAGCGAGCCGGGCGCGGCCCTCGTCGACGCATCGATGCCTGGCGCGACCTGGTTTCCGGGGGGCACCCTCAACTACGTCGACATGGCTCTGCGGCGGCGCGGCCCGGAGATCGCCGTCGAGGTCCACACCGAGCTCGATCGGACCAGCGTCTCGTGGGACGATCTCGCCGACCAGGTGCGGCGCGCCGCAGGCGGGTTGCGCCGGCTCGGTGTCGGTGTCGGCGACCGTGTCGCGGCCTACCTCCCGAACCGGATCGAGACCCTCGTCGCCTTCCTCGCCACGGCGTCGCTCGGAGCGATCTGGACGGTCACACCTCCCGAGTTCGGCGAGCGCAGCGTGCTCGACCGCCTGGGCCAGGTGACACCCACGGTGCTGCTGGCCGTCTCCGGGTATCGCTACCACGGGGTCTGGCACGACCGCAGCGACGTGGTCCGTCAGCTCCACGCCGACCTGGTCACCGTGCAGCACGTCGTCCAGATCCCGGGTGGCGAGGAGATCCCAGGCGCCCTTGCGTGGTCGGATCTCCTCGCGCCGACCGACGAGCCGCTCTCACCGACGCCGGTGCCGTTCGACCATCCGCTCTGGATCGTCTACACGTCGGGCACGACCGGGCGTCCGAAGTCGATGGTCCACGGCCACGGTGGCGTGATGCTCGAGCACCACAAGCTCCATCGGCTGCAGCTCGGCATGACACCGGATGACCGCTTCTTCTGGTGGAGCAGCACCGCCTGGGTCGTGTGGAACATCCTCGTCGGAGGCCTCCTCGTCGGGGCCTCCATCGTCATCTACGACGGCAGCCCGACGTACCCGTCTCCGGAGCGGCTGTGGGACATCGCCGCCGACTCGAAGGCCTCGGTCCTCGGTCTGAGCGCCGGGTTCATCCAGAACGCCCTCCGCGACGGGCACCAACCGTGCCGCGACCGTGACCTCTCCCGGCTCCGAACGGTGGTCTCCTCCGGATCGCCCTTGCCGGTGAGCGGGTACGGATGGCTGGCTGACCAGTTCGGGCCAGACCTCTTCATCGCTCCGATCTGCGGCGGCACCGACGTCGTGAGCGCGTTCGTCGGCGCCACCTCCTGGCTGCCGGTGAAGGCGGGCGCCATGCAGGCGCCGTGCCTCGGGGTCGACGTGACGTCCTTCGACCCCGGCGGGCAGCCCATCGTCGGAGACACCGGCGAGCTGGTCGTCCGCCAGCCGATGCCGTCGATGCCGGTGAAGTTCTGGGACGACCCGGGTGACGCCAGGTACCGCAGCACCTACTTCGAGATGTATCCGGGTGTATGGCGGCACGGTGACTGGATCCGCTTCGACGCCGACGGCTCGAGCGTCGTGTATGGCCGCTCGGATGCGACCCTCAACCGGGGCGGTGTCCGCATGGGCACCTCGGACTTCTACGGGGTCATGGACACCATGCCCGAGGTTGCCGACTCACTCGTGATCGACACGACGAGCGCGGCCAGGCCACGCGGCGAGCTGATCGTCCTCGTCCAGCCCTCTCCAGGTCACGACATCGAGGGGTTGGAGGTGCGGATCCGCACCCGACTGCGCTCGTCGCTCAGCCCCCGCCACAACCCGGATCACGTCATCGTGGTCGACCGCCTGCCTCACACCCTGACCGGCAAGCGCCTCGAGATCCCCGTCCAGCGCCTGTTCGCCGGCTCGGCAGTGGACGAGGTCCTCGACACGAGCGCTGTTGACGACCCCGGAGCGGTCATTTCGATCGCCGCTGCCGCGGCGGAGTGGCGCAGTCGCGCCGAACTGGACGGGTAGCTCGCCGGTGAGCGGCGCGACGTCGGCCGGGGCGGCCACAATGGGCCGTATGGTCGAACCTCAGCGTCGCGGGATCCAGTCGGTCGAGATCGCGATGGCGGTCCTCGAGGCCCTCGAGGCCTGCGGCGGAGCGGCGTCGCTCTCCAAGATAGCCGGCCTCGCCGGCATGCCGGCCAGCAAGGTCCACCGTTACCTCGTCAGCCTGTGCCGCGTCGGTGTGGTGGTCCAGTCGGCAGCGACGGGCCTCTACGACCTCGGTCCGGCTGCCCGTCGGCTCGGTGCCGAGGCGTTCCGCCGCACCGACGAGGCCAACATCGCCGGCCCCCACATCGCCGATCTGCGCGACCGCTCCGGCCACTCGGTGAACCTGGCCGCCTGGGGCGAGGCCGGCCCGGTGCTGATCCGATGGGAGATCGGACGTCACCCGATGAGCGTCACCGTGCGGGTGGGTGGCTCGCTCCCGCTGTGGTCGTCGGTCGGTCGGGTGTTCCTCGCGTTTCTCCCGCGCGACGTGACCGAGCCGGTGCTCCTGGCCCAGCGCGGCGGTGGTGTGCCGGAGGACGTCGGTTACGACACCCTCGCCGACGAGTTGGCGACCATCCGCGAACGGCGGGTCTGTGTCGTGTCCAACACGCCCGTGCTTGGGATCGAGGGCTTCGCTGCCCCCGTCTTCGACGCGTTCGGGAACGTGTCACTCGTGATCGGTGTCGTCACTCCGCACAAGAGCATCGGCGGCGACGACCGCCTCCAGATCATCGACCTCCTCCTTGCCGCCTCGTCGACGATCTCTGCCGAGCTGGGCTACTCAGACGACACTCGGGCGGGAAGTCGCTCGACGTGAGCGACAGTCCTCCCGCTGATCGGGAGCGATCGGGCCCCTGACCGGGAGGGGGTGGCCGCGGCCGATGCGCCTGGCGTCGCCGGCGAGCATCGGATCGGGCCCTGGACGACGCTCGGGGTTGTATGTCACATAAGTCTCGTATAGTGTGCCATTAGCGACCCGTCCGGGGTCGGTCGCCGGGGGGTGGCATGGGGAGCATCGATTCGAACGATCCGCCGGCGCGCTTCGACGCCGCGCTCGCCGAGGTGGACCTGAAGGGGCAGCGGCAGTTCGACCGGCTCCTCGAGGCGCCGGGGCTCTACCGCGAGGTGCCGACGCGCTCGTGGCATTCCGCTGCTGATCTGCACCTCCCGGCCGGGCGCTGAGGTCAGTCGATGCAGGACGTGCTGCGCTTCGCCGTGCTCGGTATCGGCGTGGGAGCGATCTACGCCATCGCCGCCCAGGGCCTGGTCCTCATCTACCGGGGCTCGGGGATCTTGAACTTCGCCCAGGGAGCCCTCGCCCTGTTCGCCGGCTCCACCTTCGGCGAGCTGCGCGACGGGGGCATGAGCGCCCTTCCCGCAGCGATGGTCTCCATCCTGATCACCGGGGTGATCGGGGCAGCGATCCACCTCGTGGTGATGCGACCGCTGCGGACGTCCTCGCCACTCGCCCGCGTGGTCGCAACCCTCGGCCTGCTCGGCATCATCCAATCGGCGTCGATCCTGCGCTACGGCACCGACATGCGATTGGTCCCCTCGTTCCTGCCGACGACGCCGGTCAACTTGACGGACGAGATCGTCGTGTCGTCCGACCGGATCTGGCTGCTCGGCATCTCGATCGTGCTCGCGATGGTCCTGTGGGCTGCGTACCGCTTCACCACCTTCGGGATCTGGACGTCGTCCGTTGCCGAGAACCGGCGCGCCGCCGGTGCCCTCGGGATCTCCCCGGACCTCGTCGCCACGGCCAACTGGGCGCTCGGTGCGATGCTCGCCGCACTCGCCGGCGTGCTGATCGTCCCGATCACCGGACTGCCGGGGAACCTCACGCTGCTCATCGTCCCGGCGCTCGCCGCTGCACTCGTCGGCGGCTTCGCGTCGTTCCCGTTGACCCTACTGGGTGGCCTCGGACTGGGGATCGCAGAGTCGCTCCTCGGCAACTACGTGACCAAGCAGGGGTGGGCCCGCTCCGCCCCCTTCCTCGTCATCGTGGCCGTCCTCATCGTTCGTGGGCGGTCGCTCCCGGTCCGGGGCCACATCATCGAGAAGCTGCCGATGGTGGGCCGATCGCTCGCTGCGGGTTGGGTGCGCGTCCTGCTCGTCGTGCTCGGCGCCGTCGGCCTGGGATTCGCGTCGGAGGATCTCGCGATCGCGGCGACGACGAGCCTGCTCGCTGCGATCGTGTGCCTGTCGATCGTCGTCGTCACCGGCCTCGCGGGCCAACTGAGCCTCGGCCAGTACGCGCTCGCCGGCCTCGGTGCGTTCGTGGCGTCGCGGTTGGCCGACACCCACGGGCTGCCCTTCCCGGTCGCCGTGCTCGCCGGCATGGTCGTTGCGGTGCCCGTCGGGATCGTGTTCTCCCTGCCCGCCCTGCGTACCCGAGGTCTCTTCCTCGCCATCTCCACGCTCGGTCTGGCGCTTGCCGTCGAGCAGCTGATCCTGTTCAACCGGGACTGGACCGGCGGCTTCGTGGGCACCGTCGTCGACGAGCCCACGATCTTCGGTTGGAGCGTGTTCTCGATCACCCACCCGAACCGCTACGCGGTCGTGGTGTTCGTGGTGTTCTCGCTCCTCGCCCTCGGGGTGGTGAACCTCCGAGGGGCGCCGTCGGGACGGCGACTGCTCGCCACCCGGGCCAACGAACGCGCCGCTGCCTCGCTCGGCATCAGCGTGATGGGGGCGAAGGTGTACGCATTCGCCGTCGGCTCATTCATCGCCGCAGCGGGAGGAGCGCTGCTCGCGTTCCGACTCCCGAACGTCCGATTCGACCAATACGGGGTCTTCGCATCGATGAACGCCGTCGTGCTCACCGTGCTCGGTGGCGCCGGCTTCGTGACGGGAGCGCTCATCGGAGGAGCGCTGCTCGCCGGTGGGCTGGTCACGGAGCTGTTGCAGCACACACTCGATCTCAACAAGTGGGCAACGCTGATCACGAGCTCGGCCCTGGTCCTGATGCTGATGTGGTCCCCGGACGGACTTGCACGCGTCCCGGCTGCACTGGCTGCGAGGATGACCCGCCGGTTGCGGCATGCCGCCGCGGGTCTGGGCGGTTCGGGCGAACCCGGCACCTGGCAGCGATGTACGCCACGGACCTTGGCGGTCAGGGATGTCACCGTGCGGTTCGGCGGCGTGAGTGCCCTGGACGAGGTGAGCCTCGAGGTCGCCCCCGGTCACGTCGTCGGCCTCATCGGCCCGAACGGTGCCGGCAAGACGACCCTCATCGACGCGATCACCGGCTACAGCCGTCCGTTCGCGGGCTCGATGCATCTCGGAGACCAGGACCTGACGAGGATGTCGCCGGCCGCACGGGCGCGCGGTGGTATCACCCGGACCTTCCAGTCGCTCGAGCTGTTCGACGACCTGACGGTGCGCGAGAACCTGCTCGCCGCCTCCGACGGTCGCTCGCAGTGGCGGTGGCTCTCCGATCCGTTCTGGTGCCCCCGCCGCGTGCTGGACGGGCAGGCGGCCCAAGCGGTCCGCATCCTCGAGCTCGAACCGGACCTCGATCGCCTGCCCACCGACCTGCCGTACGGCCGGCGCCGGCTCCTCTCCATCGCCCGCGCCGTGAGCACCTCCCCCTCGGTTCTCCTCCTCGACGAGCCCGCTGCAGGGCTCGACGACGTCGAGAGCCGGGAGCTCGCGACGCTGATCCGCCGCCTCGCCGACGAGTCCGGGCTGGCGATCCTCTTGGTCGAGCACGACATGGAGGTGGTGATGAGCATCTGCGACCGCGTCACGGTGCTCGACGCCGGCCGGACCATCGCGTCCGGCACCCCGCAGGAGATCCAGCGTGACCCCGCGGTCATGGCTGCATATCTGGGAGTGCTGGCCGACCCGGAGGAGATCGCCGGTGAGTCGGGCGCAGATGGCAGCCTCGTGGCGCCGTCCGATGGATGCACCCGTGACGAGGTGCCGCTGTGACCGCCCTCGAAGCCGTCGGCGTCGATGCCGGGTATGCCGGCGTGCCGATCGTCCGTGACCTGCACCTTGCCGTCGAACCCGGCGAGGTGCACCTGCTGCTCGGCCCGAACGGTGCAGGGAAGACGACGACACTGCTGACTCTCGCAGGTGAGCTGCGCGCGATCCGCGGCGCGGTGCGGGTGGCAGGCCGCGAGACCACGGCACCCCTCCACCGTCGCGCCCGTCAGGGCATGGCACTCATCACGGAGGAGCGATCCGTGTTCATGGGCCAGACCGTGAAGGACAACCTGCGGGCTGGCGGCGCGTCGATCGGGGACGTGCTGGAGCTCTTTCCGGAGCTCGGCCCGCACCTCGCGCGCCGAGCGGGCCTGCTGTCGGGCGGCCAGCAGCAGATGCTCACCCTCGCCCGCGCTCTCGCCCGCCGTCCGCGTGTGCTGCTGGCCGACGAGCTGTCGTTGGGGCTCGCACCACTCGTCGTCGACCGGCTGCTGGTCGCTGTCCGTGCCGCGGCTGACAGGGGCGTGGCCGTGCTGCTCGTGGAGCAGCACGTTGACAAGGCGTTGTCCGTCGTCGACCGGGTCTCGGTCCTCGTACGCGGACGCGTCGTGCTCTCCGGCTCCGCCGACGAGCTGCGGTCGAACCCGACGGCGCTCGCCGAGCTGTACCTCGCATTCGGCGCCACCACCTCGACCGGTGACCCGACGCGCACAAGTGTGTCTGCGACCGCAGACTCAGACCAACAGGGGAGACAATGACAGCACGGAGAAAGCTCACATCTGTTGCAGTGGCGGTGGCGCTCGTCCTCGCCGCCTGCTCGAGCGACGACGACAGCGGCTCGTCGACGCAGTCAACGACGGGCGCGGAGGAAACGTCGGCGACGGAGCCACCAGCGGCGACGGACACCCCCGCCGAGACCGACGCGCCCGCCGAGACCGACGCACCTGCCGAGACCGTGGCGCCGGCGAGCGGTGAGCCGATCAAGATCATGACGATCGTGCGGACCGAGTCGGCAGGGCAGTCGAACACCCAGGCCGCGGCAGATGCCGTTTCGGCGGCCGCGGCGGCCCTCAACGAGCGCGGGGGTGTGATGGGCCGCCCGATCGAGGTGATCGTCTGCGACGACGGGTCCGACCCCAACGGCGCAGCGGACTGTGCCCGACAGGCGTCCGAGCAGGGTGCAGTGGCGGTCGTCGGTGGCGCCTCCGCGAACCCGGACTCGATCAACCCCGTCCTCGAGGAGCAGGGCATGGCCAACATCGGTAGCTTCGCCGCCGGCGTCACGGACTTCCTCGGCGTCAACTCGTTCCCGATCGGCGGATCGCCGGCATGGATCGCAGGCTGCGCCAAGATGCTGGCCGCGGGAGGCGCGAAGAAGATCTCCGTCGTCTACTTCGACCTCCCGGCGGGCGCGTTCGCGACCACCTTCGCCGAACAGGCCCTGGTGGGCACAGAAGCGGTCGTCGAAGGGACGGTGCCCGTGCCGCTGGAGGCAGTGGACTACAACCCGCTCGTGTCGTCAGCCGCCGACAACGCGGATGCGATCCTGCTCGTCCTGCAGCCCGAGATGGCGGCCCGTTGGTTGATCGCTGCCGGTCAGCAGGGTGTGACCCTTCCCCAGTGCGCGCCGGGACTGTCCGACGACGTCATCGGCACGATCGGCGACGCTGCCGAGGGTGTCCAGGTCGCCTCGTACCTCCGACCCGTCGCAGACGGTGGGCCTGGCATCGAGCAGTTCGTGAGCGAGGTCGGCGACGAGTTGGCGCCGAACTTCTATGCGCTCGGGTCGTGGCTCGCCGTCCAACTGTTCGCGGGTGCGGTCGAAGCCGCTCAGCCGTCGGAGATCACGGCGACCACGGTGCTCGCCGCGATGAGGGCCGCCGACGGCATCGACCTGCTCGACCTGGCTCCGCCGTACTCGACGCAGACGCCTGGTAACGCACCGTTGACCTCGCTCTACAACGGCACCTACTGGCCGGCGGTTGTCAAGGACGGCGTCATCGTTTCGATCGACGGCAAGCCTGCCGCAGGGATCTGAGCTCCCACTGCTCGACTCGGCGATCCTCCTCCAGCCGGCTTCCCGACCGGAGGAGGATCGTGGGCGATCGAACCCTCCAGGTCGCGCAGCGGGACGAGCAGGGCGAGCGGTACGACGGCGACCCCGTCGGTGCGTCGGTAGGCCTCGGGGCCGGTGTTGAGCACGACGGTGTCGATGCAGTTGTCGCCGAGCTCGTTGCGGAGCCAGGCGCGTGGTGATGCGTCATGCCCCGGAATGTGTCTGGGTGGTCGACGCCGATCCGGTGAGCAGGAAGCGGCCGCCTGTCCGGTCGTCGTCGACGAGGCGACGCAAGGCGTCGAACACAGCGGGGACACGTTGCCACTCGTCGATCAGCAACGGTGCCGGGTCTCGCGCGATGATCGCCGGGTCGGCCTCGACGATCTCACGCTCGGATGCAACGTCGAGTCGGCGGACCGATCGGCACCGCTGTGTCGCGGTGGCCGTCTTGCCGACACGCGGCATCAGCCATGCCGAACGTGCACGACGGAGACAGAGCCCGCGGGATCGGTCCGCCGGCCCGACCGAGACGTCTGCAGATCCACCGTCACAACCGCCACCAGACGCCACAGCAATCCATTACCGAACCGAAGAGACCCTGAGGAACGAAGCCGCGAGACGCTGTTAGGGTCATCATCGTTCCTTCGTTCTCCTGACCCGTCCAGCCCCAGCGGTTCGCTGACCAGCGAAAGCCATGTGTTGCATGGATTCGAGTTCATTCGTCGAAATCGTCAGTCCACCAGCGTCTGGCCACGAACGTGTCACCTTCCATGGCGTCGTCCCGGTCGCCCGACGCCACCGACCTGGTGACGGTGTTCGCCGCGCTGGGAGCACTCGGTGGCCGCCGGCGATTCTGCCTGCGTCGGTCGGCTGGTCGCCCTGGCCCACACCATTTCGGGCAGCTGACGCCCACCATGACATCGGAGTGATCAGCTGATCTGCGGCCTCGAAGCCGCCGTCGTTGTGAGTGAGATCGACGCGTGAGCGTTGAACCTTGGCTTGCGGACTCGGCGGCGGTTGCACGGGAGGTCGACGCCGATCTCGCGAGCGGGCTCACGACGACCGAGGCAGCGGCGCGACTAGCGCGCGTCGGTCCCAACAAGATCGAAGCGCGCGCTGGCGTTTCGGGTTGGCGCAAGCTGCTGGCGCAGGTCGCAGATCCACTCGTCTATCTGCTCGTTGCCGCTGCGATCATCTCGTTCATCACGTGGGCTGTCGAGGGAGCCGATGGCATCCCTTTCGAGGGGCTCGTCATCGTCGCGATCCTCATCGCCAACGCCGTGCTCGGCTTCGTACAAGAAGCTCGGGCCGAGCAGGCGGTGGCCGCCCTCCAGCGCATGGTCGCCTTCTCGTCCTCGGTGGTGCGTGACGGCGTCGAGCAGCGGATCGGTTCTGCGGATCTCGTCCCGGGCGACATCATGCTCCTCGCCGAGGGTGACGCCGTCAGCGCCGACGGCCGGCTCGTGACTGCGGCGACGCTGACGATCGCCGAAGCGTCACTGACGGGTGAGAGCGAAGCGGTGGTGAAGGACGTCTCGACGCTCGACGGTTCGGTGGCGATCGGCGACCGGCTCAACATGGTGTTCAGCGGCACAGCCGTGGTTCGAGGACGCGGCCGCGTCGTCGTCACCGCCACCGGCATGGCGACGGAGATGGGCCACATCGCCATGCTGCTCGAGTCGACCGAGGAGGAGCCCACCCCGCTCGAGCGCGAGATCGCCCTCGTCAGCCGAACACTCGGACTCGCGGTGCTCGCCATTGCCGTGGTGCTGATGGCGGCGGTCCTGGCCACCTCGGACATCTCCGGGGCCGGCGACCTGGTCGAGGTGCTCCTGATCGGGGTGTCACTCGCTGTTGCCGCGGTGCCCGAGGGCCTCCCCGCGATTCTGTCGGTGGTGTTGGCGCTCGGCGTGCAGCGCATGGCACGCAAACGTGCTGTCGTCAAGAAGCTGTCCTCGGTCGAGACGCTCGGTTCGACCTCGGTGATCTGTACGGACAAGACGGGCACTCTCACCCGGAACGAGATGACGATCCAGTGCATCGTGACTCGCAGCGGCGAGGTCGACGTCACCGGAACCGGCTATGTGCCCCAGGGCGAGTTGCTCGTCGGCGGTCGACCCATCACCAGCGATCTGCTGCTCGCCGAGGTCCAAGGCGTGCTGTCGGGGGGCAGCCTCGCCAACGACGCGTCGTTGCGTGAGGAACATGGCACCTGGATCGTGCACGGCGACCCCACCGAAGCTGCGTTCCTCGTCGCCGAGCGCAAGGCGGGGTTCGCCGAGGCGCGCGACGCGCGGTTCCGGCGCGTCGGCGAGGTGCCCTTCACTTCGGAGCGCAAGCTGATGAGCACGCTCCAGGTCGATGCCGAACTCGACGATCGCGTGGTCGTCGTCACCAAGGGCGCTCCTGGCATCCTCCTCTCCCGCTGCACCCACGAACGCGCTGGTCGCGACTCGTTGCCGCTCGATGACGATCGGCGCAGTGAGATCCTTGCCGCCGTCGAGCGGCTTGCCGGCGAGGCGCTTCGTACGCTGGCGGTGGCCTATCTACCGCTGGACGGTGACGCTCCGCTCGACGTCAGCGAGGCCGTCGAGAACGGGCTCATCTTCGTCGGGATCGTCGGGATCATCGATCCCCCGCGCGCCGAGGCTCGCGTTGCCATCGCCGAGGCCCATCGCGCCGGCGTGCGCGTGGTGATGATCACAGGCGACCACCCGGCGACGGCCGCGCGCATCGCGGCTGACCTCGGCCTCGCGCCTGCCGGCGCACCGACCGTCACCGGGTTGCAGATCGAGCAGCTCGACGACGATGCGTTCCGGCGATCGGTGCGAGAGGCCTCGGTCTTCGCCCGTGTCGCTCCCGAGCACAAGCTGCGCATCGTGGAAGCGCTCCAAGCCGACGGGAACATCGTGTGCATGACGGGCGACGGGGTGAACGACGCCCCCGCCCTGAAACGCGCGGACATCGGCGTCGCGATGGGCGTCACCGGAACCGACGTGACGAAGGAGGCGGCGAAGATGATCCTCGTCGACGACAACTTCGCCACCATCGTCGCTGCCGTCAGCGAAGGACGGGGGATCTTCGCCAACATCCGCAAGTTCCTGCGCTACCTGCTGTCATCCAACGCTGGTGAGGTCCTGACGATGCTCCTCGGTGTCGTTGCCGCCGGCGTCATCGGCCTCGACGACGCCGGAGGTACCTTGGCCGTGCCGCTGCTCGCCACCCAGATCCTGTGGATCAACCTGCTCACCGACACTGCACCAGCACTCGCCATGGGGTTCGACCCACCCCCGGACGACGTCATGGACCGTCCGCCGCGAGGCCTGAACGACCGAGTCATCGACCGCGAAATGCAGATCGGCATCGTGTACGTGGGCCTGGTCATGGCCGTCGTCACGTTGCTCGCACTCGACATCGCCTTGCCCGGCGGGCTGGTGCACGGCACGGGCACGATCACCGAAGCCCGCACGATGGCGTTCACCACCCTCGTGCTCGCACAGCTGTTCAACTGCTTCAACGCCCGCTCCGATCGCGTCAGCGCCTTCCACCACCTGTTCACCAATCCAGTGCTGTGGATCGCGATCTGCATCTCACTGGCGCTGCAGGTCGCCGTGGTCTACGTCCCGTTCCTCAACGAAGCGTTCGACACCACCGCGATGAACCTCACGGACTGGCTGCTGTGCATCGGCCTCGCCAGTTTCGTCCTGTGGACTGACGAGCTCCGCAAGCTGGTCACCAGACGGCGGACCGACGCCACCGGTCACGCGGGTCCCGGCAAACCGCTCGGCCAACAGGCCGAAGCGGGTGCGGCTGCGGCAGCCTTGCTGGGAGAGCGATGACCGCTCGGAATGGCTGCATCAACGGGAGCGTGCGTTCCGATGGCTCGTATCGACACGATGGTCGATGTCGCCGCGTCAGGTTCAAGTCGCTAAGTTCGCCGGTCGGTGCCGCGTCCGGAGGTGCGAGCTGTCCGCTCAACTCTGGGTCCCGAGCACCGGACCGGTCGGAATTGGCATCAGCGTGCTCAGCTACGCTGGCCAGGCAGTCGTCACCCTGGTCGTCGACGACGGCTTGGCGTCAACCTCTGCTGGGCTGGCCGACGCCCTCGATCTGGAGCTGAGTCGCCTGATCCAGACTGGTCAACAGCGAAGTCGAGCGCCACGCCCGCTAGGCCGCTGCCGCGGGACCTGAGGTCGAGGTCCGGCGTCTGGCCCTCGTCGGCGACAGGGGATCAGCAGGCGACGCTGTTTCGGAGGTGCCGACCGACGTGCTGCTCGCAGCAGGCGGTGACGCGCTCTCAGATCACCCGATGCTCCGGGTGCCGGGGATCGCGCCCGCAGGCCAACGCTGGGAATCGTCGACGCGGTCCTCCACGTCGTGGCGCAAGTTGCGCAGCGGCGGGTGGCGCAACAGCAACGACCCGGTAGGGGCGAGAAGCAGGTGCATGCGCTGCACCCGTCGATCAAGCAGTTTCACCAACGACTCCGCCTCGTCCTCACCAGAACCGTCGATGAAGTCCAGCAGGGCGAGGTCCATGTGCGCCGCGTCGACCCGTCTGCCCAGCAACGCGGCGAGGTCGTCGAGGTCGGCGGCGAGCAGGGCCGCACCGATCTCGTCCACGCGGCGGAGGTGACGGGCGTGCCGGTAGAGCGAAGCCACTTCGTAGTCGTCCGGCGCCTCGGCCGATCGTGCCTTCAGCGCCGTCGCCAGATGGGTGTACGACGGGCCGTGCCGAGACGGCTTGGATGCGGGCACAGCGACGGTGTCGAGCGTGAAGCCGCGCATCTCGGCGATGTCCGCGAACGCCCAGCGCGCGCTGTTCACGTACCATGCGCAGTGCGAGACGTAGTCGGTGGTGCGGATCGGACTCACGATCGGAGGCGCCGCGGACAGCACGGTGAGCGTGTTGTACATCACCGAGTGGTAATCGACCGCGTCGTGGTCGACGGTCATGCCGGTCGCCACCTCGAAGCCGTGGGCGATCAGGGAGAGGTCGCCCAGATTCTTGATCGTGTCGCGCACGCGCAGCGCCGCGAGATCCATCATCGGATCGCCGACGCACGCGAGTTCGAAGTCGAGCAGGCCGGTGATCCGTCCGTGCTCGAACATGAACTGGAACGCGTCGTACGTCACGAATGTTGCCTGGTCGCGGTCGTGCGGGTAGTTGTGGTGCAGCCAGCGGCGGAGGAATTCGGCCACCGGGTCGCGCACCTCCATCAACTCGTCGTGCACCTTCTCGAAACGGCCGAACGAATCCAACGCGACCCCTTCAGCCGTCGTCGGCACGGCGAAGCCGGCGCGGGCGAGGTCGTCGCCGCTGATCCCGTAGATTTTCGGCAGCATCGACAGGTATTCCTCGATGAGCTGCGTGCGCTCGTCGTCGCTCGCCGCGAACGTGAGGTCGACATCGCCTCGCAGTCGGTCCATCACCAGCGAGTACGGGTCGTCGCACAGCCCGTACGCGTGCGGGACGGGCAGGCCGTTGACCTCGAGCATGTCGTGGATCGGCACCTCACCGGCGATGCGACAGGGGATCGCGAAGTTCAGTTCGCGGTCGCCCCGCGCGTGTAGTGCGAGCACTGCGCCATCGATCTCGAGATCGATGTTCCAACCTGGCCGCCACCGCTGCAGGTGCTCGACGCGCACGACTCTGCCGCCGATGTTCGCCTCGATCCAGGAAGCGAGCCGCTGCTCGTCGGTCGCTGTCATGCGAGCGACCGTACATCAGCGTCCGATCCGTCGCCCGTGCTCATCGTGCCGGGGCCGATCTCGAACTCCGGGCCGCGACACGGTCACGGCCGTCAGCCGGCGTCGGGCGTGCCCATCAGCCGCAGCCATCGGGCATGGGAGGCGACCGCTGCTCGGAAGGTGGGGTGGACGTGGTACCGGATGCCGCGGCGCTCGCACACGTTGCGGACGCTGTCGGCCATCGCCGGGTACGCCGGGTGCGGCACGCCTGGAGCGAGGTGATGCTCGATCTGGTGGTTGAGGCCGCCCATCAGCCAGCCGACCGGGCGGCTGATGCCGCCCGTGTGGACGTTGGCGGTGGTCTCCAACTGATGGATCGAGAAGTCGTGGCCGCGACGGGGTGCATCCAAGTCAGCGAACCCGACGAGGTCGTTGCAGTGGGCGAGCTGGAAGAACGTCGCCAGGACCAGCCCCACCGTCCACGAGCACGCGAAGTAGAACACGAGCACGATCCACCACCGGTGGAAGAGCATCGGCAGGATCAGCGCCCACGACAGGTGCAACGCCTTGCCAGCGAACAGTTCGATCACGTCGCGTCGCTTCGGTCCACGCGGGAGTTCCTGGCTCCCGATCCGACGCGTGAACAACCCGGTGAAGTCCAACAGCAGCATTCTCAGTGTGAGGAAGCCGTACAGCGGCCACATGTAGATGTGCTGGAATCGATACCAGGGCTTCCACGGCTGGGCCGGAGCCAGCCGAGCGAAGGGCATCTGCTCGATGTCCGCGTCGATACCGACGACGTTGGTGTTGCCGTGATGGATGCCGTTGTGCTGATGACGCCAGAACCACGAGCTCGCGCCGAGCACGTCGGCGGTGAACGCCAACGTCTGGTTGAGCCACCTCGGGCGGCCGAAGGCCCCATGGTTGGCGTCGTGCATCACCGCCGTGCCGGTCGCCACGAGCGCCACGATCAAGACCGCTGCGAACGGCAGTGCCATGGCGGGGCGATCGGCGATGAAGACCAACCCGACGTAGCTCCCGAACACCATCGAACCGATCATCAACGTCTTGGCGCGCAGACGCCGCACCGCTCGGCGGACGACGGCGGGATCTGGCTTGCACGCGGCAATCTCGCCGGCGTTCTCCGCTCTCGCGGATGCCGCGTCTGACAGAGAGTGTTCTGGCAGCGAGAGCGTTGACACATCTTGCCGATCCGCGAAACGGCTTCTACGAACGGCCGCGCATGGCGAGGGCTGCGACGACCATGCCGGCAAGTGCCGCACCCACAACGACCACCCACACGGGCGCTTGGGCGTGTCCGATCACGTATCCGATTCGCACCTTGCTGCGGTTGTCGAGACCGACAAGCACCAGCGCGACCACGACTCCGACCGCGAGCGAGAACCGCAACGCCCTCGCGAGGTCCCGGCGGTGAACCGCGCCCGCATTCTCAGTTACTGCATCGTGAGCCATTCGTGCCTCCTGTGCCGAGCCTGTTCTCTGTTGTTGCGAGACCCAAACTCGTCGTCGGGGATGTACCCGCAGGTGCGGGGTCTCAAACGTCGTAGCGGTCCTCGATCTGCGGGAAGGTCCGCCCTGAGCTTGAGGTAACGTGAGGCACACAATGCGTTGAGAGCGGTCGATGAACGCGAACCAGCCCTACCGAGACGAACTCAAGGGTGATCGGCGGCGAGCTCCTTCGGAGGCAGAGTTCGACGAGCCGATCCTTGCCGAGCTGTTCAGCGTCGAACGTCTCGAGCAGCACGCCCGGTCTCTGGCAGCAGCGCAGACGGTCACGAACGCGCCTCATCGCGGGCGCGACGTCCACTCTCGGATCGCGGAGAACGGTCGCGTGCTCGTGGACTCGTACCGGGTGCTCGCTCGTGCGATCAAGGACGAGCGATCGCTCACCCCCGCCGCAGAGTGGCTGGTCGACAACTTCCCCATCGTCGACGAGCAGCTCCGCGAGATACGCGACGACCTTCCCCCGACCTACTACCGCGAGCTGCCCAAGCTCGCGGAGGGCCCGCTGGCCGGCTACCCGCGGGTGGTTGGCATCGCCTGGGGGTACATCGCGCACACCGACAGTCGCTTCGACCCGGAGAGCCTGCGGAGAATGTTGCGCGCGTATCAGGAGGTCCAGCCGCTGACGATCGGCGAGCTCTGGGCGATCGCGATCAGCCTGCGCATCCTCCTCGTGGAGAACCTCCGCCGGCTGACGGAGCAGATCGTGCGGAAGCGAGAAGCCCGCCAGCTGGCGGACGAGCTCGCCGACGGCCTCCTCGGCCTCGGCGCCGACGGGGAGGACCGAGCTGCCGCATCCCTGAGGCGGCTCAAGCGAGCGACGCTTCCCACCGCGGCGCGCGTGCAGTTGTTCCAGCGGCTTCGAGACTTCGACCCCGCGACCACCCCCGCCTTGCGATGGCTGGAGGAGCTGCTCGCTGCGCAGGGCACGACCGCCGAGGAGATGGTGCGCCTCGAGCACCAGCTGCAGTCCACGATGAACGTGACGGTCCGAAACGTGATCATGAGCATGCGCCTGATCTCCTGGTTCGACTGGGCGCAGTTCGTGGAGAGCGTCAGCGAGGTCGACGAAGTGCTGCGCGCGCGCAGCGCGTTCGCCGACATGGACTTCACGACACGGAACCGGTATCGCGACGCGATCGAGGAGATCGCGCGCGGTTCGGGTCGCAACGAGATCGAAGTCGCCACCGCAGCGGCAGAGATGGCGGAGGCGGTGCCTCCGGCCGGCGACGGCGAGCAGCTCCACTCGGCCCGCCACCGCGACCCCGGGTACTTCCTGGTCTCCGACGGCCGCCGCGCGCTCGAGTCGGCCCTCGGGGTTCGGCTGCGCCTCGCCGAGCGGCTCCGGCGTGCGTTCGTCGAAGCGGCAGGCATCGGCTATCTGTCGACGATCGCCGTGGTGACAGCGGCCGTCCTCGCCGTACCCCTGCTGTTCGCTCGGGACGGCAGCACGCTGGCCGCCCTGCTCGTCGTCGCGGCGCTGGCCCTGGTGCCGGCCTCCGATCTGTCGATCGCCCTGGTCAACAGGCTGGTGACGAGGGTGGTGGGTCCGCACCCGATGCCGCGACTGGATCTCGATGACGGCGTTCCCGGAGAGTTGCGGACCCTGGTGGTGGTGCCGATGCTGCTCACCAGCGAGGCCGACGTGCAGGCGCAGGTCAGAGGGCTGGAGGTGCACTTCCTCGGGAATCGTGAGGGTGATGTTCGCTTCGCACTGCTGTCGGACTGGCTCGACGCCGCAGCCGAGAGCGTCCCCGGTGACGACGAGCTCCACGCCGCTGCAACGGCGGCGATCGACGAGCTCAACGATCGATACGGCGAAGCCCCCGGTGGGGGCGCCCGATTCCTGCTGTTCCACCGAACGAGAACCTGGAACGAAGCCGACGGCTGTTGGATGGGGTGGGAGCGCAAGCGGGGCAAGCTCCACGAGCTGAACGACCTGCTCCGCGGCTCGACCACGACCAGCATCATCACCAACAGCCGGCGGGCATCGACGCCGCCGCCGGATGTGCGGTACGTCGTCACGCTCGACGCCGACACACGGCTTCCGTTGGGTGCCGTCGGACGCCTCGTGGGCACGATCGCCCACCCGCTCAACCGGCCGCGCATCGATGCAGCGACGGGTCGAGTCGTCGAGGGTTATGGGGTGCTGCAACCGCGGATCACCCCGACCCTCGCGGCCGAGCACGGCGGCTCGGTCTTCCAGCGCATCTTCTCCGGGTCGGCGGGGATCGACCCGTACGCATCGGCGGTGTCCGACGTGTACCAGGATCTGTTCCAGGAGGGGAGCTACACCGGCAAGGGGATCTACGACCTCGACGCGTTCGGCACGGCGATGGCGGACCGCGTCCCGGACAACGCACTGCTGAGCCACGATCTCTTCGAGGGCGTCTTCGCCCGCGCCGGGCTGGTCACCGACATCGAGCTCTTCGACGAGTTCCCCTCCAACTACCTCGTCTCGGCGAGCCGCCAGCACCGGTGGGCGCGTGGCGACTGGCAGCTGTTGCCGTGGATCCTCGGCGTGGCACGCGATGCCACTGGCAAGCGCGGCGGCAGCTCCTTGCCGCGCATTGCCCGCTGGAAGATGGTCGACAACCTCCGGCGCACACTGTCCGCACCCCTCACCTTGGCGACGCTGGTCGCGGCCTGGACCCTGCCGCACATCTCGGCGGGCCCGTGGACGTGGTTCGTCGTCGTTGCTGTGGCGATCCCGGCGGTGCTGCCGGCGGTGGCGGGACTGCGGCCGCGCCGGCAGGGCATCTCCAAGCGCAGCCACGCGCGCGCCGTTGGGGCCGATGTGGTCGCCGCAGCCGCCCACATCGGACTGGGCATCACGTTCCTCGCATACCAGGCGTGGATGATGATCGACGCGATCTTGCGGACGCTGATCCGGCTGCTCGTCACGCGGCGGAACCTCCTCGAGTGGACCACCGCAGCGCACGCCCAGGCCAGCCGCCACCTCAGCGCTGTGGGGTTCGCCCGGCAGATGGCCGGTGCCGTCATGATCGGGGCGGGAACGTTCGGTCTGGTCCTGGCCGTGAAGCCCGATGCCGTGTGGATCGCCGCGCCCTTCGTCGTCCTGTGGTCGTTCTCACCGCTGGTCGCGCTCTGGATCAGCCTGCCCCCTCCCGAATCGGCGTCGGAACTGCTGTCGGATGCCGAGGTCGAGGCGTTGCGCATCACCGCTCGCCGCACCTGGCTGTTCTTCGAGACCTTCGTGGGGCCAGAGGATCATGGGCTGCCGCCCGACAACTTCCAGGACGATCCAGATCCGCTCATCGCCCATCGCACCTCGCCGACGAACATCGGGATGTACCTGCTGTCGACGGTGACGGCCCGCGACTTCGGCTGGATCGGGACGCTCGAGATGGTGGAACGCCTGGAACAGACGCTCGCCACGCTCGGCGAGCTCGATCGGTTCCGCGGGCACTTGTACAACTGGTACGACACCAGAGACCTTCGCCGGCTGGAGCCGGACTACGTGTCGTCCGTCGACAGCGGCAATCTCGCCGGACACCTGCTGGCCTTGTCGAACGCCTGCCGGCAGATGATCGACCAACCCCTGCCTGCGGCAGCCGCGCTCGCCGGCGTCGGCGATGCGCTCACCTTGACCCGCGTTGCTGCCTCTGCGATCGGCGACGGGCGCAGCTCCACTCTCACTCGGCGGCACCTCGACGAAGCGCTGGTGCTGCCCGAAGGAGTCGGGGTCACGTCTCCCTTCACCCTGGGGGACTGGGCCTCCCAGCTGGCAAGGCTCGTCGCGTACACCGACACACTGTCTGATGTCGCCGTGGCGCTCAACGCTGAACGAGGCGGGGGAGCCGAGAGCGAACTCGTGACATGGGCCGAGGCGGCACGACGCACCGCCGCCAGCCACGCCCGCGACACGACGTTGTTCAGTCCGTCCGCACAGCTCGGCGCCTTCCCGACGATCGCACAACTGTCTGATCCATCCGACGGCACCGTGGACGACGGCGCGCGTGCGGCTGCGGGGCTCGTCCGGCGCCTCGGGGTGATTGCCGATCGAGCCCAGCAGTTCTTCGACGAGATGGACTTCTCGTTCTTGTTCGATCCGACGCGCATGCTGTTCTCGATCGGGTTCAGAGTCCGTGATGGTTCGTTGGACCCGAGCTACTACGACCTGCTCGCCTCCGAGGCCCGCCTCACCAGCTTCCTCGCGATCGCCAAGGGTGACGTCGAGCCGGACCACTGGTTCCGGCTCGGTCGGGCGCTGACACCCGTCGGTCGCGGCTCGGCCCTCATCTCCTGGTCCGGATCGATGTTCGAGTACCTCATGCCGGCGCTGGTGATGCGCTCGCCGGCCAACAGCCTCCTCGACCAGACGAACCGGCTGGTGGTCGCACGTCAGATCCGCTACGCCGCCGAGATCGGTGTGCCATGGGGGATCTCCGAGTCGGGGTTCAACGCGCGTGACCTCGAGAACACGTACCAGTACTCGGGTTTCGGCGTTCCCGGCCTCGGCCTGAAGCGCGGGCTGAGCGAGGACGTCGTCATCGCCCCCTACGCGACGGCGCTCGCCGCGATGATCGAACCGAAGGCCGCGGTGAAGAACCTCGTCCGCCTCGGGGCGGCCGGTGCCGCCGGGCGGTACGGCTTCCGCGAGGCGCTCGACTACACCGAGCGCCGGCTCCCGGAAGGGGCGTCGGTCGCGATCGTCAACAGCTACATGGCCCATCACCAGGGAATGGCGCTGGTGGCCATCGGCAACGTCCTCAACGACAGGGTGATGGTGGAGCGCTTCCACGCCGACCCCATCGTCGAGGCGGCCGAGCTGCTGTTGCAGGAGCGGATGCCGCGTGATGTGCTCGTGGCCCGGCCACGAGCCGAGGAGGTGAAGAGCGCTGCCGACGCCCGTGATCTGGTGCCGCCGGTCCTGCGTCACTTCACATCGCCTCACGACGCGATCCCTCGAACGCACGTGCTTTCGAACGGCCGCTATGCCGTCATGGTCACCACCGCGGGATCTGGCTACAGCCGGTGGGGCGACATCGCGGTGACGCGCTGGCGTGAGGACGTCACCCAGGACAACTGGGGCAACTACCTCTTCCTGCGCGACATGGACACTGGCACGGTCTGGTCGGCCGGGCATCAGCCGACCGGTGCCGAAGCCGACAGCTACGAGGTCACCTACTCCGAGGATCGCGCCGAGTTCTCCCGGCGCGACGGGTCGATCTCCACGGGGCTCACCGTCGTGGTGTCGGCCGAGCACGACGCGGAGATCCGCCGCGTGACGCTGACCAACCTCGGCACGCACGAACGCAAGATCGAGCTCACGTCGTATGCCGAGATCGCCCTCGCGCCGCAGGCCGCGGACATGGCGCACCCCGCATTCCAGAACCTGTTCGTGCAGACCGAGTTCGTTCCCGAGATCGGTGCCCTCCTCGCCACCCGGCGACCGCGGTCGCGGGGCGAAGCACCGATCTGGGCCGCCCACGTGGTGGCGCTCGAGGATCAACCGGGTGGGGTCGTGCAGTACGAGACGGATCGCTCGCGGTTCCTCGGGCGCGGCCGGTCGGTCCGCTCGCCCGTCTCGGTGATCGACGGGCACCCGCTGTCGAACACGGTCGGCTCGGTACTGGACCCGATCTTCAGCCTCCGTTGCCGCGTGACGCTGGCCCCTGGGGCGACGGCGCACGCGGTCTTCTCCACGGTGGTCGCCGGGTCGCGCGAGGAGGTGCTCGACCTGGCCGACAAGTACCGCGAGTCGGCCACCTTCGAACGAGCTGCAGTGCTGGCGTGGACCCACGCGCAGGTGCAGCTGCACCACCTGAGGATCCAGTCCGACGAGGCGCACCTCTTCCAGCGCCTCGCCAACCGGGTCCTCTACTCGGACCCTTCGCTGCGCCCGGCGGAGAGCCTGCTGGTCCGCAACGATCGGGGAGCCCCGGCGCTGTGGGCCTACGGCATCTCCGGCGACCTCCCGATCGTGCTGGTTCGCATCGACGAAGCAGAGGATCTCGGCATCGTCCGCCAGTTGCTGCATGCACACGAGTACTGGCGGCTGAAGCTCCTCGACGTCGACCTCGTGATTCTCAACGAGCACGGCGCGACCTACTCCCAGAACTTGCACGACTCGCTCGAAGCCCTGGTGCGTACGAGCCAGTCGGTCCTCCAGCACGATGTCCATGCAGGTCGCGGAGGGGTGTACATCCTGCGTGGCGACCGGCTGTCGAGCGAGGATCGTGTGCTCCTCCAAAGTGCGTCCCGTGCGGTGCTTCTCAGCCGTCGAGGCAGTCTCGCCGACCAGGTGACGCGGCTCGAACGGCCCGACCGCATTGCGCGGCCACCGTCGGCGGTCCGCTCGAGGAAGTCGGCAGGCGAGCCGATCGTTCGACGACCGGAGTTGGAGTTCTTCAACGGTCTCGGTGGCTTCACCGCCGACGGCCGTGAGTACGTCACGATCCTCGGCCCGGGACAGTCCACTCCTGCGCCGTGGTTGAACGTGATCGCCAACGAGTCGTTCGGGTTCCAGGTGTCCGAGTCCGGCTCGGGGTACACGTGGTCGGGGAACAGCCGCGAGAACCAGCTGACCGGGTGGTCCAACGACCCTGTCAGCGACCCCGTGAGCGAGGCCATCTACCTGCGCGACGACGACACCGGCGAGGTGTGGGGGCCGACCACCCAGCCGATCCGGTGCAACGACTCGACGTACGTCGCCCGTCACGGAGCCGGGTACAGCCGCTTCGAGCACCTTCACGCCGACATTCAGCTCGATCTGCTGCAGTTCGTACCCCTCGACCGGGCCGTGAAGGTTTCGGTGCTGACCATCGAGAACCGATCAGGACAGACTCGGCGTCTGTCGGTGACCGCGTACGTCGAGTGGGTGCTGGGCACCTCGCGCGGGGTGAACGCCGCGCGCATCATCACCGCACTCGAACCCGAGACGGGGGCGCTCCTGGCACGCAACCCGTGGAACAACGAGTTCGCCGGGCGCGTCTGCTTCCTCGATCTCGGCGGGCGGCAGACCGCAGCGACCGCCGATCGGACCGAGTTCCTCGGCCGGAACGGCGCGCCCGATCGGCCCGCAGGGCTCGATCGCGGCCACCGGCTCCAGGGCGCGGTCGGCGCAGGCCTGGACCCGTGCGGCACGCTGCAGACCAGTTTCGAGCTCGCGAGCGGGGCACGGACGCAAGTGGTCGTGCTGCTCGGCGAGGCCGGCGATGCCGCCGCGGCGGTGGACCTGATTCACGGCGCTCGGCTGGCCGACCACGAATCGATGCTCCGCGACGTGACGACCTTCTGGGACGACGCGCAGGGAACGATCCAGGTGCACACCCCGGATCGCTCGATGGACATCATGCTCAACCGCTGGCTCACCTACCAGACGCTCGCGTGCAGGATGTGGGCGAGGTCGGCGTTCTACCAAGCAGGTGGTGCCTATGGGTTCCGCGACCAACTCCAGGACGTGATCGCCCTGCTCCCCTCGAAGCGCGATCTCGCGCGCGAGCACCTGCTGCGGGCTGCGTCGCGTCAGTTCGTCGAGGGAGACGTGCAGCACTGGTGGCATCCGCCGACGGGTCGCGGGGTGCGGACCAGGATCTCCGACGATCTCCTCTGGCTGCCGTACACGGTCGATCGTTACCTCGAGGTCACCGGCGACACGGCTGTGCTCGACGAGCAAGTGCCGTTCCTCGACGGGGTGAACCTGCTGCCCGGCCAGATGGAGAACTACTTCCAGCCGAAGCGGTCCAACCGATCGGCCTCACTGTTCGACCACTGCGCCGCGGCCCTCGACCGAAGCCTCGCCGTCGGCGAGCACGGCCTGCCGCTCATCGGGTCGGGCGACTGGAACGACGGCATGAACCGGGTTGGTCACGAGGGTCGCGGCGAGAGCGTCTGGCTGGCGTGGTTCCTGTCCAGCGCGCTCGGCTCGTTCATCCCGCTCGCAGAGGCGCGCGGCGATAGAACTCGCGCGGAACGCTGGAAGGCCCACATCGTGAAGCTGCAGCAGGCGGTCGAGCGAGAGGGTTGGGACGGCGACTGGTACCGGCGTGCCTTCTTCGACGACGGCACCCCGCTCGGCTCGGCCGCGAACGCCGAATGCAGGATCGACTCGATCGCCCAGTCGTGGAGCGTCCTGTCCGGCGTCGCCCATCCGGCTCGGGCGGCGCAGGCGATGGCAGCGGTGGACGAGTACCTCATCCGACGCGGCGACGGTCTGGTTCTGCTGTTCACCCCGCCGTTCGACCGGTCCGACGTCGACCCCGGCTACATCAAGGGCTACGTGCCGGGCATCCGCGAGAACGGTGGGCAGTACACGCACGGTGCCATCTGGTCTGTGCTCGCCTTCGCCGCCCTCGGCGACGGCGACAGGGCCGGCGAGCTGTTCTCGTTGCTCAATCCGATCAACCACGCCAGCACCCGGGCCGGCGTGTTGCGGTACAAGGTGGAGCCCTACGTGATGGCCGCCGACGTCTACACCGAACCGCCCCACGTGGGCCGCGGCGGGTGGACCTGGTACACCGGATCGGCGGGCTGGATGTACCAGGCCGGCGTCGAGTCGATCCTGGGCTTCCGGCTTCGCGGCACGACGCTCGTGATCGACCCGTGCATCCCGCGTGCCTGGCCGGGCTTCGAGATCAGCTTCCGCTACCACTCGTCCCGCTACCAGATCGTCGTGGAGAACCCGCGTGGCCTGAGCCGCGGGGTGGTGTCGGTCGAGCTCGACGACGAGGTGCTGGCGAACGAGGTGCTGTGGAACGGCAAAGCGGCGATCCCCCTCGCCGACGACGGGCGCACGCACCGTGTCCGCGTGGTCCTCGGCGAGGACGGCTGAGTCAGCGGCCCGGTTCCTGGGCACCCGTCAGACGTTCCAGAGTCGCGTGACGGTGTCAAGGCCCAGTCCTGCAGCCGACTTCGCCTGGCGCTGCCGGGCACTCGAGGCGCCGTGAGGCGCTCCTACAGCAGGTGGCGGTGTGGACGGATGCTCCCACGTTCCACGGTTGGCCCCGGTGATCGCCACCGCCGACCACGGCCGAAGTTGTTCCAGAAAGCACTCGACAGTGACCATCGTCACTGCTACAGTTCGGACTCTAGTTCCGAGGTGCGGAACTCCCGTCCGTTTCAGGCCACGAGGAGATGTTGTGTCCCAAGTCGTCGTTGACTACGAAGCCCCGGTCGCCATCGTCGGCGCGGGCCCGGTGGGGATGGCCCTCGCCATCGACCTGGCGCTGCGCGGCGTGCGCAGCATGCTGTTCGAACTCCGGTCCGAGTCGCAGGTGTATCCGGCTCGCGCCAACCTGACGAATGTGCGGTCGATGGAGCACTTCCGTCGCTGGGGAATCGCCGACGCGCTCCGGGAGAACGATCCGGTCAGCAACGAGGTGCTCCGAGATGTCGCATTCGTGACACGGCTCAACGGCTTCCAGGTCGAGCGCTTTCCTCGTGCCTACGAGTGGGACGAGCGGCAGCCGATCGCCTCCGAGGTCGCGGAATGGGCACCGCATGGTGCGATCGAGCGCACCCTCAGGGAGCGCATGGCCACCTTTCCGGAACTGATCCGGGTGTGCTTCGACCATTCCGTCGACACCTTCACGCAGGACGACTGGGGCGTGGATCTCACCATCACGACGCCGGTCGGACCCAAGTCGGCCCGCGCTGACTACATCGTGCTCGCCGACGGTGGCCGGAGCCATCTGCGCAGCAACGTGCTCAACGTCCGCATGGAGGGCCACCCCGGTATCGCCCGGAGCTTCCTGTGGCACTTCCGGGCACCGCGGCTCTCCGAATTCTGGAAGGCCACCCCGATGGCCTCGATGCTCCTCTTCTACAACGAGGACCGCAACGGCGACAGCATGGTGCCGCAGTCCGGTGTGGACGAGTGGGCCTACTTCAGCTCGCCGGTCCCCGAGCACGTCGATGGCGACGATTGGGAGCAGTGCAAGGCGATGCTCTTCCGTGCTGTCGGCGAGGAGTTCGAAGCCGAACCCCTCGGTGGCGGGACCTTCATCACCAACACGCTGCAGGTGCCGCGCTACGACTTCGGCCGGGCCTACCTCATCGGCGACGCGGCTCACCTCGTGTCGCCGATGGGCGGTTTCGGCATGAACATCGGCATCGGCGACGCCGCCGACCTCGGCTGGAAGATTGCTGCCGTCGTCGAAGGCTGGGGTGGCCCGATGCTGTTGCCCAGTTATGGCATCGAGCGCGGCGAAGCGGCGCGGTTCATCCTCGCCGGATGCGAGGCCAACCAGGCCGTCGGCTCCCGGGAGCTGGTGCGTTCCGGTATCGAAGAGGCCGGCCCGGCCGGCGACGCCGTGCGAGCGCAGGTCGCCGCAGACATCAACATCCAGAAGGCACGCCAGTTCAAGCGGATGGGCGGTCAGCTCGGCTACCGCTACTCGAGCTCGCCGGTGATCGTGCGCGACGGTGTCGACGAGCCGGCTGCCAACTTCGAGGATTACATCCCCTCCGCTTCGCCGGGCAACCGTGCGCCGCACATGTGGCTCGCCGACGGGTCGTCGCTCTTCGATCACTTCGGCCTGGGGTTCACCCTGCTGACCGTCGGCGAGTTCGACACCGCCGGCATCGTGGCAGCAGCAGCGGAGCGCGGCATCCCGCTCGAGGTCTTCGAGCCGGCCGAGGCCGATCGTGAGGCGCTGCGCGAGCTCTACACGGCGAACGCAGTCATCGTGCGCACGGATCATCACGTCGCATGGCGCGGCGATGTCG
Organism: Actinomycetota bacterium; assembly: GCA_030645675.1. Lineage (GTDB taxonomy): Bacteria > Actinomycetota > Acidimicrobiia > Acidimicrobiales > Ilumatobacteraceae > UBA668. The sequence goes on along the minus strand of JAUSLQ010000207.1, from coordinate 10,209 downwards.
CCCCGTCGGACCCTGGCGCCGTCCTGGGCGTGATCGTCGGCTGGGGTTCCTTCTCGCAGCCGGCCGCAGCCGCCGGCAGCCGGGGCGGCTCCACCGCTGCGGCGCCGAAGGTGAGCCGGCTCGGCCACATCGGGCTGTACGTCCGTGACATCGAGAAGATGCGCGAGTTCTACAGCGACTTCCTCGGCCTGACCGTCACCGACCGGGACGACAAGAAGGTGTTCCTCAGCGCCCAGCCGGATGCGGAGCATCACGAGCTCCTGCTGGCGTACCACGAGAGCAAGCACACCGACCCGCAGCAGATGTCGTTCGTCGTCGACTCGTTGTCGGCGTTGCGCGACTTCTACGCACGCATCGTCGAGCGCGAGTACGAGATCGATCACGTCAGCAACCACGGCAACGCGATCGGCTGCTACTTCCGCGACCCCGAGGGCAACCGCGTCGAGGTGTACTGGCACACGGGCATCGACTGGCCGCAGCCCCACAGCGACCGGATCGACCTCAGCCTGTCCGAGAGCGAGATCCATCAGATCCTTCGCGACATGGTCGTCTCGGCCGGAGCCAGTCGCTGATGAAGGACGCGCTCATCGCCGAGTTCGTCGGTTTCGCCGGGCATCGCTCCGACGTGATCGAGGGGTACTTGGCGCGCCCGATCTCCGACACACCGGTGCCCAGCATGGTGTTGGTGCACCATGCCCCGGGCCTGGATCCGTGGTGCAAGGAGGTCGTGCGTCGCTTCGCGACCGAGGGCTATGCGTGCCTTGCACCCCACCTGTACCACCGTCGCGGGCCCGGGAACTGGGCCGACGTGGCGGCGGCCGGCCGAGCGGAGGGCCTCGCCAAGTCGATGCCCAACGACCAGGTGATGGGCGACATCGCAGGTGCCGCCGCGTACCTCCGGGCGCAGCCCGGTTCCAACGGCAAGGTCGGTGTCATCGGCTTCTGCTCCGGTGGCCGCCAGACCTTCCTCGCCGCGTGCGAGGTGCCGGAGCTCGACGCGGCCGTCGACTGCTGGGGCGGCAGCATCCTGCCGCAGCCAGAGTCCGAAGGCAGGCCGGCCAGTCGTGGTGTGCTCCACCGGGCTGGCGACATGTCGATGCCGCTGCTCGGAATCTTCGGCAACGACGACTCCAACCCAGATCGGGCAGAGGTGGACGAGATCGATCGTGTCCTCACCGAGCTCGGCAAGGACCACACGTTCCACCGCTACGACGGGGCAGGGCACGCCTTCTTCGTCACGGACAAGCCCGTCTATCGACTCGAGCAGGCGCTCGACGGGTGGCAGCAGGTCTTCAGGTTTCTCGACCGCACGCTCAAAGGAGCCGACTGATGTGCACATGGCTGAGCCAACAAGTGGAAGCGAGCGGGGCCGCTCGTGGAGTCGCCGACTGGATGCGGGTCACCGCCGTGAACGTCATGTACGACCACCCGGTGAGCGCCCCGTACGACCACGCGCTCCTGCTCGACTTCATCAATCCCTCGCAGGGTGTGGGCGCACGGGTGGGCATCGAGCTGAGTGCCAGCTCGGCCCGTGAGCTGGTTCGAGCGATCGAAGTGGCCCTCGCCAGCACAGAAGCCAAGGCAGACCTGGTACAGCAGAGCAATCACTGAACACCCGTGCCGATCCGGCGCAGCGCCGAGATCTGGCCGTTGATCACCGCAAGGAATCCGTTCGAACCTCGGCCCCGGTCGAGGCGGCAAGCAAGTTCTCAACATCGATGACCCAAAGGAGCCGTCCATGAGTGCACACAACCAAGTCCCGGGCTCGACCCGAACCAACCGCCGAGGTCGACGTGCGGCGTCGGCGATCGCCGTCGTGGCGGCCCTCGTCCTCGCTGCCTGTTCGGGCGACGAATCGTCGACGGACACCGCGGCGTCATCGCCCGAGACGAACTCCACGCCCGACTCGAGCTCAGCGCCGGCGACGAGCGCGAACTCGAGCCCGGACACGAGCGCCGCGCCGACCACCACCGAGCCGGAGACCGGGGCAGTCACTGACCTCGTTGCGTACACGGGCGGCACGGCCGGAGCCGCAGACGACAGCCTCGAGCCCGTCAAGATCGGCTGGTTCAACCAGGAGGGCGGCGGCCTGGCGTGGCCGGCCGCCACGCAGGGGGCGCAGGCTGCGGTCAACTACATCAACTCGGAGCTCGGCGGTATCGATGGCCACCCATTGCAGCTGAGCACCTGCTTCGTCGTCCAGAGCGAGCAGGACGGCAACGCCTGTGGTCTCCAGTTCTCGAACGACGAAGCGGTGAAGACCGTCCTCTACGGAACTGCGATCTTCGGCGATGCTGCACTGCAGGCGGTGATGCAGGGCAGTAAGCCGATCCTGATGGCGAACTCCATCAGCGTTTCCGATGCTGCCGGCGACAACGTCTACATCTACAACGGCAACCCGTCCTCGATCTTCGGCGGCCTCACGACGTACCTCGTGGACGTTCTGGAGGCCAAGACCGTCTCGTTGATCTACCCGCAGGATGCACAGAGCATTGGTGGCGCCGAGACGCTGACGGGTGCACTCAAAGCGGCTGGCGTCACCGTCAAGAGTGTCGGATTCGATCCGGCGACGACGAACCTGACGGCCGCCGCTACCGCTGCTGGAGTGCTCGATACGGACGCGATTGTTCCGCTCGTGTCGTTCCCGCCTGCATGCGTTGCCGCCGCCAGCGCGTTCAAGACACTCAATGTCACCGCCCCGGTGGTGTCCACGGGAAGCTTCTGCTTCACTGCCGATGTCGCCCAGGGACTGGGCGGCGAGACGCCCGAGTGGATGCAGTTGTCCACACAGGTGAACGTCGCCGACTCGACCCAGCCCGACGTGCAGGCCTACATCGAGCAGTCGGCCCAGGCCGGTCTCTCGGCCGACGTGCAGAACGACTCGAACGCTGCCCTCGCCTGGGGTCTCGTGATGACGGCGGCGCGCTTGCTGAATGCCGCTGGAGGCGCCGACGCCACCGAGGAGACCATTGCTGCTGAGGCGGTGGCGTTCTCCGGCCCCATGCTGCTGGGTCCCGCGGTGGTCGCTTGCGGCACGTACCCCACGCAGGCAGGTCTGTGTGGTTTCCAGACCCGAGTGTTCGAGAACACCGGTGGCAACGTCTTCACCGCCGTGACCGACTGGCTCGATCCGACAGGCGTGGAATGACGATGACCTCCACCACAGCCCAACTCAAGGAGACGACATGAGCGACACCCAAACCCGCGTCACGATTCCGGTTCCGGAACCCGAGCTCACCCCGGAGGCCCTCGTCGGCCGGGCACGAGCGCTCCGTGATCATCTTCGGACGGAACAGGACGCCACGGAGCAGCGCGGCGCCTATTCGCCGGAGACTCACGAGTTGTTCCGTGGGGCCGGTTTCTACCGGACCCTCCTTCCCCAGCGATTCGGGGGGTACGAGTTCGATGTCCCGACCTTCGTCAAGATGGTCGTGGAGATCGCTCGCGGCTGTCCCGGAACGGGTTGGTGCCTTTGCCTCGCGGCCGGGCACGGCCTCCAGCTCGGTGGCTTGTGGGGCGAATCGGCTCAGTTGTCGGCGCTGCTCCCCGATGGGGAGTTCGCGGCCCCGCTGCGGGCGCTCCCGATGGGGACTGCAGTTCGTGCGCCAGGCGGCTGGGCCATCAACGGCAAGTGGGACTACTGCTCCGGCTCCCCGTACTCCACCCACGCGATGCTGGCGGTCCGCCTCGACCCTGAAGAGGCGAACGGTGCACGGATCGGTGTCGCCCTCGTCCCTCGCGCCGACTGGGCCCTGCTCGACGACTGGAAGGACTGGGCCGTCGGAATGCGCGGGAGCGGGTCCAACAGCATCGAGGTCACCGGGGCGGTCATCCCGGACGAGTCCATGGTCTTCGGCAGCCTCGTCGGTTTCGGTGACGGCCTCGCCGCTCCCGGCTACGAACTGCACGGCAACCCGATGTATGCCGGACACCCCATGGGCTACCTCCAGCTGGAGATCACCTCCATCCTCGTCGGCACTGCGTACGCGGCGCTCGACGAGTACGAGCGGATCATCCGCGAGCGCAAGACCATGGGCCCGAACCCGGTGCCGAGGTACCAGAACCCGGATTTCCAGCGGCATTGGGGCCTCGCCAGCGGGAAGCTGGTGGCTGCCGAGGCCATTCTCCTGCACATGAGCGAGTACTACTCGCAGCTGTGCGCGGAGTCCGTGCAGGACGGCGCCGGCTACGACACCGAGCAACTGATGACGATCCACGCCGGCACCCACCACGCGATCAACCTCGCGTGGGAGGCGATCGAGATTCTGTTCCGTACTGGTGGAACGAGCGAGAGCGGCCGTCAGGGCAGTCGTATGGAGCGCTACTGGCGCGACTTCTCGACAGCCCGCACGAACGCCGGCCTGCAGTACGAGTCGTTCGCGCAGACCTACGCCAAGCAACACTTCGGCATCGAGTTCGGCTCACTGATCTAGCGCTCACGCGCTCGGAGGAACCCTTGCAAACCATCCTCGTGTTCGCCCTCCTCGGGCTGGGATCCGGCGCCGTCATCGCCGCAGTGGCGATCGGCGTCGTGCTCAGCTGGCGCGGCACCGGGTCGTTCAACTTGGCCGCGGGTGCGTCGGTCATGGTGGCCGGCTACATGTTCTGGGCGTTCCGCACGGGGTTCTTCCGTTTCACACTCGACACTTGGCCAGCGGTGATTGCGACCCTTGCATTCATGGTGCTCTACGCAGTGGTGATCGAACTGCTCGCCGTGAGACCACTGCGAACAGCCTCACCGCTGGCCAAGCTCGTGGCGTCTCTTGGCGTCCTGCTGCTCTCGCAGGCGCTGGTCCAGGTGATCTTCGGTACCGCCCCGTTGGCAAGTCCAGCGGTCTTGCCCGACGATGTCATCGTGGTCGGCGATGTCCCCGTGCCGGTGGCTCAGCTGATCCTTGCGGCGGGGGTCTCGCTGCTGGCCGCAGGGCTGTGGCTGATCTACCGCTTCACGCGATTCGGATTGGCGACACGCGCATCGTCAGAGAACGAAGTCGCGGCGGTGCTCGCGGGGCTCGAGCCGAGCTCGATCTCGGTGATGAACTCGATCCTCGCGAACCTTGGGGCGGGGATGGTAGGTATCGCCGCGGCCCCGATCGTCGGCATCAGCGCGACGACGATTCCACTCCTCATCGTCCCAGCCCTGGCCGCAGCGCTCTTTGCGCGATTCACTTCGTTCGGTATTGCGTGTGCCGCTGGCTTGGCCATCGGAGTCGGCGAGTCCCTCATCTTCTATGCATCGACGAAACCGTGGTTTCCCAACCGCAACGGGGTGGCGTTGTCCGGCGTTCAACCGCTCGTCGTGTTCGTCCTCATCGTCGTGGCGCTGTGGTGGCGAGGATCGAGCCTGCCGCAGCGAGGCGACCTGCGCGAGCGGTCCTTGCCTCGCGTTCCCAAGCAGGAGCAACTTGCACGACGAATGGTCCCCATGGTCGCCGCATGCGCCATCGCGCTCGTCGTGCTGCCCTCGGAGTTCAGGCAGGCCGTGGTCACCGGACTGGTCGGCACCGTCTTGTGTCTTTCCTTCATCGTGATCATGGGGTACGTCGGGCAATTGTCGGTCGTGCAGCTGGCGCTGGCCGGAATCGCCGGTTTCGGTGTCGCACGGTTGAGCTCGAGGTACGGCATTGGTTTCCCGCTAGGACCTCTGATCGCCGTCGTAATGGCGCTGATCGTGGGTGTGGTCGTCGGTGTCTCGGCCTTGCGGGTCCGCGGCGTGACGCTGGTGGTCGTCACTCTGGCCGCTGCCGTGGCGGTCGAGAAGTTCGTCTTCGCGAATCCCGACTGGGGCGGCGGGCAGACGGCTGTCACGGTCGAGCAGCCCTCCATCTTCGGAGTCAGCCTGGGCACGGACGCCGGCTTCAGAGGCCTCGGAGGCGATCTGCCGAGTCCGGTCTTCGGCCTGTGCGCACTCGTGGTCACTGCAGCCCTGTATGCCTTTGTCGCGAATCTGCGACGTGGCGAACTTGGCCGGCGCATGTTGGCGGTTCGATCGAACGAGCGCGCAGCGGCAGCGGCCGGGGTCAACGTCCGGGCGCTGAAGGTTGCCGCCTTTGCAATCTCGTCCGCGTTGGCAGGTGTCGCCGGTGTTCTCTTCGCGTACGACTTCGGCACGGTCTCCACTTCGATGTTCGACGTGATGACCGCGCTCTCCGTCGTCGCCAGCGTCTACGTGCTGGGCGTGACGGTCGTGCAGGGCGCGGTACTCGGAGGCTTCGGCATGGTGGGTGCAGTGGTGCCGCTCATCCTGCAGAAATGGGTGCTGCCCCAGAATCAAGTGGGGCTGTACGTGCAGCTCCTCATCGGAGCTGGGCTGCTTCTCCAACTCCGCTTCTACCCGGACGGGATCCTCATTGCCTCGGCGACCAAGCGCGAACGGCGCCGAGTTGAGCGTCTCCGGGGCTCGGCCACGCCCCCGGTGCAGCCAGCGAACCAGCAGGGGGTCGCCGCATGACCGCCCCCGCCCTCGCAGTCCGTGGAGTGTCCGTCCGATACGGCGGCCTGCGGGCAGTGTCGAACGTGAGCCTTGAAGTGCCTGACGGCAAGATAGTGGGACTGATCGGACCCAACGGGGCTGGCAAGACGACGCTTGTCGACGCGATCGCAGGCTTCGTCGCGTGCGACGGACGGGTCGAGATCGCTGGCCAGGACGTGACACGGCTGAAGCCTCATGCCCGAGTCCGGCGCGGCCTCGGCCGCACTTGGCAGGCCGTTGAGCTGTTCGACGATCTCAGTGTGGCGGAGAACGTGGCTGTCGCGATCGGAACTCCGTCGCCCTGGGCCACCGTCAAGGAACTATTCATCAAGCCGACGCTGGACAAGGCGCGAGTCGGCGGTGTGCTGGACTCCGTGGGGATCGGGCACCTCTTCGAGGCGATGCCCACCGAGTTGTCGGAAGGGCAACGGAAGCTCGTCGGCATCGCGCGCGCGTTTGCCGGGTCCCCCCGCGTCGTATGCCTGGACGAGCCGGCAGCTGGCCTCGACACGTCGGAGACGCGGGCGCTGGGACTGCAGTTGCGCGGGCTCACGTCCGGCGGAACATCCATGTTGCTCATCGACCACGACATCGGCTTCGTGTTCGGCACGTGTGATCACGTCGTCGTGGTCGAGTTCGGAGAGGTCATCGCCGAGGGACCGCCGCACGAGATCTACGCCAATGAACGGGTGATCGAGGCGTACCTCGGATCGTCGGCTCTTCGAACAAACGATCCAGGAGGTCCGAGTTGACAACCTCTGCGCTCTCCGTCGACGGGCTCGCTGCGGGGTACGACAACGGTCCCGTCTTGCACGGGGTCTCGTTGTACGTGGCGCCGGGTGAGGTCGTGGCAATGCTGGGACCGAACGGTGCCGGCAAGTCCACCACTTTGCGTGCGATCTCCGGATTGATCCGAATGACAGAAGGGCAGGTTCGCCTCGCCGGTTCGGACCTCGCACCGCTGTCTCCCAGCGCACGCGCGCGCGCTGGAATCGCTCATGTTCCCGAGGATCGAGGGCTCTTCCGCGGGATGACTGTCGCTGAGCACCTGCGACTCGGACCGCGGAAGGAGAAGCTCGATGCGGACGCCGCCTACGAGTACTTCCCGGCGCTCAGGGCGATCTCGGGACGGATGGCCGGGGTCTTGTCGGGCGGTGAGCAGCAGATGCTCGCGATGGCCCGGGCCCTTGCGCGCAAGCCCAGCGTGCTGTTACTCGACGAGTTGAGTCTGGGTCTGGCGCCATTGGTCGTCGAGCGTCTGCTGCCGGTCGTGCGCACGTACGCGACCGAGCACAAGTGTGCGGTCCTGCTGGTCGAGCAGCACGTGCATCTTGCGCTCGGCATCGCGGACCGCGCCTACCTGATGGCGAGCGGAGTCAGTTCCAGCAGCTACGACGCGCACGTGCTGCGCAACGACATGACCCTCGTCCAAGCGAGCTACCTCGGTGGTCCCGAGTGGGCGAGCGAGTTCGAGGACGAAAGCAAGTTGCCGTTCATTGGAGAGGAAGCACAGGAATGAATATTGCAATCATTGGATCCGGTCGCATGGGCCAGGCGCTCAGCGCGTTGTTCGTGGAGGCGGGGCACGAGGTCACGCTGTCGAACTCGCGGGGGCCCGAGTCGCTCGACGAAATGGTTGCGGCCCTCGGGCCGAACGGCCATGCCGCGGAGGTGACGGACGCTGTCGCGTGGGCTGATGTCGTGTTCCTCGCGACCCCCTGGGGGAAGACCGCCGAGGCGGTGTCGGTCGTCGACGACTGGTCCGGGGTCGTCGTCGTCGACGGCACGAACAACCGTTCTGCGCCGGGGCCGGACGGCCTCATCGACATCGGCGACAACGTGTCGAGCGTGCTGGTTGCGAGCTACGTGCCCGGCGCTCGCGTGGTGAAGGCATTCAACAGCACGCCCCTCTTCATCCTGGCCCCCGCACTCGGCGCGAACGCCGGCGCCAACAACGCTGTCTACATCGCAGGTGACGATCCCACGGCGAAGTCGTTGGTCGCGGACATCATCGCCAGCATCGGCGGCGAAGCGGTCGACACCGGCGACCTCGCGACGGGCGGCTGGCTACAAGGCATGACCGGACCCCTCGCGGGCGTCATGGAGATGCTCACCCCCGCCGACGCCCGGAGCCGGGTCGAGGCCGCACGCGCGGCACTCGACGCAGGCGTCACTACCCATTCGAACGAAACAAGGAGCAACAACATGGCAAAGGTCGCACTGAGCAAGTCCATCGAGCTGAACGCGGACGCAGAGGAGGTCTGGGAGTTCGTCAGCGACTTCGCGGGTCACGCCTCGTGGCAACCGCACATCCAGTCGATCGAGATGCAGAGCAACGGCGAGCGCAAGGTCAACTTCACGCGCGGCGACAGCGTGTTCGACCGGATCGCCGAACTGGACGTGGCCGGCAAGCGCCTGGCGTACGAGCTGGTTCCTGGTCAGGCGACGCCGCTGGCGAGCCTGCTCGCAGCCTTCACCGTGCGCGCGGTCGACGGCCACACGGAAGTCGAGTACGCGATCACCGTCGAGGTTCCCGACCCGATGCAGGACATGGCGCGGGTGGGTATCGGCGCCGACATCGACGGGGCCTTGGCAGGCCTTCAGGAGAGGTTTAGTGCCTGACGGAGGTGAATCCAAGCCCGTCGCCGTGGTGACGGGTGGAAACGGTTTCATTGGCAGCGCCATCGTCTGCCATCTCGTGGCCAGTGGCCACGACGTCGTGGTGGTGGACCGAGAGGGTGAGTTCAGCGCGGACCTCGCCACAGAGGCCGATGTGCGTCGCGTCGCGCGCCGCGTGTTGGCCGAGTACGGGCGATGCGACGTGCTGGTGCACGCAGCAGTGGCGTTCGAACGGTCGACGCTCGACCAGTTGGATGCGTCGCTGCTGCGGACGGTGATGGCGGTGAACGTGGAGGCGCCGCTGTGGCTGATGCAGGAGTTCACGCCCGGGATGAAGGCTCGTGGCTTCGGCCGCGGCATCTTCCTCGTGTCGGACACGTTCTGGGATCCCCCGGCCGTGTCCGACATGCTGCCGTACATCACGAGCAAGGGCGCCTTGATCGGCGCAGCGCGTTCCCTCGCTCGGTCGCTGGGTGCCGACGGCATCACCGTGAACTGCGTCGCTCCCGGTATGACCCCGCCGCCGATACCCGAGCCGGGCCTGGGCAAGGACATAGCGGACGGCGTCGTCCGCCGTCAGGCATTGCCGAGAAGCCTGGTGCCCGACGACGTCGCCGTCGTGGTGGCCTTCCTCGCCACCCCTGGCGCGCAAGCAGTGACGGGCCAATCCATCTGCCCGGACGGGGGACTGGTCTTGAGGTGACAAGTGCCCGTTCAAAGCCGACGAGCTGTTCACGGACAATTCTTCGGTTTTGACGGGCCACGTCGGGGAGCCCTCCTGGCTTCCCGGCTACGATGCTCGTCGAGGAGGTCGGTGTGGCTGTGCAAGGGACGTCGCCCGAGCCGCGTGCAGCGGGCGGTGGTCGCGAGGAAGGAACGGTCAGGTCCATCCAGCGGGCTATCCACGTGCTCACCACACTTGCCGAGCACCCCTACCCGCTCGGGCTGCTCGAGCTGTCGGGCTACGTGAACCTGTCGCGCGCGAGCGTTCATCGCATCCTGATGACGCTGGTGAGCGTCGGCTGGGTCGAGCAGAACCCGCGGACGACCAAGTATCGCCTCGGGATGGGGGCCGTCGGCGTCGGCGGTGTCGGGTTGGTCACCAATCCGCTCATCCG